>JAZPXP010000001.1:0-7552 GCA_045543715.1 Acutalibacteraceae bacterium
CCTAAATTATAAAACTCATAAAATTCAGCGGGAGTATCGCCGATTTTATCGCATTTATTAACGCATAAAACTACTGGTTTTCCGCTTCTTCTTAGCATTGCCGAAACATCCTCATCAGCAGCTGTTACGCCTGTTTTTATATCGGTAACAAAGATAATAACAGAAGCTGTATCAATAGCAAGCTGAGCCTGAGCACGCATAGAAGAAAGAATGATATCATCGGTTTTAGGCTCAATACCGCCCGTATCCACGAGCATAAGTTTTCTTCCGAGCCATTCAGCATCACCGTAAATACGGTCTCTGGTAACACCGGGGGTATCATCAACAATAGAAAGCCTTTTGCCGATTATCTTATTAAAAAGCGTTGATTTTCCAACATTCGGTCTACCAACAACCGCAACAATAGGTTTTGCCATTATGCCTCATCCTTTCCAAGAATTTTATCAATTAGTTCATATCCATCATTATTAACGGGGGTTATCTTAATGTTAAGCTTTTTGGATAATTCTTCAAGTGTTATACTATCTAAAAACATATCCCCCGCGTCCCTTAGCATAACCGAGGGAATGAGCAGTTCTTCGCCTAATTCTTTACCGCTTAACTGCTTTAGAATATCGGTTGCAGTAACCAAGCCTGCAACGGTTATTTCGCCGCCGAAAAACTCATTTTTGATAGCATAAACCTTACATTCTAAATTATCCCATTTTTTTATGCACTTGTCAACTATATCCTCTATAAAAGGCTTTGCAGCTTCACCCGTTGCTATACTGATTTTACGCTTTCTTACAGGATTATATTCAGTATCCTCTAAAGCCGAATTTACCTCATCAAGCATCAAGGGAACAAGACCAACACCGTTTTCAAGCTGCAAAAAATCCTCATAAAAAGAGGCATCGGGTAATTCTTTTTCAGCCAGAATATAAAATTCGTCTGCCGCAAAAACTCGGCGTTTTCCGTTTTCTTTAAGACATTTTTCTGAGAACTTATCAATAATATCGATAACTTCAGTTGCCGTTTGCTTGTTAAAAGGAACTAATTTTTCGAGTCCCTCTCTGTGCCCACTTAGTCCGACAGGAACCGCCGCAATACACTCGGCATTCTTAAGGGCGGTTAAATCTTCAAGTGTTTTAATAAGCTCTTTTCTATCGTTATAACCAGGGCATAAAACCATTTGGCAGTTAATCTTAATTCCCGCCTCATCAAAACGCTTAATTAGTGGCAAAACAGCCCCTGCATTCTTGTTTTTCATCATCTTAACCCTAAGCTCTGGGTTAGTGGTGTGAACAGAGATATTTATAGGGCTTATATGCATCTTTATAATACGCTCAACTTCGTGTTCGGTGATATTCGTAAGTGTTATATAATTGCCGAACAAAAAAGAAAGGCGTGAATCATCATCCTTGAAATAAAGGGTTTCACGAAGTCCCTTTGGCAACTGGTCGATAAAACAGAAAATGCACTTATTCTTGCAATGATGCTGTTTATCCATTAAATAGGTTTCAAATTCAAGGCCTATTTCATCATACTCTTTTTTCTTAATCTTAAAGGTTTTCTGTTTGCCTTTTGCATTTATAACCTCAAGCTTTAACCTTGAGTTGTTCTGATAAAAACGGTAATCCAAAACATCCATAATCTCATTTCCATCGATAGAAACGAGGGTATCATTTGCCTTTATCCCCGCTTTATAAGCACTACTTCCCTTTGAAACTGACTTAATTATAACAGACACTTGAATTTTCACCTCTCATACTAAAAAATAAGAGGAGGATTGCTCCTCCTCGATTGCTACTCAAAGCAATTATTCGCCAACCTTTACAACCTCACGGCCGTTATACTGACCGCAGGCAGGGCAAAGTCTATGGGGGCGCTTATATTCGCCGCAGTTTGAGCATCTAACCAAAGTCGGAGCGCTCAGCTTCCATACATTGTTTCTTCTCTTATCTCTTCTTGCTTTAGAAGTTTTTCTCTTCGGTACTGCCATTTCGGCACCTCCTTAAACATTGTTATTCTTCATTTAATAAAGCGGCAAGTGCTGAAAGCCTCGGGTCAATTTCCTTTTTAGAACAACCGCATTCGCCTTCATTAAGGTTTTTGCCGCACTTAGAGCAGATACCCTTGCAATCTTCCTTACATAAATGCTTCATAGGAAGATTAACAACGACCTCTGAATATATAAGCTCCTCCAAGTCGAGCTTCATATCAGGGATAACAAGTATCGTATCACTTTCTTCGCTTTCGGTTCTAACGGCGAGTGATTTATCAAGCTTTACAGAATGCTCACGCAAAGCTTCACTGCCGCAGCGGTCGCACGGGGCATCATACTCATAGCTAATAGATGCCTCTAACCTTACAAGACTTGCTTTGTTGGAAACGGTACCCTTTAGAACAACAGGCTTTTTGAGCGGATAATAACCCATATATTCTAAATCACTCATATCCAACGAATACTCAAGCGGTAAAGAAGAATTATCATTGACAAAAATCTTTTTTAAATCAATAATCATACTTCCACCTCTATCGTCATAACAAATATTATATCCATTCCTTATCTCTTTGTCAAGGGTTTTATTGATTAAAAAGCAGAAAATTCCATCGAAAAATAAAACAGGGCAGCAGAAAAATTCTGCTGCCCTATAATTTTCATTATTAGATAACTCTAACCTTAATAACGCCCTCGATTTCAGCGATTTCATTTGCAACTGCATCGGTATCAGCAACACCGATATCAAGCATTGTGTAAGCATAGTCGCCACGGGATTTGTTGAGAAGATTTTCAATGTTAACATTGTCATCTGCAACTATCTTTGTAATAGCGGTAAGCATATTCGGGATATTCTTATGAATAACGCAAATTCTGTGTTCACCGCTTCTGGGCATAGTAATCTCAGGAAGGTTAACCGAGTTTACGATATTACCGTTCTCGATATAATCCATAAGCTCTTTTGCAGCCATAACAGCACAGTTATCCTCGGATTCAGGGGTTGAAGCACCAAGGTGCGGAATAGCAATAACACCGTCCACACCGATAATATCATCAGATGGGAAATCGGTTACATAGCTTGCTACCTTACCCGACTCTAAAGCAGCCTTCAAAGCATCGTTATCAACAAGACCGCCACGCGCAAAGTTGAGAATTCTAACGCCGTTCTTCATCTTTGCAATAGTTTCAGCATTGATGAGGTTTTTGGTGTTATTGGTAAGCGGAACATGAAGAGAAATATAATCGCATTTCTCGAATATCTCGTTTATATCATCAATATGAACTGCATTGTGTGTTAAGTTCCAAGCAGATTTAACCGAAAGATAGGGGTCGTAACCGAAAACCTTCATTCCAAGGTGGTTAGCGGCATTCGCAACCATAACACCGATAGCACCAAGACCCACGATACCAACAGTTTTACCCTTGATTTCAGGACCAACAAAGGCACCCTTGCCCTTTTCAACCATTTTGCCAACCTCATCGCCGTTGCCCTTTAAGGTTTTAGCCCATTCAATACCAGAGATTACTCTACGGGAAGAAATGAGCATACCTGCAATTACAAGCTCCTTAACGGCATTTGCATTAGCACCGGGAGTATTGAAAACAACAATACCGTTTTCCGAGCAACGCTCAATCGGGATGTTATTAGTGCCCGCACCCGCACGTGCAATAGCCTTTAAGCTTGCGGGGAATTCGATATCGTGAAGAGCTGCAGAGCGAACTATCGCACCGTCTGCATTCTCAACCTCATCACCGATGGTATATTTATCATCAAAAACAGTAAGACCTGTTTTCGCAATCTTGTTATAGGTTTTAATCTTAAACATTATGCGTTTTCCTCCTCGAATTTCTTCATAAATTCAACCAACTTTTCAACGCCCTCAATAGGCATAGCGTTATAGATAGAAGCTCTCATACCGCCAACAGAACGGTGTCCCTTAAGGTTAACAAAACCAGCCTTCTTAGACTCAGCAACAAACTTAGCATCAAGCTCTTCGCTTCCTGTTACAAATGGAACATTCATTAAAGAACGGTCCTCAGGAACAACTGTACCCTTAAAGAGCTTTGAATTATCAAGGAAATCATAAAGGATTTTAGCCTTTTTCTCATTAATTTCCTTCATCTTCTCAAGTCCGCCCATCTTCTTAATCCATTTAAAAGTAAGACCTGCAACATAGATAGTATAGCAAGGCGGAGTATTGAACATTGAGCCGTTTTCGCTATGGGTATCATACTTAAGCATTGTAGGGGTAATATCCATAGCATTGCCGATTAAATCCTTGCGGATAATAACAATAGTAACACCTGCAGGAGCAACGTTCTTCTGAGCACCTGCATAAAGCATACCGAATTTAGAAACATCAATCGGCTCTGATAAAATGCAAGAAGAAATATCTGCAATAAGCGGAACGTCTCCTGTTTCAGGTAAAGTGTTATACTTTGTTCCGTAGATAGTGTTATTCATACAAATATGAACATAGTCTGCATCCTTATCGAAATCAGCAGCAGTTGTCTTAGGAATATAGCTGAAGGTCTTATCCATAGAAGAAGCAACCTCACGGGCTGCTCCGTAACGGGCAGCCTCTTTATAAGCCTTGTTAGCCCACTGACCTGTTATAATATAATCAGCCTTGCCGTTCTTGGTCATAAGATTAAGGGGAATCATAGCAAACTGAGTTGAAGCACCGCCCTGTAAGAAAAGAACTTCATAATTTTCAGGGATATTCATAATCTCTCTGAGATTAGCCTCTGCCTCATCGAAAATTGCCTGATATTCTTTTGAACGGTGGGACATCTCCATAACAGATTGACCGCTTTCACCATATTCGAGCATCTCTGCTGCTGCAGTTTTTAAAACCTCCTCAGGCAACATAGAAGGACCTGCACTAAAATTATATACTCTTGCCATAATAAAAACCTCCAAAGTTTTTCTTTCTTTATCAATGTATCCTATTATATATAAATAATATGCCAATGTCAATAGGTTTGTTAGGAATTTATCAAACTTTTTTCAATTTTTCGAAAATTCCCCGAAATCTTTGTTATTTTTTTAACAATATAAGCTAAAAAAGAAGAAGAGTCCCCTCTTCTTCCGTTTTATTTACAGAAATTTTCTATATAATTGTTAAGTGCGGCACCGATAACCTTAACAGCTGCTTTTCTATCACTTGTTTCGCCTGTTATTGTTTCCTTGCGCTCAAGTTCCTTGTAAACCCTGAAGAAATGCTTCATTTCATCAAAAATATGCTCGGGCAATTCTGAAATATCCTTATATTTATTATATGTGGGGTCAGCAAACGGAATCGCAATAATCTTTTCATCCATTCTGCCGCCGTCAAGCATAGAAATATAACCTATAGGATAACAACGCACCAAGGTTAATGGCTCAAGTTCCTCAGAACAAAGGATTAAAACATCAAGCGGGTCGTTATCATCGCCAAAAGTACGGGGAATAAAACCGTAATTAGCGGGATAATGGGTTGAAGTATATAAAACTCTGTCAAGAATTATAAGGCCGGTTTCTTTATCAAGCTCGTATTTCTTTTTACTTCCCTTTGAAATCTCAACAACCGCGATAAAATCCTCAGGGGTTATTCTTTTTGGGTCTATATCATGCCAGATATTCATATAAAAGCTCCTTTAAGGTAAATTTAAGATAAAAGAACCGGAAGGGCTTCCCTTCCGGTTTAAAGTTTTATTATTTTGCCATTGCAGCAACTTCAGCAGCGAAGTCGTCAACTCTCTTTTCAAGACCTTCACCCTTCTCAAAACGAACGAAGGACTTAATCTTAATATCAGCACCAAGCTCTTTAGCAGTCTTCTCAACATACTTGCCAACAGTAAGGTCGCCATCCATAACGAAAGCCTGCTCAACAAGGCAGTTTTCCTTATAGTATTTGCCGATTTTACCATCAACAATCTTAGCAAGAACCATCTCAGGCTTGTTAGCCATTTTGGGGTCTTCCTTCATCTGAGCGATGAGGATAGCCTTTTCTTTCTCGAGAACCTCTGCAGGAACAGAAGCCTCATCAAGATAAGAGGGGTTCATAGCTGCAATCTGCATTGCAATGTTTTTACCCATAGCAACGAAATCTGCATTATCATCAGCAAGCTCGGTTTCAAAGTTAACCATAACGCCGATTTTACCGCCAGCATGAACATAGGTAACAACCTTACCCTCAACACGCTCGAAACGGCGGATTTTAATATTCTCACGAATAGCAAGGAAAAGCTCCTGAACCTTTTCTTCAACGGTCTGACCGTCCTTCTCGCACTTGAGAAGAGCATCAAGGTCTGCAGGATTCTGCTCTGCAACGATTTCAGCTACCTCAGCAGCTAAAGCCTTGAAGCCATCACCATTAGCAACGAAGTCGGTCTCGCTGTTAAGTTCAACAACAACGCCAACGCCATCCTTAGCATAAGCACAAACTGTACCCTCAGCTGCGATACGGCTTGCTTTCTTAGCCTGAGAAGCAAGACCTTTTTCTCTTAAATAATCTGCAGCTGCATCCATATCACCGTTAGTCTCAACGAGAGCCTTTTTGCAGTCCATCATACCGCAACCGGTTTTTTCTCTTAAAGCCTGAACGTCTTTAGCAGTAAAAGCCATTAGTAATTCCTCCGAATAAATTATTCTGCGTCTTCTGCAGTTTCAGCTACTTCTTCAGCAGCCTCTTCAATAGCGGCTGTTCCCATTTCAGTACCCTGTCTGCCCTCAATAACAGCAGCAGCAATTGTCTCTGCAATGAGCTTTACAGCACGGATAGCATCGTCGTTACCGGGGATAACTGCATCGATTTCATCGGGGTCGCAGTTGGTGTCAACGATAGCAACAATCGGGATGCCGAGTTTCTTAGCCTCAGCAACAGCAATTCTCTCTTTTCTGGGGTCAACAATGAAGAGAGCACTAGGGATTTTCTTCATTTCCTGAATACCGCCTAAGAACTTCTCAAGTTTTTCAATCTCAAGGTTGAGCTTGATAACTTCCTTCTTGGGAAGAAGCTCGAAAGTACCGTCATCACGCATATTGCGAAGCTGATTTAAGCGAGCAATTCTGGTTTTAATAGTTGTGAAGTTTGTGAGCATACCGCCAAGCCAACGAGCGTTAACATAGGGCATACCGCAATGCTCAGCCTCTTCCTTAACGGAATCCTGAGCCTGTTTCTTGGTACCTACGAAAAGGATATCTCCGCCTTCAGCTGCAATGTCGCGAACGAACATATAAGCATCGTTAAGCTTTTTAACGGTCTTCTGAAGGTCGATAATGTAAATACCGTTTCTTTCTGTGAAAATGTACTCAGCCATTTTCGGGTTCCAACGTCTTGTCTGATGTCCAAAATGAACACCTGCTTCAAGAAGCTGTTTCATTGATACTACTGCCATTTCTTTTTCCTCCTGAGGTTTTTCCTCCATCCCGCTGTTGTTCAAGGAAATCAGCCCGTATCATAAGCTGACACCTGCCTGAAAATAAGCGGAATGTGTGTTTTATATTTGCTATTTTCCCAATAGCCAAAAAATTATACCACAACTCTTTTCCATTTGCAAGCATTTTTTAAAAAAATAACCGCCAAA
>JAZPXP010000002.1:0-13800 GCA_045543715.1 Acutalibacteraceae bacterium
AAAACCGCACCTTTAAGGTCGCAGAATTTTGTAAATAAAGGATTTTTTGGTGTGCAAGGCACAAAACGCAGCAAATCCTAACGGATTTGCGAGTATTTTAACGATGCCACAGCATAAAATACTTGTTTCAAAATCTGATTCGAGTTTAAATGCTTTGGCTAACCTAGGAGTTGATTGTATGGCTGGGCAAACAGGGGAAAGAGCTGTTATTTTAGGTGAATATATTTTAGATACAGGTGCTACCGTGAGAGCTACGGCAAAGGTTTTCAAGATTAGCAAATCTACTGTACATAAAGATGTTACCGAGAGACTTAGATATGATAACCCTCAGCTTTACCGCCTTGTAAAAAAGGTTTTGGAGAAAAACAAACAAGAAAGGCATATAAGGGGCGGTATGGCAACAAAAAAAAAGTATAAAGGCGAATAAAAAAGTGTTGACAAATTTAAAAAAAGGTGTTACAATAATTAAAAATTTTAAAAGGCTTTGACGAAGTCGGCTGAAATATTAGCTTTCAGAGAGTCGGTGGTTGGTGCAAACCGATAGTGAGTATTTTAAAGGCCTATCCCTTCCGAGCCGGAAAACTGAAACTTTTTGCGTGTAAGTTTTCCCGTGATTGCTGCGTAAAGGCATAAGGGTTGTTGGACCCTGAGGGGCAGTTTTAGAAACTGCAATTTGAGTGGTACCGCGGATATTTTATTCCGTCTCAAAGTTTTTCTTTGAGGCGGTTTTTTTGTTTTTATCTGTTAAAAGCCGTTCGAAAAACTAAAAATTCCAACGAAAAATAAATGTAAATTTTTACAGAAAAAAGGAGTAGTTAGTATGACAGCCGACACAACAAAACAACAGTTAATGGAAATCGCTTCCAGAATTAAGGAAATGCGAGAGATTATGGGTTGGTCTATTTCGGAAATGGCAGAGAAAACCGAGGTATCCGAAGAAAAATATCTTGCATTTGAAACAGCAAGTGCAGATATTCCGTTTAGTTTTATACATAAATGTGCTCTTTTGTTTGATGTTGAGCTTACCGAGCTTTTGGAAGGCCATTCAGCAAAACTTTCAAGTTACACAGTAACGAGAAAGGGCAAGGGACAGCGAACAGCTAAGGAAGAGGGCATTGATATCGCCAACTTAGCACCCAAGTTCAAGGATAAATTAGCAGAGCCCTATTGGGTTAAATACGAATATTCCGCTTCTCAGCAGAATAAACCTATCCAGCTTGCAACACACTCAGGTCAGGAATTTGACCTGGTGCTCAGCGGCTCCTTAAAGGTGCAAATAGGAAACCATACCGAAATTCTTCATGAGGGAGACAGTATTTTCTATAACTCCTCAACCCCTCACGGAATGATAGCGGTTGACGGTGAGGATTGTGTTTTCTGTGCGGTTGTTTTACCGGGCGAAAATGTCAAGGAAGAAACCGTTAGACGCAGTATTGCATCTGCTAAGACATCTCAGAAGCTTGTTTGCGAGAAGTTTGTTGAAACCAAAGAGGATGAAAACGGTGCTTTACAGGAGATTGAATTCAAAAACACCGATACCTTTAACTTCGGCTTCGATATCGTTGACGGAATTGCTGATAAATATCCTGATAAGCTTGCAATGCTTCATATAGATAAAAATATGACCGAACGCCGTTTCACCTTTAAGGATATTAAGAGGGCTTCTAACCAGACTGCAAACTATTTTGCTTCTCTTGGCATCAAGAAGGGCGATAGGGTTATGCTCGTTCTTAAAAGGCATTATCAGTTCTGGTTCAGTATGGTTGCTCTTCATAAGCTTGGTGCTGTTGCAATTCCTGCAACAAATCAGCTTAAGGACCACGATTTCGAGTACAGATATAATGCTGCGGGCGTTAGTGCAATAGTTTGTACTGCAGATGGAGATACCGCTGAAATCGCTGAGAGAGCAGCTAAAAACTGTCCTCAGGTTAAAACACTTGTAATGGTTGGCGGAAGTCGAGACGGTTGGCACGATTTTGACAGTGAATACAGCCGTTTCTCAGGAAAATTAGACCGCACTGAAGATACTTCTTCGGGCGATGAAGCGGCTCTAATGTTCTTTACTTCGGGAACAACAGGTAATCCAAAGATGGCTTCTCATAAGCATACCTATGCTTTAGGTCATTTTGTTACTGCAAAATACTGGCATTGCTGCGAAAGAGACGGACTCCACCTTACCATTTCGGATACGGGTTGGGGTAAATCACTCTGGGGCAAGCTTTACGGTCAATGGCTTTGCGAGGGAGCAGTTTTTGTTTACGACTTTGACCGCTTCAATGCAGATGAGATTTTGCCGATGTTTGCAAAGTATAATATAACAACCTTTTGCGCACCGCCTACAATGCTCAGAATGCTTGTTAAAAGCGACCTTTCAAAATATGACTTATCCTCAATTCATCATATGACAACTGCAGGTGAGGCCTTAAATCCTGAGGTTTTCAAGCAGTTTAAGGACGCAACAGGTCTTGAGATTATGGAAGGCTTCGGTCAGACCGAAACAACCCTTACCATCGCAAATCTTTACGGAACTGTTCCGAAGATTGGTGCTATGGGTAAGGCTACACCTCAATACGATGTTGATATTGTTGACAGCGAGGGCAACCCCGTAGCAGACGGTGAGGTTGGCGAAATCGTTGTAAGAACAAAGGAAAATGTTCCTTGCGGACTTTTCAGGGAATATTATCTTGATGAAGAAAAAACAAAAGAAGCTTGGTATGACGGTATGTATCACACCGGAGATACCGCTTGGCGTGATGAGGACGGTTATTTCTGGTATGTAAGCCGTATTGATGATGTTATCAAATCATCAGGCTACCGTATCGGACCGTTCGAAATCGAGAGTGTTATCATGGAGCTTCCGTATGTTTTGGAATGCGGCGTTTCTGCGGCTCCTGATGAGGTTCGAGGTCAGGTTGTTAAAGCAAGCATTGTGCTTGTTGAGGGAACCGAGGGCACAGAGGAGCTCAAGAAGGAAATCCAGAAATATGTTAAGGAACATACCGCTCCTTATAAATATCCCCGTATAGTTGAGTTCAAAAAAGAACTTCCTAAGACAATAAGCGGAAAAATCCAAAGAAATAAGCTATAATGTTCCATTAAAATATTGACAAATACCGAATGTTGTGATACAATTACTACAATTAAAAAGGCTTTGACGAAGAGGGCGTTGAAAAATAGCCTGAAGAGAGATGGCGGTTGGTGCGAGCCATTGGTAAAGTTTCAGCGTTTGTAGCTTCTGAGCCGAGAGGAAGAAAGGGTAAAACTTAGTAGAACCTCTCCGTGATTGCTGCGTAAAGGCATAAGGGTTATTGGACCCTGAGGGGCAGTTTTTAAACTGCAATTTGAGTGGTACCGCGGGTATTGAAAAAATTCAGTGCTCGTCTCAAAGTCATAACTTTGGGACGAGCGTTTTTTCGTTCCGAAACGGAGGATGTTATGCAACAGACAACAGGACTTGATTTTAAAATTAAAGAGATGGCGCGCCGTATTCGTGAGCTCAGAGAAATTGAGGGCTTAACAACTGCTGAAATGGCTGTTAAGACGGCAGTTAGTGAGAGCGAATACATAGCCTGCGAAAACGGGGAAAGCGACCTAAACTTTGCTTTCATATACCGTTGTGCCTTAGTTTTCAATGTCGATGTTACTGATATTATCGAGGGTTATAGCCCTAAGCTTAAATCATATACCGTAACCAGAGCGGGTGAGGGCCAAAAAATTGAAAAGGCTCACGGTATGATTTATTATAATCTGGCTTATGCCTTTAAAAACCGTATTGCCGAGCCTCTCTATGTTGAAAGTGATTATAGCGAGGAAGCACAAACTAAAGATATTGAGCTTACAACCCATGCAGGTCAGGAGCTTGATATTGTAGTTTCGGGTCATTTAAAGGTTCAGGTTGGCGAGCATCAGGTTGTTTTAGGACCTGGGGACAGTATTTATTACGATTCTTCAACTCCCCACGGAATGATAGCTGTTGAGGGCGAAAATTGTAAGTTCTATGCTATAGTTCTTAACCCAACAGGCGAGCCTATTCCCGAGCTTTCGAATACATATCAGAGAATAGAGAAAAAAGCCCCTGTTCTTCCTAAGAAAGAAGACAAGGAGCGTATTTATAAGAAGTATATTGATATTACCGAGAATGAAAACGGAACCCCCACCTCGATTTCTTTCAAGAACACCGAGAAGTTCAACTTTGGTTTTGACCTTGTTGATGCCTTGGCTAAGAGAGAACCCGAAAAACTTGCAATGCTTCATATTTCGAGAGAGGGAGAGGAACACCGCTTCACCTTTAAGGATATCAAGAAATATTCCAACCAGTGCGCCAACTATTTTAAGTCGTTAGGCATTAAAAAGGGCGATAGGGTAATGCTCGTTCTAAAGAGACATTATCAGTTCTGGTTTAGTATGATAGCTTTAAATAAGCTTGGTGCTATCGCAATTCCTGCAACAAATCAGTTACAGGAGCATGATTTTGATTACCGTTTCCGCTCTGCAGGGGTTTCGGCTATTATCTGTACAGCAGATGGAGACACTGCAAATCAGGTTGATTTAGCGGCTAAAAATAATCCTCAGCTTGTTCATAAGTTTATCGTTAACGGCTCGAAAGAGGGCTGGAGAAGCTTTGATGAGGAATATCCGCTTTATAGTACCCACTTCAAGCGTACTGATGATACCGCTTGCGGTGAGGATTTAATGCTTATGTACTTCACTTCGGGAACTTCAGGTTATCCGAAGATTGCAGCTCATAACTTTAAATATCCTTTGGGACATTTTCATACAGCTAAATATTGGCATAGCGTTGACCCTGATGGATTACATTTTACCATCTCGGATACGGGTTGGGCAAAGGCTATGTGGGGCAAGCTTTACGGTCAGTGGCTTGCAGAGGGTGCAATATTTGTTTATGATTTTGACCGCTTTGATGCGGCTGAAATTCTGCCAATGTTTGCAAAACACAATATAACAACCTTCTGTGCACCGCCAACAATGCTCAGAATGCTTATAAAACAAGATATTTCGCAGTATGATTTATCTTCCGTTAAGCATATGACAACGGCAGGTGAGGCACTTAACCCTGAGGTTTACCGCCAGTTTGAAAAGATTACAGGACTTCAGATTCTCGAGGGCTTCGGTCAGACCGAAAGCACTATGATTATCGGAAATATGATAGGTGAGCCTCATAAAATCGGCTCAATGGGTAAACCTGCCCCGATTTATGATGTTCATATTGTTGATAGTGATGGTAACGATGTTCCTGTTGGTGAAACAGGCGAAATCGTTATTGATATTAAAAACGGACTTCCGTGCGGACTTGCGACCTGTTACTATGGTGATGAAGAGAAAACCAAGGAGACCTGGAGGGATGGCTTCTATCACACAGGCGATACCGCTTGGCGTGATGAGGACGGCTTCTTCTGGTATGTTGGTCGCGTTGATGATGTTATCAAATCTTCAGGCTATCGCATAGGACCGTTTGAAATTGAAAGCGTTATTATGGAGCTTCCTTATGTTTTAGAGTGCGGTGTCTCTGCGGCACCTGATGAGGTTAGAGGTCAGGTTGTTAAGGCTAGCATTGTTCTGGTTAACGGAACAGAGGGCACTGAAGAGCTCAAAAAGGAAATCCAGAAATATGTTAAAGAAAGAACTGCGCCTTATAAATATCCAAGAATTGTTGTTTTCAGGGATAGTTTACCTAAAACTACAAGTGGAAAAATTCAGCGCAATAAGTTATAATTATTATGAAATTTAAAAGACTTACTCTTCTTTGCGGCCATTATGGCAGCGGAAAAACCAATGTTGCCTTAAATCTGGCATACAGGCTTAAAGAAGAAAGAGATAGAGTTGCTATTGCAGACCTTGATATCGTTAACCCTTATTTCAGAACTAAGGATAGCGATAGCGAGCTAAAGGAAAAGGGAATAGAGCTTATTGTTTCAAAATATGCGGGCAGTAATGTTGATATCCCCGCCCTTCCGCAACAGATGTATTCCTTGACCGATGATAAAAAGTTATTTGCGGTTATAGATGTTGGCGGAGATGATAGGGGAGCCTTAGCCCTTGGCAGACTTGCCGATGCGATAAAGGAAGAGGAAAATTACGAAATGGTTTTGGTAATTAACTGCTTCCGTCCTCTGACTCCCGATGCAGAGTCTACCATTGAGGTTATGAGGGAGATAGAAACGGCTTCTAAAATCCCGTTTACTGCGATAATCAACAATTCTAATCTTGGAAAAGAAACAACTGCGAAGGATGTTTTAGCTTCTTTAAAATATGCCGATGAGGTGTCCAGGCTTTCAGGACTTCCTCTTTTAATGACAACAGTTTCAGAAAAGATTTATAATGAACTTGAGGGCAAGGTTGATAACCTTTTAGCCCTAAAGCTTCAGGAAAATATAAATGATTTTACATAAAAGGAGTGCTATCAATGGCAAAGCTTACTTTTAAAACAGATAAGTGCAAGGGCTGCGGACTTTGTGTTGATGTTTGCCCAAAGAATGTTTTGGCTCTTGCGAAGGACAAAATCAACTTAAAGGGACATCATCCCGTAGAGGCGGTTAACGAGGCTGACTGTATTGGCTGTGCGTTCTGTGCTACTATGTGTCCTGACTGTATAATCAAGGTAGAAAGGTGATTTAAAATGGCTGATAAGGTTTTAATGAAAGGTAATGAAGCAATAGCTGAAGCCGCAATTATCGCAGGCTGCCGCCATTACTTCGGATATCCGATTACCCCTCAGACTGAGATTGCCGCTTATATGGCAAAGAGAATGCCAAAAATCGGCGGTTGCTTCTTACAGGCTGAGAGTGAGATTGCGGCAATAAATATGGTTTACGGTGTTTCCTCTACAGGACACAGGGTTATGACCTCTTCTTCGAGCCCAGGTATATCCTTAAAGGGTGAGGGAATTTCATATCTAGCAGGTGCAGATTTGCCCGCTCTTATTGTTAATGTTCAGCGTGGTGGCCCCGGTCTTGGCGGCATCCAACCCTCGCAGTCTGACTATTTTCAGGCAACCAAGGGCACTGCTCACGGCGACTTTCATATGATAGTTTTAGCTCCCGCTTCTGTTCAGGAAATGGCAGACCTTACCGTTAAGGGCTTTGAGCTTGCTGATAAATACCGTATGACCTCTATGATTTTGGCAGACGGTACTATGGGTCAGATGATGGAGCCTGTTTCCCTTGATTATGAGATTAAGGAAATGCCCGAGAAACCCTGGGCAACAACAGGAACTAATATGGAAAGAGAACATAACATTGTTAACTCTCTTTTCTTATCTCCTGAACAGCTCGAAATAGAAAACTTCAAGCGTTATGAGAGATATGATTATATTAAAGAAAACGAAGCATTATATGAAGAATATATGATGGACGATGCTGAAATCTGTGTTTCGGCATTCGGAATTGCAGCAAGAGTTGCTAAGAATGCAATAAATGAAGCAAGAAGTAAGGGGATAAAGGTTGGACTTATCCGTCCTATAACCCTCTGGCCGTTCCCTGTAGCACCCTTTAAAAAGGCTGCAGACAAGGTTAAACAGGTTATTTCTGTTGAGCTTTCTATGGGTCAGATGATTGATGATATCCGCCTTGCTACTGAATGCAAGGTACCGGTTAGCCTTTGCAACCGTGTTGGAGGAATGATTCCTTCTCCCAAACAGGTATTAAAGGCTATTGAAGAAGCAAATGGAGGTGCTAAATAATGGTAGTATTTGATAAACCGCATGCTTTGGCAGATGTTTCTATGCATTACTGCCCAGGTTGTACTCACGGTATTGTTCACCGTCTCGTTGCTGAGGTTATGGATGAACTCGGAATTGAAGGTAAAACCATTGGTATAGCACCCGTTGGTTGCTCGGTTATGGCTTATAACTATTTTAATTGTGATATGATTGAGGCGGCTCACGGTCGTGCTCCCGCAGTTGCAACAGGTGTTAAAAGAGCTTTACCTGAAAATGTGGTATTTACATATCAAGGCGATGGCGACTTAGCTTCCATAGGTATGGCAGAAACTGTTCACGCCGCTGCAAGAAATGAAAATATAACTGTTATCTTTATTAACAATGCGATTTACGGTATGACAGGCGGACAGATGGCTCCGACTTCACTTCCCGGTCAGGTTACTCAGACCTCACCCTACGGCAGAGATGTTAACCATTGCGGTTATCCCGTTAAGGTTTGCGAGATGTTATCTCAGCTTGATGGTGCTGAATATCTTGAGCGTGTTGCAGTTAACAATGTTAAGAATGTTAAAAACGCTAAAAAGGCTATCAAAAAGGCTTTCCAGAATCAGCTTGATGGTAAAGGCTTCTCATTGGTTGAGGTTGTTTCAAGCTGTCCTACAAACTGGGGCTTAACTCCTAAGAAAGCTCTCGAATGGATAGATGAGAAAATGATTCCTTATTATCCTTTGGGTGTTTATAAAGACCGTTCGGCAGAAAGCGAGGCAAAATAATGGCTACAACACAGTATTTATTCGCAGGCTTCGGCGGACAGGGAATACTCTTCTCAGGAAAATTCTTAGCATACAAGGGACTTATTGAGGAAAAACAGGTTAGCTGGCTTCCGTCTTATGGTCCTGAAATGCGAGGAGGAACAGCAAGCTGTTCTGTAATTATAAGCGATACTCCCGTTGGCTCTCCGATTGTATCAAACCCTGATGTTTTAATTGCAATGAACTTGCCCTCTCTTGATAAATATGAGGATGCAGTGGTTTCGGGCGGCACAATTTTCGTTGATTCAACCTTAATTGAGAGAAAGGTTAAGAGAAACGATGTTACCGTTCATTATATCCCTGCAACAAAGCTTGCAAATGATAACGGAATGCCAACACTTGCCAATATGATAATTGTTGGTAAGATTTTAGCTGCTATGAACGAGTTTAACGAAGAGGGCATTAACGGTGCTCTTTCAAAGGTTATCTCGGCAAGACACGCTGATATGCTTGATTTCAACCTCAAAGCATTAACTCTTGGAAAGGAGAACTAAGTTATGGATATTAAAATCACAAAGGCTGCCGTTTTAAAAGAGAAGCCCGATAGTTCTTCTCTTGGCTTCGGCAAGATTTTCACAGACCATATGTTTATGATGGACTGGAATGATGAAAAGGGCTGGGGAAATGCCAGAATAGTTCCTTTTGAGAATATTTCTTTGCACCCCGCATCAACCGTTTTGCATTATGGCTCTGAGATTTTTGAGGGCTTAAAGGCTTATCGCCGTAAGGATGGTAAGGTTCAGCTTTTCAGACCTATTGAAAATATCCGCAGAATGAACCGTTCTGCTGAAAGACTTTGTCTCCCTCAAATTGATGAAGATGATGCAATGCAGATTTTAGAGACCTTTGTGTCTCTAGAGCAGGACTGGACTCCCTCTGCTGAGGGAACATCCCTTTATCTTCGTCCCTTTATGTTTGGTAACGATGAATCCTTGGGTGTTCACGCAGTTCATAATGCAACCTATGTTATTATCGCTTCTCCGGTTGGAAGTTATTATAAAGAGGGAATTAACCCCGTTAAGATTATGATTGAGGACCAGGATGTTCGTGCTGTTCGAGGCGGAACAGGCTATGCTAAATGCGGCGGTAATTACGCAGCCTCCAACAGAGCAGGTCAAAGAGCAGAGGAGAAGGGTTATTCTCAGGTATTATGGCTTGACGGTGTTGAGCGTAAATACATCGAGGAAGTTGGCGCTATGAATGTTATGTTCAAGATTGGCGATGAGATTGTAACACCTATGCTTTCAGGCTCAATTCTTCCTGGTATTACAAGAATGTCTTGTATAGAGGTTTTGAAATCCAAGGGCTATAAGGTTTCCGAGAGACTTTTGAGTGTTGATGAGCTTGGCGAAGCACTTAAAAACGGCACTCTTGAAGAGGCTTGGGGCTGCGGTACAGCGGCTGTTGTTTCACCGATTGGCGAGCTTTGCTATAAGGATGTTAAATATCCGATTAACAAGGGCGAAATCGGTGAAGTTACTCAGCTTCTCTATGATACCTTAACAGGTATTCAGTGGGGTAAGATAGAGGATACATTCGGTTGGACTAAACCCATTAAATAAATTAAAACCCGATGGTGAAAACCATCGGGTTTTGTTATGTTATATGTCGACTAAATTTCATTTATTATTCATAGAGAATTTTTTTGGGGTTACGCCTTTTAAACTTTTGAAAACGGCGGCGAAATAATTACTGTCATTAAATCCGCAAGCGGCGGAGACCTCGGTTACGGGGGCATCTCTTTGAGAAAGCATTTTTTCTGCTGCCGAAATCCTTGTTATATTTACATATTCGCTATAGCCAAAGCCTGTTACTTCCTTGAAAAGTCTTGAAAAATAACTGCGGCTTAAGGCATATTTTGCGGCTATCATATCAAGATTTAAGTCTAAAAAATAGTTTTCGTTTATGTATTTTGCAGCGTCCTGAATGATTTTATAAGAACTACTGAGCTCGGTACTTGTTTCATCCGAACGGTAACGGAATATAAGCACAAAAAGCTCTCTTAAATAAAGGCGTTGCATTTCGGAATAACCCTTTGATTTATGGCGCTGTTCGTGCTCGATTTTAGAAAAAATATCCTTAATTCTATAAAGTTTATCAGGGGGAATTCTGATAAGCTTATTTTTTTCTAGTTCTTTTATATATTCGATGTATTCCTCGCCCAAAAAGTCATTATCAAACTGAATTAGCAATCTTTCGGATGACTCGGCTCTATAATCACCTGTTTTATGAAAATGTCCCTTTGGAACAAATATCATATCTCCCTCAGAAAGAACATATATCTCACTGTCTATAAAATATTTACTCATACCTTTTTCAAGGAAATAAAGCTCATGCTCATTATGAATATGCTGAGCGGGCATTACGTAGGTGTTATCCCTGATTTCACGGCTGAAAAAGGTCAGCTTTTTTTCGGCAAAATTCGTCAACTTCATCACCGCATTTATTTTATCAAAACAAATCTCATATTTCAAGAGGGAAATACTGCAATTTTTTCTTGTTTTATTTCAAAAGAAGAAAAAAATCAAGGAAAAAAAGAGAAAATAGTGATAAAATTTTATAAAAGGGGAGATTTAAATGAATTACCAAAAGAAAATTAGAAAAGAAAATGTTATCCAGTTTGGAGAGGGCGGATTTCTCCGCGGTTTTGTTGACTGGATTTTGCAAATTTTAAATGAGGAAACTTCTTTTGAGGGTAGTGCAGTTGTTGTTCAGCCGATAGAAAAAGGTATGTGTGATTTATTGGAAAGTCAGGACTGCGTTTATACTCATATTATGCGCGGTCTTAAAAACGGCGAGCCAACAGTTGAGAAAAAGCTGATTGATGTTATTTCAAGAACTGTTAAACCTTATGAAGATTTTGATGCTTATCTTAAGCTTGCTGAAAATCCCGATTTTCGTTTTATAGTTTCCAATACAACCGAATCGGGAATAGAGTTTCTTGAAACCGATAAAATGACCGATACTCCTCCTAAATCATTCCCTGCGAAACTTACTTTGCTTTTAAAAAGGCGTTTTGATTTAGGGCTTGAAGGCTTTATATTTCTTCCGTGCGAGCTTATTGATAAAAACGGCGAGAACTTGAAGAAAACCATCTTTCAGTATTCTAAACTTTGGAATTTAGGCGAAGATTTTGAAAATTGGCTTGAGAATAAAAATATTTTCTGCAACACCTTGGTTGATAGAATTGTTACAGGCTATCCGAGGGACGAAAAGATTGACCTCGGTTATGAGGACAATATGCTTAACACAAGTGAGCTATTCCATTTATGGGTTATAGAAGGGGATAAGTCCATTCTTAAAGAGATTCCCTTTGATAAAACAAATCTTAATATAATTTTAACTGATAACCTCGAAATGTACCGCACAAGGAAGGTTAGAATCCTTAACGGTGCCCATACCTCGATGATTCCTTATGCTTTGCTTGAGGGTGTTGAAACTGTTAAAGAATGTATGGAAAATGAGAAGATTTCTTCCTTTGTTAAGTCCTGCGTTTTCGAGGAGATTATGCCTACTTTGTCTCTTCCTGAAAAAGAACTTATAGAGTATGCAAATGATGTATTTGAGCGCTTTAACAACCCATTTATCAAGCATTTATGTGCTTCAATTTCATTGAACTCTGTGAGTAAATTCAAGGTTAGAGTTTTACCTTCATTATTGCAGTATATTGAGAAAACAGGGAAGACTCCTAAAAACCTCGTTTTCTCACTAGCAAAGCTCATTGAGTTCTATAAAAAGGGAACACCCAATGACGCTCCTGAAATCATAGAGTTTATTAAGAATAAATCGGTTGAGGAAATTTTAGCTAACACTGATTTTTGGGGAGAAGACCTGTCATTTCTTAGCGGAGAGATTGAGAAAATATGATTATAAGTAAATTTGATAATGTTGAAATAAATCTTGAAAACGGTCATAAATATGCCCTTTGCGATATCAAAAAAGGGGAGAATGTTATAAAATACGGCTCTCCTATAGGACACGCTACGGCCGATATCAAAAAGGGTGAGCATATCCATACCCATAACCTGAAAACCAACCTTTCGGGTAATCTCAAATATAGTTATAACTTTAAAGATTACGGCATTAAAACTAATGAGAGTAACCTTACCTTTAAAGGATATAGAAGAGAAAACGGCGAGGTTGGTATCAGAAACGAAATATGGATAGTTAATACTGTTGGCTGTGTTAACAAGGTTGCCGAAAAGCTTTCGGCATTAACGGGTGCGGTTAATTTTCCCCATCCCTTTGGTTGCTCGCAGTTAGGGGACGACCAAAAATTGACTCAGCTCATTTTAAGGGGTCTTGTTAATCATCCGAATGCTGCAGGTGTCTTAGTTTTAGGTCTTGGCTGTGAAAACAACAACATATCCCTTTTTAAAGAAATTTTAGGCGAATGGAACGATAAAAGAGTAAAGTTCTTAAACTGTCAGGACTTTGATGATGAAATCGAAGAGGGTATTCGACTTATAAACGAGTTAAAGGCTTATGCTGATAGTTTTAAGAGGGAAGATATAAGCATTAGTGAGCTTAAAATCGGTCTTAAATGCGGAGGCAGTGATGGCTTTAGCGGAATAACCGCAAATCCCTTGGTTGGTTCTCTTGCCGATAAAGTCATTTCCTTTGGCGGAAGCTGTGT
The DNA here is from genome assembly GCA_045543715.1 of Acutalibacteraceae bacterium. Taxonomy (GTDB): domain Bacteria; phylum Bacillota; class Clostridia; order Oscillospirales; family Acutalibacteraceae; genus UBA737. The sequence continues at coordinate 13,127 of JAZPXP010000002.1, forward strand.
TTTAACCGAGGTTCCCGAAATGTTCGGTGCTGAGCATTTACTTATGGAAAGATGCGAAAGCAAAGAGATTTTCGATAAAACGGTTAGTCTTATCAATGATTTTAAGGATTATTATAAGCGTCATAATCAGGTAATCTATGAAAATCCCTCGCCCGGCAATAAGGCAGGCGGAATTACCACCTTGGAAGAAAAATCTCTTGGTTGTGTTCAAAAGGGCGGTTTATCTCAGGTTGTTGATGTGCTTGACTATGGCGACAGGCTTTCTAAAAACGGACTTTCTCTCTTAAACGGACCCGGTAATGATATTGTTGCCATAACAAATCTTACTGCCGCAGGTGTTCATTTAATTCTTTTCACAACAGGAAGAGGAACTCCCATAGGAGCACCCGTTCCAACAGTTAAGGTTGCAACCAACAAAAAGTTAGCAACCTCAAAGAAGAATTGGATTGATTTTGATGCTTCACCTCTTTTAAATGAAAAAACCATGCCAGAGCTTACAGATGATTTTTTGAGTTACATAATAGAGGTTGCATCGGGTAAGGAAACCAGAAACGAAATCAATGGATATAAAGAAATTTCTATTTTTAAAGACGGGGTTACACTATGAGAAGACTTTTTGATGAACATATTTTAAGAAAAACAGTTTCTTTAGACGGATTTTGGAATTTCAAAAC
>JAZPXP010000003.1:0-2170 GCA_045543715.1 Acutalibacteraceae bacterium
GATGAGGTTATCGCTCTTTATAATGAAAAATGTGCCGCTAATAACCGTGCTAATGAGCTTCGTGCAAACCGCAATAAAATTAGTAAGCAGATAGGTATGCTTATGGGACAGGGTAAGCGTGAAGAAGCTGAAGAGATGAAGCGTCTTGTTAACGAGCAGGCGGCTGAGCTTAAGGCTCTTGAGGAAAAGGAAACTGAGCTTCAGAAAAAGGTTACTGAAATTCAGATGAAGATACCGAATATCGTAGATGAAAGCGTTCCTGTTGGTAAGGATGACAGTGAAAATGTTGAGGTCCTACAGTTTGGCGAGAAAACCGTAGCCGACTTTGAAATACCTTATCACACGGATATTATGCAGCTTTTTGACGGTATTGATAAGGAATCTGCAGGTAGAGTTGCGGGTGAGGGCTTCTATTATCTTATGGGTGATATTGCCCGTCTTCATTCTGCGGTTACGGCTTATGCCCGTGATTTTATGATAGACAAGGGCTTTACCTACTGCATTCCGCCCTTTATGATTAGAAGTAATGTTGTTACAGGCGTTATGAGCTTTGAGGAAATGGACGCTATGATGTATAAGATTGAGGGCGAGGACCTTTATCTTATCGGTACAAGCGAACATTCTATGATAGGTAAATTTATAGATACCATCACTAATGAAGAAAAGCTTCCCTTAACCCTAACAAGCTATTCTCCCTGCTTCCGTAAGGAAAAGGGTGCTCACGGAATTGAGGAAAGAGGAATTTACCGTATTCATCAGTTCGAAAAGCAGGAAATGATAGTTATTTGCAAGCCCGAGGAGAGTATGGACTGGTTCCATAAAATGTGGAGCTATTCTGTTGAGCTTTTCAGAAGTCTTGATATTCCTGTCAGAACACTTGAGTGCTGCACGGGAGACCTTGCAGACTTAAAGGTTAAGTCCTATGACGTTGAGGCTTGGAGTCCCAAACAGCAGAAATATTTTGAGGTTTGTTCTTGTTCAAACCTTGGAGATGCTCAGGCTCGCCGCCTTGGTATCAGAGTTAAGGGTGAGGACGGAAAGAAATACCTCGCTCATACCCTTAATAACACCGTTGTTGCTCCCCCCAGAATGCTTATTGCATTCCTTGAAAACAACCTTCGTTTTGATGGCGAGCATTACAGTGTGCTTATACCCGAGGCTTTGCGTCCCTATATGGGCGGCAAATCTGTTATCACAGACAAGAAATAATTTAAAACCCCTAAGCAAACGCTTAGGGGTTTATTGTATGCATTCTTTTGGGCTGATACCATATTCTGCTTTGAAATTTCGAAAGAAATTGGTATAGTCCTTAAATCCGCAAAGGTGGCTGACCTCGGTTGGAGAAATACCATTATTAAGCATAGAATATGCAATGTTAAGTCTTTTTAAAATTATATATCTATGAATACCCGTTCCAACCGATTTTTTAAATTCGTGGGAAAGATAATATTTGCTGACAAAGAAATGAGCGGCTAAGTCATCAAGTGAAAGGCTTTCACTGTAATGCTCGCCGATATAGGATAAAACCTCGGAAATAAAGGTTGAGGTTATATATTTTTCGCTCGATGCGGAATTTCGGGAGATTGATAGGCGGTTAAGCTGAGTTAAAAGCTGCAGAAGAATACCGTAAGCACAAGGCTTAGCGGCAAAATCCTCCTTATGATATTCGCTTACAAGTCTATCGAAAAGGGGCAGAATTTCGTTGCGTTCAGCGGAGGTTAAGCGGTAAAGCTTTTTATCCTCTTGGAAACATTTTTCGAGCATTCCGTTTTCAATGCTTGCAAGATATGCCTTATCTATCCAAAGAACAATTCTTTCGTAAGTGTTGGTTTCTTCCTTTGGGAGCGGTTTATGAAGCTCGGTTGGGTTAATCAGCAAAATATCGCCCGATTTCAAATGGTAAACACTACCCTCAACCCAATAATCAACATCGCCATCTAAAAAAAGGAAAACCTCATAGAAGTTATGAAAATGCACCTCCATATGCCTTGTTTTGATATCTAAATAATGGAAAATTTCAAAGGAATCGCAGTTCATATCTTGTCTCGGGTCGAAACCCTGCGGCCTTTTTTGCATTTTCATCACCTCAAGATTATTTTACAGCAATTTTTGCAATATGTCAAACAATTTTCGCAATTAACATTGTAAAAAGAATATGATATACTGCAAA
>JAZPXP010000004.1:0-4623 GCA_045543715.1 Acutalibacteraceae bacterium
CTTCCCTTTATGCCAAAGGGTGCTGAGATTATAAATTCCTGTTCGATAGCCTCCTTTGCTCCAAACACCAGAATGGCGGTTTATTCCTCAACAAAGGCTTATGTTATGAGCTTTTCAAGAGCACTCAGGAGCGAATTGAAGACGAGAAAAATTAACTGCTTAGCCGTTTGCCCCGGACCTATGGACACCGAGTTTTTATCCCTTGCGGGAATAGAAAAAGGAACAAGCTTTACCTTTGATACCCTCCCCCGAGTAAACCCCTCGGTTATGGCAAGAAAATCGCTTAAGGCATCTAAAACGGGCAGGGCGGTTTATACCAACAGATTTTTCTATAAGCTATACCGACTGCTTGCAAAAATTCTTCCAACAAGTCTTGTTATGAAAATGGCAGGTACATAAACTAAAACACGCTCTTTCGAGCGTGTTTTTTTATCTTCCGCCGTATTCCCGCTTTAATACCTCTGCCATCTCTTCAGGCGACTCCTTGCATCCGCCTTTAAGCCATAATTTTATAATTGCATTAAGACCGTTTCTGAAAAATTCGATATGATATTTAATGTTATTGTTAATATGTTCTTTTTCAGCCCTGCCCCTATCATAAGGCGAAATCAGATGTTTTTCATCGTAACATAATTTAAAATATGTTTTATAAAAAAGCTGATTTTCCTTTATATGCTCAAACATTTTAAGAGCACCACTTCGCTCATTATAATAATCGTAATCTGAGAATAATTCCGAAAACTGATTTTCAAGTGTTTCCCTCAGCTTATCGGCAAGGTCATAAATATCAATAAAGTTGGCATAAAACGTACTGCGGTTAAGCCCCGTTAGTTTACAAATCTGCGAAACTGTTATCTTTTTAAGCTCCTCTTTTTGCAACAGTTCAACAAACGCCTTGTTGATTTTAACAACCGAATCTCTTCTTCTTTTGTTATTCTTTGTGTTCATATTTTCTCCTTTATTCCAACACTTGTTGGGAAATTGGTGATTGTTTTAATTCCTTTAAGACATTATACTAAATTTGCAATAAAAAGACAACTGTTGTCTTAATGAAAGGAGAAAAATATGAAAAAGAGTAATTTTGTTGCAATGCTTTTAGGAACTGTAAGCGGAGTGCTTTTTGCACTCGGAATGTGTATGGCACTGCTTCCCGAATGGAATTTGTTTAAAGAGGGCATAATTTTCGGTGCTATCGGAATTATCTTAGGTACCGTAACCGTTTTCATCTGGCGTAAAATGGAAAATAAAGGTCCTCATAAAATTAACCGAAAAACAGTACTCACTGTCCTCTTAGTTATAATTGGTGCGTTACTTTTAGGTGTTGGAATGTGCTTTTGTATGGTTTGGGATAATATCGTTTTAGGAACAGTTATCGGCCTTGCCGGCATCATATTCCTTTTATGCCTTATCCCGATTATTAAAGGTTTAAAATGAAAACCTTAAGCTTTTTGCAATTAACCTATATAAGCTTCATAATAAACCTGATTTTTGCTTTTTATAACTGCTTTTTAGGGTTCAATTCTCATTCTTGGTGGTTTATAACCCTCGGTGCGTATTATATAGTGCTAAGTGTTATGAGAATTGCAGTTTTAAAAATGGATAACTCAAAGGAAGAAAGGTTTGTTAAGAAGTTTTCGGGAATTATGTTTATTCTGCTTTCCTTATGCCTCATCGGAACAGTAATTCTTTCCTTTGTTACGGATAGAGGAATAAAATACCACGAAATTGTTATGATAACCATTGCCCTCTATACCTTCACAAAGGTAACTCTCGGCATAATAAACCTTGTAAATTCAAGAAAAAACCGTTCTTTTGTTTTTAAAATTCTGAGGAATATTTCCTTTGCAGATGCCTTGGTTTCGGTTTTTTCTCTGCAAAGGTCTATGCTCGTTTCCTTTGAGGGAATGGATGAAAACAGCATAAAGCTTATGAATATTTTAACAGGCTCTGCCGTTTGTTTGGCAGTATTTATTTTAGGATTAAATTTGATAGGAGTAAAGATTATGGCTAAATCTAAAATTATTAAAACAGGTAAAAAAATTGCTGATTCTGTTGTTGGCGGTTACGAAAAGATTGAAAAAGGCGTTACCGATGGCTACAAGAAAATCGAAAAAGGCGTTGTTGACGGTTACACTAAAATTGAAGACAAATTTGTTGACCTTTATTTAACCAAAGACGGCGAATCGGTTGAAGAAGCCAAAAAAAGACTTAAAAACAAGTGATACAAACCCCGAAGAAACTTCGGGGTTTATTCTTGATTTTTTTTTAAACTTATCGTAAAATATATTAAGATTAAATAAACTTAGGAGAAAATATGAAGACCGAAAAAAGTATTTTAATAGCATTTCTTTTAAATCTATTCTTTTCCGTTTTTGAATTTTTCGGCGGAATTTTTACAGGAAGCGTTGCAATTATTTCCGATTCAATTCACGATTTAGGAGATGCAGCAAGCATTGGTATATCTTATTTTTTAGAGAAGAAAAGCAAATCCAAGCCCGATAAAAAATATACATACGGCTATGCGGGATATTCAGTTATAGGAAGCCTTATAACAACCTCTATTCTGCTTTTCGGCTCAGCCGCCGTTATTTATAATGCCGTTTTGAGACTCATTAACCCCACCGAAATCAACTATAACGGTATGTTGATTTTTGCAGTTATCGGAGTTATCGTTAATCTTTCTGCCGCTTTCTTCACAAGAGACGGTCATTCTCTCAACCAAAAGGCAGTTAATCTTCATATGCTTGAGGATGTTCTCGGCTGGCTCGTTGTTTTAATTGGTGCATTAGTTATGAAGTTTACCGATTTTAAGGCTATTGACCCGATAATGTCGATTGCCGTTGCAATATTCATTCTCATAAACGCCATTCGAAATATGAAAGAGATTATCGGCCTTTTCTTTGAAAAGGTACCCGATAATATAAGCGTTGAGGAATTGGAAGAGCATATTTCAGGTATTGAGGGAGTTCTCGGTGTTCATCATATTCATATCTGGAGCATTGACGGTTTCCGCATTTTTGCTACAATGCATATCGTAACAAACCAAAACGGCGAAGAAATTAAGAAAAAGGTAAGAAATGAGCTTTTAGAACATGGCATATCCCATGCAACCTTAGAGCTTGAAAAGGAAAACGAAAACTGCGGTGAAGAGCATTGCCATCAAGAAGCCCATCACCACAGCCACCACCATCACGGACATCATCACCACTAACAAAATCCCAAGCCTTTCGGCTTGGGATTTTTATTATAAAACTACAGTATAAACTTCTTCTCCACCATTAACAAAAATTTCAGCAACATAACCGTCTCTAAGGATTTTTAAATCTCTGATTTCACCATCATAAGTCAAAGGTTCTCTTCCCTCTCGCTTAACGATAAAACCATTTTCAGTGTGTTCAATGCAATCATCTTCATCCTTTAATAAATGGCGAAGTTCACTCACTGGATATGCGGTAATTTTCCCATTTTGAGTCTTAATCTCTCTCGGCACAGACATACAGCCGATATCATGGTCTTTGTATCCCGAATATCCCCATCCCGAAACCCATGAAATAAGAAGATTTCTACCCTTGTCATCACGAAATACCTGACCTGCATATTGGTCAGGTCCTTTATCAACCTCGGCAGAATACTTTTTAACAAATTTTCCGTTCTTGAAATCTCCAACCATAATCTCGAAATAATGAGAATAATCAAAATAACATACCGAGGCAGTTAGCAAAAAGCTATCATTATTGTTTATAAACGAAGGACATTCAGCGTATCTCTGCTCCCTCCATTCACTCATAATACCCTTATATTCCCAGTCAAAAAGGTTATCACTTTTATAGAGTAGCAGCCTCGCCGCTCTATCTTTTTCATTACCAGTTGCCATAACGCAGTAATATTCACCATTAACCTCGCAAATAGCGGGGTCTCTGAAATCTGGTCCACCCTCCATCGGGAACTTATCTATGACAGGGTTGCCATTATGTTTTTTAAAATTTATACCATCCTTTGAATAGGCAACACTTACCGTCTGCTCCTTTTCTGCACCCTTAACCGAGGCATAAAAAAGATAAAGAGTATCATCCTTAACAATAGCTGTTCCCGACCAACAACCGTTATTTTCATATTCAAATTCAGGACAAAGTGCTATTGGTAACTCCTCATAATTTATAAAGTCTTTTGTTATAGTATGACCCCAACACATAGGCTGTTTCCACGGGATTTCAAAATCCGGACAATGCTGATAAAAAATATGATAATAACCTTTAAAAAACACAAGTCCGTTAGGGTCATTAATCCAACCCTTTTTGGGTCTGTAATGAAATTTTAGCTTTTCAGAATAATCCATAATGTACCTCACTCTTTAATATCTATCTCAATATCTCCCGTATCTGTTATAACTTCACATTTTCCGCCGGTGGAGGTTTTAGGAACATTTACGCTACCCGTATCAGTCTTGGTTACAAACACCTTGCTTGAAAGCAAACTGCCTTCAATATCTCCCGTATCGGTTTTAATGAAAATCCCATTAGCATCGCAATTTTTAAATTTGATATCGCCTGTGCTTCTTTCTATAGAAAACTCTTCTGAGGCAATAACATTTTTAAGGGTTAAATCACCCGTATTTCCGCTTGA
>JAZPXP010000005.1:0-25100 GCA_045543715.1 Acutalibacteraceae bacterium
GTTTTAAACCAAGAGCCTTGGGAAACCCTATGCTCATTTATAATTTCGCAAAACAATAATATTAAAAGAATTAAAGGCATTATTGCAAGGCTTTGCGAAAATTTCGGAGAAGATAAGGGAGGATACTATTCCTTCCCTACCGCTCAAAAAATCGCAAGCCTGACTTTAGAGGATTTAAGCGTTTTGCGTTCTGGATTTAGAGCAAAATACATACTTGATGCCGCAACAAAGGTTGCAAACGGCGAAGTAAACCTTGAAATTTTAAAAGAGCTCTCGGTTGAAGAAGCCCGAAATGAACTTATGAAAATCAAGGGTGTTGGTCCAAAGGTTGCTGACTGTGCTCTGCTTTTTTCCCACCGCCATATATCCGCATTCCCTAAAGATGTCTGGATAAAAAGGGCTATGGAAGTTTTGTTTGGCGGTGAACTTCCAAAAGAAGCCGAAAAATATGCAGGTATTGTTCAACAATATATTTTCTTTTATGCGAGAGAAACTAAGCTCCAGCTTTAATATTTTTCAAGGAAAGAATGAAGCTCTCCGCTATCCCTATCTCTCCAACCTGGGATGGTTGCCAGATTAACATTATGAAGACTCCGAAAGATGCTGTCATCAACTTCGGGGTTTTCTTTTTTAATATCAGCTATCAGTTGTTTGATTTCTTTTCTTTTGGATAAAAGCTCAATATCAGCGTTTTTCTCGGTCATCTTGCAGGCACACTGCAAAAATTTAAGTCCGTTATACTCAGCCCAGCTTATAATATCCTTTTCCTTAACCTTATATAAAGGTCTGATTAACTCCATCCCCTCAAAATTGGTGCTATGGAGCTTCGGGAGCATAGTTTTAATTTCAGAAGAATACATCATACTCATCAAAACAGTCTCAATAACATCATTAAAGTGATGACCTAAGGCTATTTTATTGCAGCCGAGTTCTTTTGCCTTCGAATAAAGACAACCTCTTCTCATTCTGGCACAAAGATAACATGGCGAGCCTCCAACCCTATCAGTAACCTCAAAAATATCGCTTTCAAAGATATGAACATCAAGATTTAAGGTTTTAGCGTTTTTCTCAATGAGTTCCCTATTTTCCTTGTTATAACCGGGGTCCATAACCAAAAAAACACAAGAAAAAGGAATATCGCTATATTGCTGAAGCTGTCTCATACAGCAAGCGAGCATCATAGAATCCTTACCGCCCGAAATACAAACGGCAATTTTATCATTTTCCTTTATAAGCTCATATTCCTGAACTGCAGAAACAAAGGCATTCCATATAGTTTTTCTATATTTTTTTATAATACTTCTCTGCACCATAACGTGCTTTTCCAAATTTCTTTCTGCCAAAACAATTCTCCTAAAACAAAAATCTCCGTTACAATTATACCTGTAACGGAGATTTTTTTCAACACTTTATATATTACTTACCGTATTTCTCACGGGCAACATAAGAAGTATGGAGGTCATGATGAGCCTTATGACCGCCAAAGCCATCGTACCACTCACTGTAAAGAGTCTTAACAACGGGAGATTCGTGAGACTTTCTGATAGCCATAGCAGCATCCTGGTCATAGAGAGCCTTAGCACGAACAGCCTTAAGGTCAACTGTATCACGAACATACTGAGGCTGAATAGGCTGACCGCCGCCGTTTACACAACCGCCGGGGCATCCCATAATCTCAACAAAGGTCCAACCGTCAGGATTGCCATTCTTCATTCTGTCCATAACAACCTTTGCAGCAGCAGCGCCTGAAGCTACAGCAACCTTAATATCATTTCCTGCGATATTAACAGTAGCCTGCTTAAGTCCCTGAGTGCCACGAAGAGCGGTAAAGTCAATATCGGTATTGTCCTTACCGGTAAGCCAGTCGTTAGCAGTTCTGAGAGCTGCTTCCATAACACCGCCTGTTGCACCGAAGATAACAGCTGCACCGGTATCCTCGCCGAGAGGATTATCAAACTCTTCATCAGGCAAAGCTGTGAAGTTGATACCTGCACGCATAATCATACGGGAGAGTTCTCTTGTTGTAATAGCAATATCAACATCGGGAACTCCGGCAGCACTCTGGTCTTCTCTGCCAATCTCGAACTTCTTAGCAGTACAAGGCATAACAGATACAGATACGATATCCTTGGGGTCGATTCCCATCTTAACTGCATAATAAGTCTTGATAACTGCTCCTGCCATCTGCTGAGGAGATTTGCAGGAAGAGAGATGGTTTATCATATCAGGATAATAATACTCGCAGAACTTAACCCAACCAGGTGAGCAGGAAGTAATCATCGGGAGAACTCCGCCATTCTTAATACGCTCAACAAGCTCATTAGCCTCTTCAACAATAGTAAGGTCAGCAGCAAAGTCGGTATCGAAAACCTTGTGGAATCCGAGTCTCTTAAGAGCTGCAACCATCTTGCCCTCAACATTGGTGCCGATAGGCATATCGAAGCACTCGCCGAGAGTAGCACGGATAGAAGGAGCGGTCTGAACAACAACATGCTTACTGGGGTCAGCTAAAGCTTCCCAAATCTTATCGGTATCATCCTTTTCAACTAATGCGCCTGTAGGACAAACGGCAGTACACTGACCGCAGGAAATACAGGGAACATTCTTAAGACCAACCTCAAAGGGAGTGCCGATATTTGTATCAATACCACGGTTGTTAGCACCGATAACACCAACATACTGCTCTTCACAAGCAGCAACACAACGGCGGCAAAGGATACATTTGTTATTATCTCTAACTAAGTGAGGAGTTGTATTGTCAAGCTCGTATTCGGGCTTGAATCCGCCGAAAGCAGACTCTTCAACACCGTAATCACGGCAGAGCTTCTGCAATTCGCAGTTGGTTGAACGAACACAGGAAAGACACTTCTTATCATGGGTTGAAAGAATGAGCTCGAGTGTTGTTCTGCGGGCTTTCTGAATTTTCTCGGTGTTAGTGAGAACTTCCATACCCTCTGAGCAGGGATAAACACAAGCGGTTACAACACGGAAGCCTCTTCCCTCATTAACCTCAACAACGCAAATACGGCAAGCACCGATTTCGTTCTTTTCTTTCATAAAGCAGAGGGTGGGGATTTCAACGCCTGCAACACGTGCGGCATCTAAAACAGTAGAGCCTTTGGGTACGGCGACTGCAATACCGTTAATTTTAACATTTATCATATCCATTATATTAAGGCTCCTTTCTTATATCTTTGAAATTGCTTTAAACTTACAGTTATCGATACATACGCCGCACTTAACGCACTTGTCAGCGTCAATCTCATAAGAGAAGAGCTTATGACCTGGTGCAACATATTCTGTCTTATGAATTGCATTGGCAGGGCAGTTCTTAGCACACATGCCGCAACCGATACAAACATCCATATCAATATGGAACTTAAGAAGGTCTTTACAAACACCTGCAGGGCACTTCTTATCAACAACGTGAGCTACATACTCATCACGGAAGAAGTTGAGTGTTGCAAGAACAGGGTTTGGAGCAGTTTGTCCGAGACCGCAGAGAGAGTTCTGCTTAATATAGTAGCAGAGTTCTTCAAGTCTATCAACATCCTCAAGAGTTCCCTTGCCCTGAGTAATCTTATCAAGAAGCTCGAGCAAACGCTTTGTACCAACACGGCAAGGAGTACACTTACCGCAGGACTCATCAACAGTAAACTCAAGGAAGAACTTAGCCATATCAACCATACAGTTGTCCTCATCCATAACGATAAGACCGCCTGAACCCATCATACAGCCGATAGCGGTAAGGTTATCAAAGTCAACCTCTGTATCGATAAGGGACTCAGGGATACAACCGCCTGAAGGACCACCTGTCTGAGCAGCCTTGAATTTCTTGCCGTTAGGAATACCGCCGCCGATATCATCAATAATATGGCGAAGTGTTGTTCCCATCGGAATTTCAACAAGACCTGTGTTATTGATTTTACCGCCCAAAGCGAATACCTTAGTACCCTTTGATTTCTCAGTACCCATAGATGCAAACCATTCTGCACCCTTTAAGATAATCTGAGGAACATTAGCGAAGGTTTCAACGTTATTTTCAACGGTTGGCTTACCGAAAAGTCCCTTAACTGCCGGATAAGGCGGACGGGGTCTCGGCTCACCGCGATTACCCTCAATAGAGGTCATAAGAGCAGTTTCCTCACCGCAAACAAACGCACCTGCACCAAGGCGAATATGTAAATTGAAGTCAAATCCTGAATCGAAAATATTTTTACCTAAGAGGCCATATTCACGGGCATCATCAATAGCCTTCTGCAAACGCTTAACAGCAATCGGATACTCAGCACGAACATAAACATAACCCTCAGTAGCGCCGATAGCATAACCGGCAATAGCCATAGCCTCAACGAGACAGTGGGGGTCGCCCTCAAGAACAGAACGGTCCATAAATGCACCGGGGTCGCCCTCGTCTGCATTACAAACAACATATTTCTGGTCTGCCTTGTTGGGAGCACATAAAGACCATTTAAAGCCTGTGGGGAAGCCGCCGCCTCCGCGTCCACGAAGACCTGAATCGGTAATGCATTTAATAACATCCTCAGGAGTCATCTCGGTTAAAACCTTACCGAGAGCAGCATAACCGTCCATTGCGATATATTCATCAATATTCTCAGGGTCGATAACACCGCAGTTGCGAAGAACAACACGGTTCTGAGATTTATAGAAAGCAGTATCACTAAGTGCTACGGTAGCACCCTCTTCAACTGCCTCTTCAGCACCTGTATCGTTATAAACCAAACGTTCAACAATACGGCCCTTTAAAAGATGCTCTTCAACAATTTCCTTAACATCTTCGGGAGTTACACGGCTATAGAAAGTACCGTCAGGATAAACGATAACAACCGGTCCCAAAGCACAAAGACCGAAGCATCCGGTCTGTACGATTTTTACTTCCTCTGTAAGACCTGTTGCCTCAAGGTTGCTTACAAAAGCATCCTGAATTGCAACACTTCCTGAAGAAGTACAGCCCGTACCACCGCAAATAAGTACATGTGCACGAATCATAAAACTATACCTCCAAATTATGCATTCTCAGCGGGAATTGTGCAGTCAGCAACAACTTTTCCGCCTTTGAGATGCTCTTCAACAATCCTTTTAGCCTTATCAGCGTCTACCTTAACATAGGTAACCTTTTCTTTGCCTGCCTCGAAAACCTCAACAATGGGCTCATACTGGCAAAGACCGATACAGCCTGTCTGCGATACGGTAACCTTATCGGAAAGACCGTTCTGGTTAACCAAATCAACAAGTGCATTCAAAACAGGACGTGCGCCTGCTGCGATACCGCAGGTTGCCATACCAACAACAACACGAACATCCGCACTTCCCTCGCGAAGAACAACCTTGTCCTTCATTTTTTCTTTGATTGCCTTAAGTTCAGCCAATGACTTCATTTATATCTTCCTTTCATACTTAATATACAATTAAACATATTGTTCATTAAGAAATTCTTCTGCCCACTTTATAACCTCGTAACTGTCAAGCGGAACATCTTCAAGTACCTCTCTCAGTTCTCTGGTATCAAAGCTTATTTCCTTTCCCTCTTTTTTATGCTCAAAAAGGAAATCTCGGTCGGGGTGGCCCTGAATTAAAGTGGTTATACTTGCAACCACATCTCCTAAAGGAGTGCAGTCAATATGATTTTTATAAAATACCGCACAAACTGTTGTGCCGTGGGAATCGGGAAAATCATCAATATGTTTTGAGGAAATGCTGAGGCTTCCTCCCGTTTGCTCTGCCTCCAACTTCAAAAGAGGCAATCCCATTCCAACCTTTCTGGTTGTTCTGGTTGTATAAAACGGGTCGGTAACACCTTTTAAGACCTCATCGGTCATACCGCTTCCGTTATCCTTTATTGTAAGGGTTATGGTATCGGCTGTTTCATCAACTAAAATCTCAGTAAGCGAAGCTCCCGCTTTAACCGAGTTTTCAGCAATATCGAGAATATTCAGTGATATTTCTTTCATAAGCCTTCCCTCAGATAACGAATTAAATATTCCCCTACGCTATCACTGCCCTCAGGGATATCCTCAAGAAGAAAGAACTCGTTTTTCTCTTTTATATCCCAAAGATTGTGGGCATCTGAACTGATAATTATTTCAGACTCTTTCTTGCCTGAAAGCTTTGCGTATTCTGTTGTTTTCTGCCTGTCGTGAACCTCGGCACAATAAAACTTGGGAGTTTCCGGAAAAGCACCCAAAACTGCAATTGCACCGTTTGAGGTACGGTCGATATGGGCAGGATAGCAAATGCCTCCAAAGCTTTCAACCAGACTCGGTGCCTCATCAAGACTCACCGTGGTTGCAGTTATGAGCAAATGCTCCTCTTCGCCTAAAATATTATCTTCACTGTCAGTTATAATCTGATGTCCGAAAATATCGGCTCGGTTAGGAATAAGTATTCTGCGTTTTTCTATTTCCTTATCAAACTCCATAGCACTTTTAAGGTTGGGGAAAAGACACACAGCGTGTATATCCTCCGAGGTGGTAAGCTCCATTCCTGCAACGGCTAAAATTCCGTGCCGTTTTGCCGCCTCAAAGAAAGCGGGGCAGTTTTTGCAGGTATTATGGTCGGTAAGTGCCATAATATCAAGTGAATTGAGCTTTCCCATTCCCGCAATGCTATTAGGGGTTGAATCCTCATCTCCGCAAGGAGACAAACAGGAATGAATATGCAAATCGTAATAATACTTTTTCATATAATCTGGCTCAAACAAACCGCAGTTTCATAAATCGAGCTTTGAGAATAAATAATGTTTATATTCTTCTGCTTGGCGGTTTCTATAACCTCTTCTTCAAGCTTTACTCCCTCTGCAATAATAATGCAGGAAGTATCAGCCAAAGAAGCCACTGCTAAAATATTTATGTTGGACATAATTGTTATCCAGGCATTATCCTGACTTGCACGTCCCATAACCCAACTTAAAAGGTCGCCTATATAAACACCGTTTATTTCACGGGTTTCATCCGAAATAACGGCTGAGGAAAAACCCTCAATATTGGCTAATTCTCTAACCGTCATCCCTATCGCCGCCCTCTTCTGATTTGCGTTTTCTTATGAGACAGTCCTCAATACTCGCCTGCTTTTTAACAACATCCTCTGCAAAAGCTCTGCAATTAGGAGCTCCGCAAGAGCCGCAGTCAATACAGGGAAGCTCAGCCTTGAGCTTCTGAATTTCGGACATCATACGCATAGATTCTGCCATACTATCACTCAGTCTTGAAATCGGATTATAAACAGGCAGATTTTCAAAAAGCACACTTGCCGGCAATTCAGTTTCGTCTGCAGAAAGTGAGTTCTGAGAAATAGGCAGATAACGCCTTAAGGTTCTGAGTCTCGCTTTTGCAATAAATGGATTCTGAATTGTTAAAACTCCGCCAACGCAACCGCCCGTACAAGCATTAAGCTCGATAAACTCCAGGTGCGGTATATTTCCGTTTTCAATCTGGTCTAAAACACGGATAACATTATCAATTCCGTCCGCCGCTAAATATTTGTCATTCAGAATAGCAGTTGCCTCTCCGCCTGAAGAAGCCCAACCTATTCCTATAACTCCTGAATTTGAAAGAGATTTTACTTCGCTGCCATATTTCATTTTAGAAATGAGGCGGAAATAAATATCGCTAACCGAAACAACAACATCAACCCGACTCTTATAATCGGCAAACCCATTTTCAACATAGCTTGCCTTTGCAGGACAGGGAGAAATAAAGCACACGCCTATATCCTCATCCTTTAGTTCGGGGTGTTCCTTTTTAGCACGCTCCCGTGCCAAAGTTGCCGCAACCTCCATAGGAGGCAGCATATGGATTATGTTTTCCTTTAATGAGGGAAATCTCAAGGTTATAAGCCTTAAAACTGCGGGACAAGCCGAGCTAATCGCAGGCTTTTTTGCTAAATCGTTTTTAAGATAAAGCCTTGTATAAGCAGAAACCAGCTCTGCAGCGGCAGAAACCTCAAAAACATCATCGAAACCGATTTTAAGAAGTCCGTCCAAAACATAATCAACATCTTCAAGATTATCAAACTGACCGTAAAGCGAAGGTGCAGGCAAAGCTATCTTCCACTTAAATTTATCCATAGCGGAAAGCTCGCTGCAGCGTGCCTTCTTAGCACTGTGAGGGCAAACCCTTATACATTCGCCGCAGTCTATGCAGCGTCCCTCATTTATAACAGCGTGGTTATCACGGATTCTGATAGCCTCTGTGGGACAGTGCTTCAAGCAAGTGGTACAACCGTTACATTTTTCAACATCCAGAATAACAGAATGTTTATATGTATTCATAACAAAACACCTGCCGAAAAATCAATTGATATTAACTCGCATGGTAATGGTGGTGCCCTCTCCTACAACAGAGTCAATTTTCATATAATCGGAGTATCTCTTCATATTAGGAAGTCCCATTCCTGCACCAAAGCCTAAGGAACGGATATTATCGGTTGCAGTTGAGAAGCCCTCCTGCATTGCCTGGTCTATATCCTTAATTCCGGGGCCCTTATCGGCGAGAATGATTTCAATATAATCCTCCGTAACATTAACATCGGCTGTTCCGCCGCCTGCATGAATTACGGTATTGATTTCTCCCTCATACATAGCGATAGATACTCTTCTTATAATCTCGGGCGGAAGCCCTAACTGCCTTAAATTTTTCTTAACCATAACAGATGCCTGACCGGCACAGGTGAAATCCTTACCGTCAACATCGAAATGGAAATTAAGCACTTCAGACATTTTTAACCCTGTTTCCTACAAGACCGTTGCTGTAAAGTATACCGCAAGCCTCATACATTCTTTTGCTTGTTGCAAGTAAAACAATACCGCTATCCTTTGCTAACTCTATCATTTCGGCAGTAGGCATCTTAGAGCGAACAAAAACGATGCAATTCATATCCATCATTTCAGCGGTGCGGATTACCTGAGAATTAACAAGTCCTGTCATCAAAACAGCCTGGTCCTTAACGTAGGCCAGAACATCACTCATCATATCGCTGCCGCAAGCCGAATAAACATGGCGGGAAAGACCTTCCTCGCAACAAATAACCTCGGCCTCGAGCAAATCTTTGATTGTACTGATTTTCATAAGAAATTATCCCTTCGGGAAAATTTTTTTATTTTGTAAAGCCGTACTTTTCAAGAATACCGTCTACATCGTCAACAGTAAGACGACCGTAAACCTCTTCATTAACAGTAAGAACGGGGGCAAGTCCGCAAGCACCTATGCAACGGCAGGCAGTAAGAGAAAACTTACCGTCAGCAGTGCATTCATCGGCTCCGATGCCGAGTCTCTCACTGAGCTTATCAAAAATATCGCCTGCACCTTTAACATAGCAAGCAGTACCTAAGCAAACAGAGATATTATATTCTCCCTTAGGTGTGAGTGAAAACTGAGCATAAAAGGTTGCAACACCATATACCTTCTCAAGCGGAACTTCCATTCCCTCGGCTATCATGGTCTGCACTTCAATCGGAAGATAACCGTAAATTTCCTGAGCTTCCTGCATAACAGCCATCAAAAGACTTTTATCATGCTTGCTGGCATCGATTACTTCCCTCAGCTTCTTTTCCTGTTCAGCTGTTCCCTTGAAAGGGAGATTACTGATTTTCTTTAGCATGAGTTCGACTCCTCCTCTGATAAATTGTAAGCACACTTATATATAAGCATACGTATACTACTGTATTATAACATAAGATTTTCGATTTGAAAAGCCTTTTTATTAAAAAAATGATAATTTTTTAACAAAATATATTAAGTTGAATTTTTTGTCGAAATAATGTATAATAATTCGGTAATAATTTTGAGAGGAAAACGATATGAAATTATCATTAAGGCTTATATCTTTGGTTCTTTCGTTTCTGCTTATTTTCAGTATTATCGGATGCGATAGCACAAAGGATGCTTACATATATTTCGAGCTCCCTGCAACTCCCGATGTTCTTGACCCCCAGACTGCTTCTACAGATTCCGAGCTTTTAATTGTTAAAAATATCTTCGAGGGCTTGCTTAGAAAGGATAGCAAGGGAAACATAGTTTGCGGCGTTGCCGAGAATTACGAAACAGATGGGCTTAATTACACCTTTACCATTCGCAAAAACGCAAAATGGAGCAGCGGCGAAAAGCTTACTGCCTATGATTTTGAATTTGCTCTTAAAAGAGCGGTAAGCCCTGAAACAAAGGCCCCATTCGCTTCAAGGCTTTTCAGCATAAAAGGCGCTGAAGAAGTTTATAACTCAACTGCAGACAAAAACTCTCTTTCGGTTAAAGCCACAAACGGAACCACTCTTAAAATCACCCTTAAAGAAAAGGACGAATATTTCGAAGAAACCCTTACAACCTCTGTTGCAATGCCCTGTAACGAAGACTTCTTCAAGGAAAGCGCCGGAAAATACGGTCTTTCTGCCGAAAAGCTTTTAAGCAACGGAAGTTATAAAATAACAAAATGGCGACGAGACCCCTTTGGAATTAGGCTTTATAAGAACGATAAATATAAGGGTGATTTAGAGGCTCAGAACGCCGCCGTTTTCCTGACCTGCAACGATGATGAGCCTGTTATGACCAAGCTAGAAAAGAACAGTATAGATATGGCTTTTATCGATTGCTCTTTAACTGATGAAGCTAAGAAATTAGGTCTTGAAACCAAGGAAATTCAAAATATCTGTTGGTTTTTAACTATAAGCGATGATTTTTCTTTAAGTATGCGAAAAGCACTGAATATGCTTGTTGGCGGGGAGGTTTATTCCAAAGACTTAAAGGTTGGTTATTCTACTGCAACCTCTATTTTTCCCGAGGTTATAAACGGCAAAAAATCAGCAACGGGAATTACGGTTTATAATTCTGCTGAAGCAAAACAGCTTTATATGGGCGAGGTTGAAAAACTTGAAAATAAAAAATTCCCATCAGATATTACCCTTTATTATTATGATGACGGGAATATAAAAAATATTGTTACCGACATTGTAGGGCACTGGCAGAGCAATCTTTCGGCATTTGTTAATATCGAGTCAGTTTCAAGCCCTGAGCTGCTGCAAAACGAACTGATTTCAAGAGAATATAAAATGGCAATTTTCCCGATAAGAGCCGATAGCGAAAGAGATTATGAATATTTAGAAAAATTTAGGATTACAGCTATTGGTGATTTAAGCTTAGCCCAGACCGAAATTTTAAAATCAAACAACATAATTCCCCTTATATTCCAGAACACAGTTATCGCCTACTCCCCCGCACTGACCGAAGTTTCAGCGATTAACGGAGACGGATATATCGACTTTTCATTTATAGTTAAAACAGAATAGCAAAAATGCCTTGAACTTTGAGTTCAAGGCATTTTTTTACTTTAATGTATCTGCAATATCCAAAACTAATTCACGGGTTTTATCCCAACCGAGACAAGGGTCGGTTATCGATTTTCCGTAGATATGCTCACCTATTTTCTGAGCACCGTCTTCAATATAGCTTTCAATCATAAGGCCTTTAACAAGGCGTCTTATATCATTATTATGATTACAGGAATAAACAACATCCTTTGCAATTCTTGTCTGCTCTAAATATTGCTTTCCTGAATTGGCATGATTTGTATCAATAATTGCCGAGGGATTTAAAAGTCCCGACTCATTATAAGCCTCATTAAGCTTTACCAAATCCTCATAATGATAGTTTGATGCAGATTTTCCTGCATAATCTATATAGCCTCTGAGAATTGCGTGAGCATAGGGATTACCTTGGCTTCTAACCTCCCAACCTCTATAGATAAATGTATGCTTATGCTGAGCGGCGGTTATAGAATTCATCATAATCGAAAGGTCGCCGCTTGTTGGGTTTTTCATTCCAACGGGAACGTCAAGTCCGCTTGCAGTGAGGCGGTGCTGCTGATTTTCAACCGAGCGTGCACCAACTGCAACATAGGCTAAAAGGTCGGATAAATAGCGGTGGTTTTCGGGGTAAAGCATTTCATCGGCACAGGTAAAACCATAGTCCCTAAGAGCACTCATATGAAGCTCTCTGATAGACACTATACCCTTATACATATCGGGGTTTTCATCAGGGTTCGGCTGATGAAGCATTCCCTTATAGCCATCTCCTGTTGTTCTCGGCTTGTTGGTATAGATTCTCGGAATCATGAAAATCTTATCACTAACCTCTTCCTGCAAAACTCTGAGTCTCGAAATATAATCGAGCACTGCTTCTCTGTTATCTGCAGAGCAAGGACCGATAACTAAGATAAACTTATCACTTTCGCCCTTGAAGATTGCTTTAATTTCCTCGTCTCTTGCTTCTTTTATTGCCTTTAAATCTTCGGTTATTGAAAACTCAGATTTAACCAATTTTGGTATCGGCAGTTTTCTTTTAAATTCCATATTCATAAATTTTCACCTTAAATCTTGTCGAAGAGTTTTCTGCGGGTAGTGGAGGTTTTCATCATCTCTCGCATACCATCACGGTCATCACTTTTTATTTTTTGATAAAGCTCATTAAACGAAGCCTTAAACCTATCCATTTCACTGAGCAAAACTTCTTTGTTATTTAAAAACAGCTCACTCCACATTTCATCGTTAATGTTAGCAATTCTTGTTAAATCTCTGAAGGAATCCCCCGTGTATTTTTCAAGTCCCTCAGTGTTGTTACAGCACATCAAGGAAACTGCAATACAATGCGTTAACTGAGAAAGAAAGGCTATCATTCGGTCGTGCTCCTCAACAGATAAGGTAACAACCTTTTTAAAGCCTAAAATTTCTCCTAAGTTTTTGCAAAGCTCAATAGCTTCCTCGCTGTTTTTCTCTGTTGGAACAACTATGTAGTTAGCCTCTTTGAAAATACTGTCATCACTGTTTTCAACCCCGCTAACCTCTTTACCAGCCATCGGGTGAGCCGCAATAAATTCAACATCTTCCCGAAGTATTCCTTGAATTTTATCAACAATGCAGCCCTTAACACCCGTAACATCAGTAAGAATTGCTCCGCTTTTGAAATACTGTTGGTTTTCGGCTATCCAATCTATAAAAATATGCGGATAGAGTGCAAAAATAACCAAGTCTGCCTCATTTATGAGATTATCGTCTATCTCGGTTGTTCCCTTATCGATAATGCCGTTTTTCAGGGCATAGTCTATTGAAGACTGCTCCTTAGTTATGGCATTAACCTGAAACCCAAGTTTTTTTAGACCCTTAGCATAGCTTCCGCCGAGCAGTCCCAAACCAACGATTAAAATATTAACCTTTTTAATTAACTTCATAGATACGGTCTACCTCTGTTTCAATACCTAAATGATTTATTTTTTCGAAGAAATCGGGGAAGCTTTTATTTATGGCCTCTACACCTAAAATTTCTCCGCCCGTCAGACTCAGCAATACCGCCATAGCCATAACTATTCTATGGTCGTTATGGGAAAGAATTGGAGCTTTGGGTGGTTTTATTCCTGCCTTAACGGTTATCTTGTTTTCAAAAACCTCAACCTTTGCACCCAATTTTGAAAGCTCCTCTTTCATAGCTTCGCCTCGGTCGCTTTCCTTGATTTTCAGTCGCTTTGTGCCGGTTAGCACAGCTCCGTTTTTAGCCGCCGCCAATGCCATAATAACAGGGGCTAAATCGGGGCAGTCAGACACATCAATTATAGGCTTTTTCTTGGCTAAAAGAGGAAAAATTTCCTTATAAACTTTATCCCCTTGTGCACTATCAGCTTTAAGAGCTGTAACCAATACATTTCCGCCCAGAAGATTAAAGGCATCAAGGAAAGCGGCATTTGAATAATCGCCCTCAACGGTTATATTCTTTTGCCTTGCCTTTTGCGAGCCCTTAATAAGAATTGTTCTCTCATCTGTTCTGCTGATTCTAATACCAAACTGAGCCAATGCCTTAATGGTTAAAGCAAGATAAGAGCCGCTCTCAATATTCTCGGTTATCTCTATAATGCTATCGCCCTCAAGCTGAGATAAAGCAAACATAAGTCCCGATATAAACTGACTAGAAATATCGCCTCTAACGGTATATTTGCCTGAGCTAAGTTTCCCCTTAACAGTTACACTGTTGCTCGTTTTTTCAAAACATATCCCTTGAGATATGCAAATCTGCTCATAAACCGAAAGGGAGCGTTCAAAAAGCCTTTCACTGCCATAAAGGGTAATTTTCTCATCAAAAAGCAAACAAAGGGGCAGCAAAAACCTTAAGGTGCTTCCGCTTTCATCGCAAAACAGTTTATTAGATTTAATTTTTCCTTGAGGGTTTTTTCCGCCGATAGAAACGGTATCTCCCTCAACCTCAACCTTAGCACCCAATGCCTCAAGACAGGATAGAGTTGCCTTTATATCTCTCGAAAAGGAAACCCCCTTAACAACACTTCCCTCAGATAAGGCGGCACAGATTAAATATCGGTGTGCCATACTCTTTGAGGGCGGTGCTTTAACCCTGCCTCTCGCAGTGCCCTTTTTAATTTTAACTGTCATTTCCTGCTCCGTTTAAAAAATCTATTGCCTCTAAATAGCCTTTAAGACCCTTGCCTGTTATAGTTTTAATGCAATAAGAACGAATAAAACTAATCTGCCTGAAATCCTCACGGGAAGCAACATCAGAAATATGCACTTCAACTGTCGGTATTCCAACCGCCTTTAAGGCATCTAAAATAGCGATACTCGTATGGGTATAAGCTCCGGGGTTTATAACAATACCCTCCACTTTTCCATAGGCTTCCTGAATTTTATCAACAAGAGAGCCCTCGTGGTTAGACTGATAAATTTCAACCTCAACGCCTTTTTCCTCAGCATACTCGTTTATCATATTGCAAAGAGTTTCATAGGTTTCTTTACCGTAAACCTCGGGTTCTCTGATACCAAGCATATTTATATTAGGTCCGTTAATCACCAAAATCTTCATTTAAAAAACCTTCTTCAACCCTTTTTATATTAGTTTCAATATCAAAAACCGCATCAATTATAAAATCGGCAGATGAGGTATAGATATCAAATCTTTCCTCATATCTTTGCTTTAGCATTTCTTTGTTTTGAGAAAGCGGTCTGTCCTTCGTTCCAACAAGCTGTTCTAAGGGGCGGTTTATAAAGCATACTGTTCCGTTAAGCTTTAAAATCTCGGTATTTCTCGGGTTTAAAACCGCTCCGCCGCCCGTTGCAATAACTGCATTCTGTTTAGCCGAAATTTCCTTTATAATTTCGCTTTCTATTTTTCTGAAAGCCTCTTCCCCGTATTTTTCAAATATCTCGGGGATAGAAATTCCCATCTTTTTAACGATTTGCTCATCGCTATCGATAAAATCCTTAGAAAGTCTCTTTGCCAAAGCCTTTCCGATAGTTGTTTTGCCGCAAGCAGGCATACCGATTAAAACAAGGTTTCTTTTTTCGATTAGGATTTTTTTATAAACCCGTTGGAATTCACTTTCTAAAACCTTAGTTCCCATAAATTTTTCTGCTGCAAAAACCGCTTGGGAAACAAGCATATAAAGTCCGCCAAAGGCCTTTATTCCCTTTTGTTTTGCTTTGGTTACCAATTCGGTATTCAAGGGATTATAAACAACATCGATAACCGCCGAAAGCTTTTTAAAACCATCAAGACAAATTGCCGCTCCCTCGATATTAGGATACATTCCAAGAGGGGTAGTATTGATTATAATATCGGTATCGGTTTTTTTTGCAGCTTCCTCATAGGTTATAAGCCCCTCGCCGCCCTTTCGGGACACACGAACAACTTCAACCGCACCCAAATCACAAGAAACCGCAAGGGCAGTTTTAGAGGTGCCGCCCGAGCCTAAGATTAAAACCTTTTTACCCTTAAAATCAACCTTTTGTCTCTCTATTAAAGCTTTAAGACCCTCATAATCGGTGTTGTACCCTGAAAGCTTTCCACCATTATTAACAACAACATTAACTGCACCGATTTGTCTTGCCTTTTCGCTTATTTCATCAAGATAAGGAATTACAGCTTCCTTATAAGGAATGGTAACATTTATGGCCTTAAATTCAGCCTTTTTCATAAATTCATCGAGTTCTTCTTTCTTAATCTCTTTGAGTTCATATTCATAAGAAAAAAGCTCATTATGTATTATTTTTGAAAAACTATGTCCTAACTTTTCACCTATTAGACCGTATTCCATTATTTACTCAACCAATCTGTTCCGAACTTAGTAGCAAGCATATCGCAAAGAACTATTGCGGTTATACTGTCAACAACAACTCTTGCCCTGTGAACAATACAGGGGTCGTGCCTGCCAAGGCTTAAAATTTCGGTGTTTTCTTTTGTTTTGAAATCTATAGTTTTTTGTTTCTTTGCAATGGTTGGAGTGGGTTTAACGGCAACCTTGAAAACTATCGGCATACCGTTAGTAATACCGCCGTTTATTCCGCCGTTATTATTGGTTTTAGTGTAAATTTTGCCGTTTTCTGCATAAAAACAGTCATTAGCCTGGCTTCCGAGCATATCAGCAATAGAGAAGCCCGCACCAAACTCAACTCCCTTAACCGCAGGAATTGAGAACAAGCCCTTAGAAAGCATACCCTCAAGAGTATCAAACCAAGGCTCTCCAACACCCGAAGGCATACCAACAACAGCGGTTTCCAAAACTCCGCCAACGCTATCGTTATCTGCCTTAGCACTCAGGATTTTATTCCTCATCTCTTCTGCCTTATCATCATCAATAACTGCAAAAGTCTTACTGTTAAGGCTTTTTATTTGATTTTCAAAATCAGAAAATGAAGCATCCTCAACACCGCCGCATTTTGCAACATGGGTGCCGATTAAAATACCTTTTTTTCTAAGAGCCAATATAGCAATAGCACCTACTGCCACAATGCCCGCAGTTATTCTTCCGCTGAAATGACCGCCGCCTCGGTAATCTTCAAAGCCGTTATACTTCTCAAATGCGGTAAAATCTGCATGAGCGGGGCGTGCTTTGCTTCGCATTTCGCTGTAATCTTTAGATTTTGTATCCTTATTGGGAATAACGATGCAGATGGGTGTTCCAGTTGTTTTGCCCTCGAAAACGCCGCTTAAAATCTCAAATTCATCTGTTTCCTTTCTGGGTGTTGAAATCTCTCCAACACTTCGGCGTAAATCAAGCTGAGAAGCAATAAAATCTTTATCAACCTCGATTCCTGGAGCTATTCCATCTAAAACCGCACCTAAAGCCACACCGTGACTTTCGCCAAAAAGGGTTACTGATACATTGTTTCCAATTGTATTTTTCATTTACCGCTCACCTCCTTTAGTTCCTTTTCAAGAATACTAAATTCAACCGTTCGCATTTTAAATGAGCCAACCTCTTCAACATAGACAACGGTTATATTGTTGCCGCTCATTTTCTTATCGTGCTTCATAGCCTCGATAATTTTTTCGATATCAAAATCAACCTTAGTTGGAAGATTAAGCTTTTCTAAAACCTTTATAAGTCTTTCTCTCACCTTATCGCTGCACATAGGAAGCATACCCAAGGCAACACACTCGCCATGATAAAGATTTTCATTTTGAACTTCGATAGCGTGTCCTAAGGTATGACCGAAATTTAAAATCTTGCGAAGACCTGCCTCCTTTTCGTCCTCTTCAACTACATAACGCTTAATTTTAAGGGAAGCCTCAATTATGCGGTCGATATTTGTCTTTATATCCTCATTTTCGAAAAGGCTAAACAGCTCGCTATCAGAAGTCAGCGACATCTTAACCGCTTCACTAAGCCCGTTTGAAATCTGTCTTTGAGGCAGAGTTTTAAGGGTCTCTGAATCGATTATAACCGCCTTTGGCGGATAGAAAGCACCAACTATATTTTTATACCCTTCAAAATCTATTGCAACCTTTCCGCCAACAGAGGAATCAACCTGAGACAAAACGGTTGTTGGTATATTATAAAAATCTACTCCTCGCATAAAGGAGGCGGCAACAAAGCCCGAAAGGTCGCCAACAACTCCGCCGCCAATAGCCATAACCGCATCGCTCCTTGTAAACCCTTCTTTTACCATTATGCCAAGCAGCTTTTTATAGTTTTCAAAGCATTTTGAAGGCTCACCCGATTCTATTGTAACAACAAAGGGTTCTTTACATTGCTTTGCGGCAGTTTTTGAATAAATTTCAGGCACTCCGCTATCGGTTACGATAAGAACCTTTCTATCAAGCTTTAAATAATCAGCAAGATGATTTAAAGCTCCTCTTTCAAGAACAATATCATATCCGCCGCTTAGTGTTTTAACAGGTATAATCATAAACTAATTTCCTTTTCAAAGCAGCCGATAACCTTTATCTCGCTGCATTTTTCTTTGAGCTCTGAAAGCATTTTTTCGCCATTTTTACTATTGATATTTCCCTCGCCCTCGGCATAGAAATAATAGCTCCAGATAAGCTCCTTTGTCGGTCTGCTCTTTAAAGCCTTGAGGTTAAAGCCGTTTTCTCCGATAATAGAAATTGCTTTACCTAAAGAACCTGCCTCATTTGTAACTGTGAAAAGCAGAATAAAATGATTATCGTTTTCGCTCGGTGCCTTTGCTGCACGGGAGAAAACTGCAAAACGGGTTGTGTTACTGTTACTCTCATTGATATGAGCTTCAAGCTTTTTAAGCCCGAACTCCTCTGCAGCCTCATCGCTTGCAATAGCTGCAATATCGTGTCTTCCCATCTCGGCAACCTGTTTTGCGGCAATAGCTGTATTAACCGCTTCAACCGTTTCAAAATTATGCTTTCTTATGTACTCAGCACACTGGCCCAACGCCTGAGGATGACTGATAACAGTTTTAACCTCATCCATAGTTGTTCCCTTAACAGCCAAAAGATTTTGAACAATGCCGATATCATAAATTCCGTTTATATATAAGGGACCGAAGAAAGAAAGGTCCATAACCTGACCAACATCTCCGTTATAGCTGTTTTCAATCGGCAAAATAACGCAATCGCATTCACCGTTCACAACAGAATTATATGCCGATTTAAAATCGGGATAGGAAACAGCCGAGGCATCGGGAAAAACCTTTTTTGCGGCAATATTGGCAAAGGCTCCGTGGGTTCCGCTAAAAGCAACCCTCATTCCCTCAAGCAGCTTATGCTGAAAGTTTTTGGAAATATCCATATTATTCTGAAGAAAGCTTACATAATATGATTTTAATTCCTCATTCTTTATAAGCTCACTGTTTTTAGCTATTACCTCAGCCTCTCTTGAAGAATCGGTAACCTGAAGACCCTGTTGCTTCTTATATTCCGCAACAAGTCTTACAGCCTCCATTCTCTCTTCAAAAAGCTCAGCCATCTGCTTATCAACACTGTTTATTATCTGTCTTGCTTTTTCAAGCTGTGTCATAACATTAACCTCTGTATTCTTCAATTAACTTTTTAAAGCCCTCGAGTGATTTTAAAATCATATCGGTGCTAACGCAATAGCTTATTCTAACATAGCCCTCAAAACCGAAATCATCACCCGGAACTATGAGAATTTCGTATTTCTTTGCCCTTTCGCAAAAGGCATTCGCATCCGCTTCAGGTGATTTTAAGAAAAGATAGAATGCACCGTCAGGACGAGCAAGCTTATAACCGTATTCGGTTAGAGCATCATATAAAATATTGCGGTTTTTATCGTAAATTTCAATGTTTGAAGTTTTTCCCAAATTCTCGGCAACGGTATACTGAAGCAAGCTTGGTGCACAAACAAATCCCAATGCTCTGCCCGCTCCGCAAACCGCCGCATAAACATCTGAGCAGTTGCTAACCTTTTGGGGAACAAATATATAACCTATTCTTTCCCCTGGCAATGATAAGGATTTGCTGAAAGAATAGCAAACTAAAGTATTATCATAGTAATTCGGGATATAAGGAACCTTTACACCGCCATAAACCAACTCTCTGTAAGGCTCATCGGCAATAATATAGATATCTGTTCCAAACTCCGCTTGCTTTTCTCTTAAAAGACAAGAAAGTTCTTTTATTGTCTCCTCATTTAAAACAACACCGCTTGGGTTGTTAGGAGAGTTTACAATAATTGCCTTTGTATTCTCATTGATAGCCTCATTCAAGGCTGAAAAATCAATTTGAAAATCTTCTTCACGGCACTTAACAACTTTGAGCTTTGCCCCTGCTTTTTCAGCAAAAACCCGATATTCAGGGAAAAACGGAGCTAAAGCAATCACCTCGTCTCCCTCATTTATAAGGGCGGTGAGACTAATAGTAAGCGAAGCTGCGGCACCGCAGGTCATATAGATAAGGTCGGGTGAAGAGGGGCAACCAAAACGGGAATTTATATCATCTGCAATCGCTTTTCTAACCGAAAAATCACCCTGAGCGGAGGTATATCCGTGAAGTGCAACAGGATTTTTCTCCTTTATTAAACGCACCATCGTTTCGTTCACAACATCAGGAGCGGGGATACTTGGGTTGCCGAGAGAAAAATCAAAAACATTTTCAGTCCCGATTTCTTTCCTTCTCTTATTACCGTATTCAAATATTTCTCTTATTACCGAACGCTTTTTGCCAAGCTCAGTCATCTTCTCAGAAATCATAAAAAACTTCCCTTCATAATATAAAAACCCGCAATTCGAAATACCAAAAAGGCATGACGAACAGCGGGCTGAATGTAATCACAAAAGCAAAATGCTTAATCGGTGCACAGACAGTCCGCCTCGGTATAATAAAATCGAAATTCATATCTACCGAACATTCTGTCCACCCCTTTTTTAAAAAACTATAATGTATTTTAACTCATAAATTACCATTTGTCAACCGATTTTCGCAAAAAACTTTAATTATTTAAAGCGTTAAATTCATTCTACTTCCAATTCCTTGATAGAACGGAGCTGATAATCGATATTTTTGAGCAATTCTTGTTTCTTGAGTGCAACCGCAGCACCCTTAACAACACTGTATTTGGGGTCTTCAAGCATAGTTACCTTAACACCTATATAGTTTGAAATTTTATCTGCAAGGCCAAAAAGCTGAGAGCCGCCGCCCGTTAGATATAAACCATCGGTTGTTATATCTGCAACAAGGTCGGGGTCGGTTTTATTAAGCACCTCGCGAATTGCATTGCAAATGGTATCAACCGTATCACTTATTGCCTCATAAACCTCGTTACTAGAAATTTCAAAGCTCTCGGGAAGCCCTGTGAAAACATTTCTTCCCTTTGCAACCATAGCAACCTCTATATCTCTTCTAACTGCCGTTCCAATCTTTATTTTAATCTCCTCGGCAGTTAACGGTCCTATTTCAATATTATATTCTTTCCTCACATAGCGGATAATCTGAGCATCAAAATCAAGGGATGCGGTTTTAAAGGAATCGCAAGCCGCAATACCTCCCATAGAAACAACCGCAATATCAGTAGTTCCCGCTCCAATATCAACAATTAAAGTTCCGTGAGGCGCTGAGAAATCGAGTCCCAAACTAAAGGCTATTGCCAAAGGACTTTCAATAACAGATATGTTTCTTCCGCCCGCCGACTCAACAACATTAGCTAGAGAATGGTGTTGAAGCTCGGTAAGACCGGCAGGCAGAGTAGCCATAATTCTCGGTCTTAAAATCTTATTTCCAAAGGCCTGTTGCATATAGTTTTTAAGCATTTCCTCGGCAACACCGTAATCCGAAATAACTCCTCTTTCAATAGGACTTACGCAAACAAGGCTTTCGGGTGTTCTTCCGAGAGTTTGCTTTGCCTTTTCGCCAAAATATACAGGCTCCCAGGTTTCAGCATCAACCGTAACGGTATTTGGAAGCTCCAAAACAACCTTTGAGCTTGAAAATATAACCGTTTTAGATGTTCCTAAATCTATTCCTATATCAGTTGCCATTATTTTCACCCTTTTTATTTCTATCTATTCCTCGGCTCATAACGCCTGTTACACAGTAAACCCTCTCAGCTCCTGCAAACAACAGTTGCTTTGTGCATTCATCGAGAGTGGCTCCCGTTGTTTTAATATCATCAACCAACAAAATAGTTTTACCCGAAAGATTTTTATTGCAATAATAAATACCTTTAACATTTTCCATCCTTTCTTTTGGACGGAGTTTATGCTGAGGCATTTTCTTTTTATGGCTTAAAAGAAGCTCGGAAAATTTTATGCCGAGTTTTTCGGCAATACCTTTTGCCAAAAGTTCACTATGATTAAAGCCTTTTTTAATCTCGTCCCTTTTGAACATTGGAACAAAGCATACCTCATCAAATTTTATATCATAAAAATTTTGCTTTATTGCAAGCACCATTTCGTTTATAAAAAACTCTGCGATTTCTTCCCTTTTTCCAATTTTAAAAGCATAAAGTGCCTTCTTGGCTGTTCCCTCGTTGAAAAATGGAGCAATAATCGAAACAAAGCGGTAAACCCTTTTCCTACACTCGCACCTTTTCTTCATATTTCCGCATTTATTGCAAATTTTATCGCCAGCGGTCCTTTCAATCATTTCATAACAATAATCGCAAAGGAACTCGCCCTCTTCTATAATATCTTTGCAAGAAACACAAACATTTGGAAACAAAACCGAAATTAAACTTTTAAAAATTTTCAACCTTGGCACCATTTTCTATAAAGGTTTTAAGCATTGTATACCTGAGGGTTTTGCGATCATTCTCAACCATTTCGTCCCAAACCCTTTCTTTTCCTACTGCTATGAGCAAATTCCTTGCCCTTGTAACCGCAGTATAAAGTAAATTTCGGTATTTAAGTTTTTGAGGGATATCGCAAAGAGGCAAAATAACGCAAGAGTATTCACTTCCCTGACTCTTATGAACAGTAACGGCATAGGCCAGTTCCAACTGACCTAAATCTTCCGAAAAATATGTAGCTTCCTTATCATCAAACCTAACCTTTAAAATGCCGCCTCTTAAATCAATCTCGGTTATAAAACCAACATCGCCGTTAAAAACGCCGCTCCCATATTCCCCGTTATCCTTTTTAAACTGCAAATCATAGTTGTTTTTGATTTGCATAACCTTATCGCCCTCTCGAAGATAAAAGCCCTTAAAGCTTAACTGAGGGGTTCCCTTTTTATGAGGATTCAGTTTATCCTGTAAAATATTGTTAAGGTTAACCGTTCCCGTTTCGAGCATTCTTGAGGGGCAAAGAATTTGAATATCAGTAAGCGGATTTATTCCATAGCTTGCAGGCAATCTTTCGGTTACAAGCGAAACAATGGTCTCAACTGCCGAATATTTATCCTCTCTTCTCATAAAAAAGCAGTCAGAGGTTTTATCCGAAAAATCGGCCTTCTCACCCCTTATAATTGAATGGGCGTTGGTTATAATTTTGCTCTTCTCTGCCTGACGGAAAACCTTATTAAGTCTTATGGCAGGGAAAGCCTCTGACGCTAAAATATCTCCAAGCACATTACCCGCACCAATACTCGGTAGCTGGTCGGAATCCCCAACCAGAATTATTCGGCAGGAAAGCCTTAAAGCCTTTAATAAATCATCGAACAAAAGGCTGTCAATCATAGAAGCCTCGTCAACTATTATTACCTCGCAGTCAAGAGGATTTTTTTCATTTCTTGCGAAATTCCTTTCCTCTCCCTCGCCCCATTCAACCTCTAAAAGTCGGTGAATGGTTTTGGCTTCTCTGCCTGTCAGCTCGGTCATTCTTTTTGCGGCTCTTCCAGTAGGAGCTGCAAGCTCTATATCAAGATTTCTGTTTTCAAAAAGCTTTATAATAGCGTTAAGGGTTGTAGTCTTGCCTGTACCGGGTCCGCCCGTTAACACTAAAATTCCGTTTTGGAAAGCCTCAAAAATCGCCTGTTTTTGTAAATTTTCAAATTTAATACCGAGCTGTCTTTCAACATTTTCAATTTCAAGCTCATCAACCGTAACAGACAGATTTATGTATCTCTTAATCGATAAAAGCCTTGCCGCTATATGTTGCTCGGCTGAATAATAACTTGGAAGCGCAATGTATTCTTTACCGTCAATAATATCACTTATCAGACGAAAGCTTTCAATCAGTCTGTCGCAACAGATTTCAACTGTGCTTTCCCGACATTCAAGCAAACGGCAGGCAACATTTATGAATTTATCTCTTGGCAAACAACTATGCCCGTTAGCAAGGTTTTTTCTAAGAACATATTCAAGACCTGCCGAAACTCTAAGTTCATTATCCTTTTTAAAGTTAAGGTCAAACGCTATATCCTCAGCCGTTTCAAAATGAAAATCAAGCCCTTCCTCACAAAGAGTATAGGGATTTTTCTTTATTATTTCGCAAGAGTTGTTGCCAAATCTTCTGTAAATATTAAGACATCTATCTGGCGAAACCTTGTATTTTGAAAGAAAAAGCATAATATCTCTAATGCCGAACTGCTTTTTATATTCTTCACTAATAGCCATTGCTTTAGGAAGGGTTATTCCCTTAACAGAGGTTAAATCCTCAGGCCTTTCTAGAATTATATCCAAAGTTTCAGCGCCGAATTTTTCAACCAATTTATTCGCGGTTGCAGGACCTATGCCCTTAATTGCGCCTGCCGATAAATATCTTAAAATTGCCGCCGCATTTTTAGGCGCTCTTCTTTCAAAGGAAGATGCCGAAAACTGTTGACCATAGGTTGAATGAACTATAAACTTACCGTAAAACTCGGCAATATCACCCTCGTTTAAAAAAGGAAGTATCCCAACAACCGTTAAGGTTTCCTTTTCGGTTTTAACCTCGGCAACGGTATATGAATTAACCTCATTTCGATAGGTAATCTTCTGCACTGTTCCCTTAATACTATCTTTATTCTCAGGCATAAGATTACCTCCTTTTTTAAAACTTCATTCTATTCATTAGTTCATTTTGAAAACAAAAAATAATATCATTTTTATCGGCTAAATCGCGGCATTCCTCAAAATCTTCCTCCCGCACCAAATCGCAAAGTGCTACCAAACAATTATTTTTATGTAAATATTTCTCTGCAAAAAATGCGATTTGCTGTTGCGGAAATGTTTCATCAAGGAAAATCACATTATAAACCTTGTTTCTCTTTTTAGGCGCTAAAATTAAAAGCTTTAGCCAATGCAGAATTTCCGAAACACCTAAAACCATAGGAACAATACTTATTAAAAGCAAAATTTTTTCCATCATAGCAATTCCTCCCGTATATCCTATGCGAGAGAAATCTAATTGCTAAATATAGGCATCGGGCGGCCAAAAAGCCGCCCTTAGTTTATTTTATATTAAC
>JAZPXP010000006.1:0-9037 GCA_045543715.1 Acutalibacteraceae bacterium
ACAAAGGCTCAGGAAACTGCAAGAGCAGTATTCTCAGGCGCTGGTTCACACGAAAATATGCCGACTACTAATCTTACCGCAGAAGACCTAATTGACGGTAAAATCGGAATTCTTGATATGATGGTTAAGGCTGGTCTTGTAACCTCAAAGGGTGAGGGAAGAAGACTTGTTACTCAAGGTGGCGTTAGTATTAACGATGTTAAAATAACCGATCCTGCTCATAGTTTAACTGCCGATGATTTTAAGGATGAAATCATTTTAAAAAAGGGTAAGAAGGTTTATAATAAATATGTTTTAGATTAAATTAAAAGGCGGAATTTTTCCGCCTTTTAGTGTAATAATGATTGTAGTTAGTCGAAACGCCCAAAAGCGTTCCGACAAGCCACTTTACAAGTGGCTTCAGCAAAATTAAATTCTAATATTTAATTTTGCACAACACTCATTCCATTATAATATATCATTGGTGATTTGATGATTTACTTAATTTTAGCTTTGGTTTTGATTTCATTTGTTTGTGTTATTGCTTATTTCTTTTGTATGGCTTTTGTGAAACTTGATACGGGTGATTTGGATGATATGAATTGCCCAGCAAACAAGCCTTTAAAAGAGTATCACGAAGTAATAGCTAAGGGAATAAAGTTTATCAACTCAAGAGAGCCTGAATGGGTTGAAACCGTTAGCTTTGATGGACTTAAACTTTTTGCTAGATATTTTGATAACGGTTCTAATAAAACAATATTTTTGTTTCATGGTTATCGCTCTTCTGCATCAAGGGATTTTTCCTGCGCTGTTAAAATGTATCTTGATTTTGGTTTTAATATTCTTCTTGTTGACCAACGTTCGCATGGAAAGAGTGAGGGAAAACTTATAACCTTTGGTGTTAAGGAAAGCCGCGATGTTGTTAGTTGGATAGAATATGTTAATAACCGTTATAATCCTGAAAAGATTATTATCAGCGGTATGTCAATGGGAGCCACAACTGTTCTACTAAGTTTAGATTATAAATTGCCTGAAAATATTGTTGGAGTTATTGCCGACAGCGGTTTCACTTCACCTGTTGATATTATTAAACTAGTTGCTAAAAAATCAATGAAAATTAATGCAGGATTTTTTATTCCGATTCTCAATGTTTGCTGTTTACTTTTTGGCGGTTTTTCGTTATATAAGGCTAATACATTAAAATCGGTTAAAAAGAGTGATTTACCGATACTTTTAATCCACGGCCTCAGTGATAATTTTGTGCCGAATGAGATGTCTAAAGCTGTTTATGAGAAAAGAAAGAAAAAAACCGAAATTTTCCTTGTTGAAAATGCCGGTCATGGCTTGGGTTTTTTGGTTGATACCAAGGGTACAAAGGAAAAACTTGATGCATTTATTAAAAAATGTCTACAATAGATATTGACAATTTTTGAATTTGATAATACAATATAAGGTATAGAAGGGAAGTGTTACTATGCGAAAAATCGGATATTTTTTATTGGCCGTTTTAATGGTTATTTCAGTTTGTGCTTGCAGCCCTGTTGACGATGATTACGGCGTATCCTCCGAAGCCCTTCCTGATGAAGCCGAGCATATTGATGTTGGTGATACCAAGATTATGTCTTCTGATAGGGTTATGTCCAAATATTTTGATATAAGCCTTTTTGATGAAGAGAATTATTCTGATATTTATCTTGGCAAAAAGTTTGAGATTGATGCCGTTTTCGGCGATTTCAATTTGGAGGTTCCCGTCAAAATTTCTCGCCTTGAAGAACAAGGTTGGCGTTTGGCTGATGGAAATGAGTATGATAAAAACTCTCTTGTTTTCGCCTACGAAACTATAGATGCAACAATCACTAATGATGTAGGACATATTATTGCTATTCAGTTTTATAATTCCTCGCGTTCTTCGGTTAAGCTTTCAGAATGCTATGTTGTTAAATATAAAATTGAAAACTATTTCTATAAGAATATAGAAAATTGGACCGAGTTCAATGTTAATGGTATTACCAATACTATGGCAATAACCGATGTTATTAACACTTTAGGAACACCTTCGCATTTTTATAAGGTTTCTGATAATAATTATTACCTTGATTATTTTATCACTAAGAAGGATAGGAGAAACGGTATCACCGTTTACTTAGATCCTATCGAAGACCTTGTAACTGCTGTTGAGTTTTCATATTACAAATAAAACTGGCTACTTAAAAAGTAGCCAGTTAACAAATATTAAGGAGTCCTTTATGAAAAAATCTTATTTTTTACCCGCTGATATTCTTTTGCCGAAAGGTGATTTTGAAAAATGGTCTGTTATCGCTTGCGACCAGTATACCTCTCAGCCTGATTATTGGAAAGAAACCAGAGATATTGTTGGTGAAACCCCATCGGCATTAAACATTATTTTGCCCGAGGCTTTTTTAGAGGATGACAATAGCAAAGCAATTTCTGCGGTTAATAAAACAATGGAAAATTACCTAGAAAACGGTATTTTTGAAGAACATAATGATACCATTGTTTACATAGAAAGAAGACTGAATAACGGCAGTCTGAGAAGGGGAATTTTAGGTCTTATAGACCTTGAGGATTATAATTATTTAAAAAACAGCAATTCCCTCATCAGAGCAACCGAAGAAACTGTTTTAGACCGTATTCCGCCAAGGGTAAATATCCGACTTGAAGCACCCCTTGAAATTCCTCATATTATGCTTTTGATTGATGATAAGGATAGAAAAGTTATCGAGCCTCTCAGCGAGAAAACGGGAGAGTTTGAGAAACTTTATGATTTTTCTCTTATGCAAAATGCGGGAAGTATTATTGGATATAAGATTTCAAAAGATTCAACCGAAAAAATGCTTGGTGCTATTGATGAATTGGCTGAAAATAATGATGGTATGCTTTTTGCAGTGGGAGATGGCAACCATTCCTTAGCCTCTGCTAAAGAATGTTATAACCTTGGAAAAGGCTCTCGTTATGCATTGGTTGAGGTTGTTAATATTCATGAAAATTCTTTGGAGTTCGAGCCGATTTACAGAGTTCTTTTTGGAGTTCAGCCTTTAAGTGTTATTGATGATTTTGTTAATGCTTCGGGCGGTGAATATTATGGTGAAGATGCTCAAAAATTCACCTGTGTATTTGGAAAAGAAACAAAAGAAATTTCTGTTAAACCAAATGGAAAATTAGCTGTTGCAACCCTTCAAAAATTTCTTGATGATTATATCAAGAACACTGATATCAAAATTGATTATATTCACGGAATAGAGGCTACTAAAACATTAACCGAAAAGGAAAATGCTATCGGATTTATTTTCGATGGTATGCAAAAGGATGAGCTTTTTACTGCGGTTTGCGCTGATGGCTCACTCCCCAGAAAAACCTTTTCAATGGGCACTGCTGATGATAAACGATTTTATCTAGAAGCCAGAAAATTTTAATTTAACTAAAAAACCGCAAGGATTTCCTTGCGGTTTTTTTACGGT
The DNA here is from genome assembly GCA_045543715.1 of Acutalibacteraceae bacterium. GTDB lineage: Bacteria > Bacillota > Clostridia > Oscillospirales > Acutalibacteraceae > UBA737. The sequence goes on from JAZPXP010000006.1 coordinate 3,459, forward strand.
TGCTTTTTATTATATGATATGTTATAATACCATTGTGTATGTGTTAATATACCCATATTATGCGCAAAGGATGTGAGAAAATGTATCAAAGATATATAAAACGCGGCATTGATATAGTTTTATCTTTGTTAGGAATTTTATTATTTTCTTGGTTTTTTCTCGTTATGATTATTGTTATAAAAATTGATGACCCCGGTCCTGCTTTTTTTACTCAAAAAAGGGTTGGTAAAGATAAAGTATATTTTAATTTACATAAATTCCGTTCTATGAAAATGTCAACTCCCAGTGATATTCCGACTCATATGTTGACTGAGCCTGAAATTTATTTAACCAGAGTTGGCAAGTTTCTTCGTAAATTCAGTATCGATGAATTACCGCAGCTTTGGGATATTTTTATTGGCAATATGAGTATAGTAGGCCCCCGTCCTGCGCTATGGAATCAAGACGATTTGGTTGCCGAGAGAGACAAGTATTCTGCTAACGATGTTCTTCCCGGACTAACTGGTTTGGCACAGGTTTCTGGTAGAGATGAACTGGAAATTGAAGAAAAGGCTGCGATAGACGGTGAATATGTTAAAACTATTTCCTTTTCAACCGACCTCAAATGCATTTTTAAAACCTTTACCTCAGTAATAAAACACGAAGGTGTTGTTGAAGGCGGAACAGGTGAGCTTAACCGCAAAAAAGCGCTGGTAGGAGAGGAAGGGAAAAATGTATAAGTTTTTTAAAAGAGTTTTCGATATTTTTTTAGCCCTTCTAATCCTTTTGGTTTTGTGGCCTGTCTTTTTATTAGTTGCTTTAGCTGTAAAAATTGATTCTGAGGGTCCTGTTATTTTTAAGCAAAAAAGATTAGGACTTGATGGTAAGGTTTTCAATCTATATAAATTCCGTTCTATGTGTGTTGGTGCTGAAAAGGGCGGTGTTTATTCTGATAATAAAGATAAAAGAATAACAAAAGTTGGTAACATTCTTAGAAAAACAAGCCTTGATGAGCTTCCTCAAGCGGTAAATGTTTTAAAGGGAGATATGAGTTTTATAGGTCCAAGACCTCCTCTTACATATCATCCGTGGCCAATTGAGGAATATAGCGATGAACAACTCAGGATGTTTGAGGTTCGTCCCGGTATTACCGGTTGGGCTCAGGTAAACGGTAGAAAGGCTGTCGAATGGAACAGAAGAATAGAACTTAATGTCTGGTATGTTGATAATGTGTCGCTCTTATTAGATTTAAAAATATTCTTCCTGACTTTTTTTAAGGTGATTAAAAATTCCGATAATGAAAATATCGGAAAAACTGTGGTTTCTTATGAGGAAAAAGAAACTATAATGGAATAGGTTAAGCGAAACAATTCTGTTTTGCAACAAATTTTTTAGTAAAAATTTGTCCTATCCCATTGCAATGAGTGTTGTGCAAAATTAAATTCTAATATTTAATTTTGCTAAAGCCACTTGTAAAGTGGCTTGTCGGAACGCTTTGGAGCGTTTCGACTAACTACAATCATTATTACAAAATAAGGATGAAAATTTATGTCATTAAAATTGATGTATATAACCAATAATGCTGATGTTGCAAAAATCGCTGAAAATTTTGGTATTGACCGTATTTTTGTTGATTTAGAATATCTTGGTAAAGATTTGCGACAAGGCGGTATGGATACTGTTCAGAATCATCATACTGCAAACGATATTAAAAATATTAAGAGCGTTTTATCAACGGCTGAGCTTGTAGCACGCGTTAACCCAATTCACGATAAAATTGGTGAGGTTATTTCATCTGAGGAAGAAATTGATGTTGTGATTAATAACGGCGCTGATATTATAATGCTTCCTTTTTTTAAAACTGCAAATGAGGTTGAACGGTTTGTTTCAGCTGTTAATAGTCGAGCTAAAACTATGCTTTTATTCGAAACTGCTGAATCGGTTGAAAATATTGATGAAATTTTAAATGTTGATGGAATAGACGAGGTTTATATCGGGCTTAACGATTTAAGTATTGCTTATAGCCTTAAATTTATGTTTGTTCCTTTAATTGACGGAACGGTAGAAAAACTTATAGAGAAATTTAAAGAAAAAAATCTGCCTTATGGTTTCGGCGGTATCGCATCGCTTGGAAAGGGTGATTTACCGAGCGATAATATTATTCCTGAACATCTTCGTTTAGGCTCTTCAAGTGTTATTCTATCCCGTTCATTTTGTAATACCGAAAAATGCAAGAGTATTGATGAAATAGCCCGTCTTTTCAAAATCGGTGTTAAACAGATAAGAAATTACGAAAATTTATGTCTTTCTAAGGCAGAAGTATTTTTCAAGGAAAACCGCGAAATAGTTGTTGAAATTATAAATCAAATTTGTGAAGAGTGATTTTATGAATTTACTGGTAACGGGTGCTATCGGTTCTTCAAAAGATTTTTTATCTGAGTTAGAAATGATAGGCTATAATGTTATATTTCTTCAAAATGAAAATGATGAACTGCATATTTCACCTGATAAAATAGAGGGTGTTATATGCAACGGACTTTTTCTCTACCACCCAATTGAAGAGTTTGTTAATTTGAAATTTATTCAGTTAACAAGTGCAGGGTTTGACCGTGTGCCTATGGATTTTGTTGAGAAAAAGGGAATAGAGATATATAACGCTCGCGGGGTATACAGCATTCCTATGGCGGAATATGCTGTTTGCGGTGTTCTTAATTTATATAAGCAAATGGGATTTTTTGCTAATAATCAATCTAAGCACTTATGGGAAAAACACCGCAACTTGTCTGAACTTTTTGGAAAAACGGTTTTGATTATAGGTTGTGGCAGTGTTGGAAATGAATGTGCTAAGCGCTTTAAAGCTTTTTCAACTAAGGTTTTAGGTTGTGATTTAAAGCCAATTGATAACCAAAATTTCGATAAGATTTATCACATAGATGAACTGCATTCGGTATTGCCGATGGCTGATGTTGTGGTTCTAACATTACCTTTATCCGATAAAACCCGTCATCTTATCGATGAAAAAGCCTTTTTAAAATTTAAAGATGCTTCGGTGCTTGTTAATATTTCAAGAGGTGCAGTTGTTGATACCAATGCCTTGATAAAGGCTCTTGAAAATAAGCTGTATGGCGCTGTTCTTGATGTTTTTGAAGAAGAACCGCTAGGTATATGCAGTCCGCTCTGGGACAAGCCGAATGTTATCATCACACCGCATAACAGCTTTGTGGGGGAAAATAACCGTTCGAGACTTTTTAATGTTATAAAACATAATTTGGAGAAGATTAAATGAAAATTCTTTATATAGCAACGGTTTTGAGCCATATTTGCCAGTTTCATTTACCGCATATAAAAAAACTCAAAGAAAAGCAAAATGAAATACATATTGCCGCAAGGGATAATCTTTCAGAGAAGAACGGTCTTTCTCTCAAATATGCTGATAAATTTTTTTCTGTTGATTTTCGCCGTTCTCCCTTTGATTTGAAGAATTTAAGGGCATATAAACAACTTAAAGTTCTTTTGAGTCGAGAAAAGTATGATTATATTATTTGTAATACTCCGGTTGGTGGTATCTTAACAAGGCTTGCTGCAAGAAAAAGTAGAAAACAGGGAACAAAGGTTATATATATAGCTCACGGTTTTCATTTCTATAAGGGTGCGCCTAAAAAGAACTGGTTAATTTACTATCCGATTGAAAAGGTTATGGCGAAGCTATGCGATACGATTATCACCATAACCAAAGAGGATTTTGTTTTTGCTAAGTCAAAATTAAAAACTCAGGTTGAATATATCCACGGTGTTGGGGTTAATGCGGAAAAATATACTCGATTAACCGATATTGATATTGAAAACTTCAAAAAAGAAAATGGATTTAATGATAAGTTTCTTCTTCTTTGCACCGGAGAACTTAATTCAAATAAAAACCAAAAAACCGTTATTAAGGCTGTTTCAATGTTAAAACAGGAAATACCTGAACTGCTTTTACTAATTGCAGGAAACGGACCTTGTGAAGAAACATTAAAGCAGCAAATTGTTTCTCTAGGAGTAGAGGATAATGTTAAACTGCTCGGATATAGAACTGATTTGGAGTATTTTACCAATTCTTGTGATTTGGTACTATCGGCTAGTTACCGAGAGGGCTTACCGCTTAATATTATGGAAGCTATGATTTCAGGTAAACCTGTTATTGCTTCTGATAATAGGGGACACAGGGAATTGGTTTCGGAAAACAAAACTGGTTTTATTGTTAAGGCTGATGATAGTTATGATTTTTCTCAAAAAATCAAACAACTTTATTTGGATAAAGATTTAAGAGAAGAGTTATCTAAAAATGCCAAAGATGCGGTTGTTCCTTTTACTGCTGATAATGTTAACAAAGAGTTTATGAGGATTTTAATTAATGAGTAAATTGATTAGTGTTATTATGGGAATTTATAATTGCGGTGATACACTTTCCGAGGCACTTGATTCAATCATTGCCCAATCTTATGAAAATTGGGAGATTATTATGTGCGATGATGGGTCTGCCGATAATACCATTGAGGTTGCGCAAACTTATGTGGAAAAATTCCCGGATAAAATTCTGTTGCTTAAAAATGAAAAAAATATGGGACTTAATTTTACCCTTAATAAATGTTTAAAAGAGGCAAAAGGATTTTATATTGCCCGAATGGATGGGGATGATATTTCAAAACCTGAAAGATTTTTAAAAGAGATTTCGGTTTTAGAGGAAAATCCCGATTATTCAATTGTTAGCTCATCTATGGAATTATTTGATGAAAATGGAGTTTGGGGCAAAACCAAGGTTAACATAAAACCTCAAAAATCCGATTTTGTCAAATCCACTCAGTTTTGTCATGCGGCTTGCCTTGTGAAAAAGGAAGCCTTTGATAAGGTGGGTGGCTACTCGGTTGACAAAAAACTCTTAAGAGTTGAGGATTATCATCTTTGGGTTAAGATGTATGATGAGGGATATGTTGGCTTAAATATTGCCGAACCGCTTTATATGATGCGTGATGACCGCAATGCTCAGTCTAGGAGAAAATTTAGATACCGTATTAATGAAGCTTATGTTAAGCATTATGCAATTAAGCATTTTAAGTTACCAATTAAAAACTATATTTACTGTTTAAAGCCTATAGTTTTAGGTTTAACACCGAGTTTTATTTATAAGATTTTACACCGTAGAAAAAATTCAGGAGAAAATTAGTATGCCTATTTATTGGTCTATGATGGCCGTAACTGCACTATTTGGATTTTTAAGCCTTAGTGATAATAAATTGAAATTCAAAGAAAATGTTGTTATTACAAGTAAGACAAGATTTTCCTATGCATTTTTAACATTTGCTTATATTGCATTCTTTTGTTCATTAAGAGATATCGTTCAAGATACTTCACTATACATCTCTTCCTTTAATGCAACACCTGTTGATTGGTCATTAATTCCGCAATATATTTCAAAACAAAACACGGGCAAATTATTTTATGTAATTCAAGCAGTATTTAAAATTTTGATTTCGGATAATCATTATTTTTGGTTGGCTTTTTTATGTATTGTAAGTCTTGCATGTCTTTTAAGGGTTTATTACAAGCGTTCTGAAAATTTT
>JAZPXP010000007.1:0-6332 GCA_045543715.1 Acutalibacteraceae bacterium
GGCCTTGGCTATAGCACTTAATAACACCGCCAACCTTTTGAATCCGGAAACGGTTGTTATTTTCGGTGCTTTCAGAAGATATGCAGATTTGTTCTTAGAGGTTACAAAAGGCATTTTAAAGCAACTTATGGGTGAGAAAGCCCCCTCTATAAAACTATCCGACCTTGAAATCTCGGCGGCGGCTATAGGTGCTGTTTTGTTTGCGGCGGATATGTTTATTGATGATACGGTTTTTGTTGAGCTTTAAAATTTTAATAGGGTAAAACGAAAATGTGATTTTTTATACTAAATTATATCAATTTTTGATATAATTTAAAAATAAAGGAGGAATTCCAGTGTTAAAATTAAAAATAGGTTTAGTGGGAACAAGTCAGCTAAGCTTCCCGGGAAACAAGGAGGCAGCTTTTAAAGCCTGTGCGGATGCTATGAAAAAGCATTCTGAAGCTATGGGCTTTGAGCTTGTTGTTTATCCCGAAACAGTTATTGTCAGGGAAGACGCAATAAAGGCTGTTAAGGCTATGGAAGAGGAGAAGATTGATTTTCTTCTTGTTCAGCATACCTCTTATTCAGCAGGTCAGTTAGCACCCGTTCTTGCTAAAATTCAAAATGCGAATGTTGGTTTTTGGGCAATTCCCGAGGGTGAGTCTGTTGAAGGTGCTGTTCCTTTTAACTCTCTTTGCAGTATAAATATGCATATGGGTATCGTTGCTCATTACCTTAAGGATTATAAAATCAAGGTTAAATGGTTCTATGGTTACGGTGAGGATGAGGAGTTTGTAAGAAGATTACAAATTACGGTTAGAGCCTTAACCGCCATTAAAAATCTTAAGAATGCAAGAATAGGTCTTGTTGGCGGCGTTGCTTCCGGATTTAATGACCTTTATGATGACGAAAGAAATCTCAACAAGCGTTTTGAGGGTATTTATTTCAACCGTTTGCATGAATATTCCGAGCTTAAAGATAAGGCAATTGCATATAGCTTTGATGAAATCAAGCCCATTATGGATAATATGGTTGCTTGCTCCTGCGGCTATGCAGATGAAGCGGCAAAGAAAACTCTTGAGGTTAGCGCCAGATTTTATAAGGCTTATAAGGAGTTTATTGCCGAGAACAATTATGATGCTTTAGCAGTTTCTTGTTGGCCAAAGTTCCAGGATGATTTTAAATATTCGGTTTGCTCGGTACTCGGTCAGCTTAATGATGAGGGCACTGTTATGGCATGCGAGGGAGACGTTTTAAGTGCGGTTAGTATGTTGGCTCTTAAATACATAGCAGGCGGCGATGTTACAACCCTAATGGACCTTTCAGCCTTTGATGAAAAGGATGAAACTGTTCTTTTATGGCATTGCGGACCTGCTGCTAAGCGTTATTGCGAGAAGAACGGCTATAAGCTTGGCTGCAATTACAGCGGTATGGCACACGAGCCCAATATGGGTCTTACTGCACGCTGCGGAGTTGCTCGTGATATGGTATTTGATGAAAACCCGATAACAGTTATGCGTTTATCAGGTGAATGCGATAAGATGTTCCATATGGGCGGCGAATTTATGCTTCCTGATAAATTCTCCTTCCACGGAAGCCGTGGTTGGTGCGGAAATCTAACCCTCAACGGCGAAAGCATTTCGGCTAAGGATTTGCTCAATACCATTTTGGTTACGGGCTTCCAGCATCATTTCCCTGTGGTTATCGGTGATTACACGGCTGAAATTAAGGAATTTGCCGCTTGGGCAGGACTTACCCCCATCAAAAAGGTTCCCTATGCAGATTATTTACAGATTATAGACTGATTTTTAAGGAGAATAACAATGAATAATAAAATTTCTATTACCGAAATGATGGCGGCTTCCAAGAAACTAAAAGAAAACGGCGAACAGTTTACGATGCTTGGCATTGGTCCTATGTCTATGCCTGTTATAAAAGCTACCTTGGAGCTGGCTAAGGAAAAGGATTTCCCGATTATGCTGATTGCAAGCCGAAATCAAGTTGATAGCGATGAGTTCGGCCATGGATATGTTCGTGATTGGGACCAGGACCGCTTTGTTGCCGATGTTGAAAAAATCGAAAAAGAAATCGGTTTTGATGGTCTTTGCTATCTTTGCCGAGACCACGGCGGACCTTGGCAGAGGGATGAAGAGCGTGCTGCTAAGCTTCCTGTAGCTGAGGCTATGGAAAAGTGCATTCGTTCTTATAAACACGATATGGAATCGGGCTTTGACCTTTTGCATATTGACCCGACAAAAGACCCTGAGTTTGCTATGGGAACAGTTCCCTTTGAACTTGTTATTGACCGTACAGTTGAAATAATCGAAGAGCTCGAGAACTATCGCAAGGAAAAGGGACTTCCCGAAATCGGATATGAAGCCGGAACAGAGGAAACTAACGGCGGTTTGACTTCGGTTGATGCTTTTAGTTCTTTTATTGATAAGTTAGTTGCCCGCCTTAAAGAGAAGGGAATAAAGGAGCCCGAGTTTGTTGTTGGACAGACAGGAACCCTCACAAGACTTACCGAAAATGTTGGTAACTTCAACCGTGAGAATGCTGCACTTCTTTCAACAAATGCCGCTAAGCACGGTGTTGGAGTTAAAGAGCATAACGGCGACTATTTAAGCGATAAAATTCTTCTTGAACACCCTCATCTCGGCATTACCGCTATGAATGTTGCGCCAGAGTTTGGCACGGTTGAAACAAGAGCTTATTTGGAGTTGGCAAAAACAGAACAGAGAAATGTTTCTGCCGATAAGTGCTCAAAGGTTACTGAGGAAATATCCAAATTTGCAGTAAAAAGCGAGCGTTGGCGTAAATGGATGGTGGGAGACGATGCAAAGCTAACTGTTGAGGATGTTTTAAAGGATAGCGAGCTTACCGCTCAGATTACCGATATATGCGGTCATTATACCTATGAAATTCCCTCTGTTAAGACTGAAATCAGCAAAATGCTTTCAAATCTTAAGGAAATCGGTATTGACGGCGAAGGCTATGTTAACTATATGCTTAAAAACTCAATAGACCGCTATGCTTATTGCTTCAATATGCACGGTCTCACTTCTAAGCTTTTAAAGGCTTCCGACAAGTGATTTAAGCTGAAATCCCTTGAAATAAAAAGCAAGGCGAAAGCCTTGCTTTTTATTGACAAAATATAGTTTTTGGGTTAGAATAAAGGGGAAATTTTTTTGATTGGAGAAAGGTTATGCAGATAAAAATTTCTCCGTCTGTTCTAACGGCGGATTTCTTAGAACTCAAAGAAGATATTAAGCGTCTTGAAAATGCGGGTGTTGATATGCTCCATCTTGATGTTATGGATGGTATTTTCGTGCCGAACATTTCTTTTGGAGTTCCCGTTATTAAGGCAATTAAAAAGCATTCAACTGTGCCTCTTGATGTTCATCTTATGATAGATAGACCGCATAGATATATAAAGGAATTCGCTTCTGTTTCGGATATTCTCGGCTTTCATTATGAGGCGGGAAGTGATGTTGCTGAAACCTTAAAGCAGATAAGAGAGCTTGGCTGCAAGTCTTGCCTTACAATTAAGCCCTGCACAGAGCCTGAGGAAATTTTTGAATTTCTTCCCCTTTGTGATATGGTGCTTGTAATGTCGGTTGAGCCTGGTTTTGGTGGTCAGAAATTTATGCCTGATGCCATTAGAAAACTTGAGATTCTTAGAAGTAAAATAAGTGAATTAGGTCTTGATATCGACCTTGAGGTTGATGGCGGAATAAATGCCGAAACTGCCCCCATGGCAGTAAAGGCGGGTGCTAATGTATTGGTTGCAGGAAGCTTCCTTTTCTCCGACCAAATGGAAGAAAGGGTTAAGGAGCTTAAAGGCCTGTGAAAGCTTTCTGCCAGATATCTATAGCATTATCCTTTATAAGCAGTTTTGAGTATTCTCTAATATAAGCGGCGGTCAACTCCGAGCTTAAGGTATTAGAAGAATAACCCTCTGATTTTAAAAGCGGCTTTTCGCTGAGGCTTTTTATTAAGAGACAATAACCATTTTCGGTTTTATATAGAGAACTTTGCAGATTGTTATTTAATGTTTTAATGGCTTTTTCGAGGTCTTGACAGTTATTGAAAAATAGCAGATATTCATTTTCCTCGCTTTTAAGCGTGATTTCGCAGCCGAGGGGTTTTTTGGATTTAATTTTAATGGTTGTTTTGTTGGAGCTGTAAAGCTCCTCATTTTCCTCTAAAATCTCTCTGATTAGTGCGTAAACTGCATATTTTGTATTTTTGCTTAAAGATAATAATTCTTCATAACCACCAAAAAGGGTTATAACTTCGGTGTTTGTAAGGGTTATTTTAAGTTTTTTGTTTTGATTTGAAACGGTCATATAAATACCTCTTTCAATTGGAGTGTGGCTCTTTATGGATTATAGTGTTCTTAAAAGCGGAACAGATATCAGAGGAGTGGCTTCTGATATTCTGGGAAATAAGGTTAATTTAACGGCAGAGGCTATAAGTGCTATAAGCAAAGCCTTTGTTGTTTGGTATGTAAATAAATACAAGAAATCATCCTCAGAGCTTGTTATTGCTGTTGGTCATGATTCAAGAATAACGGGCGAAGAGATTTCTAAAAAGGTTATCAGTACTTTGTCTCTTTCAGGGGTAAAGGTGCTTGATTGCGGTCTTTCTTCAACCCCTGCTATGTTTATGACAACGGTTGACCTTAAAACCGATGCTTCAATCGAGATTACGGCAAGCCATCATCCATCTGACAGAAACGGACTTAAATTCTTTCTTTCTTCAGGCGGTCTTGATTCAAAGGATATTGCTGAAATCGTTGAAATGGCAAACAATGGCGAAGAGGTTATAGCAGAGATTGAGGGCGATATTGTTAAAACTGCTTATATGGAGCAGTATGCCGCAAGACTTCGTAAAATGATTTGCAATGCTGTGGGTAAAACCGAGGATGAAAAACCTCTTGGGGACTATAAAATAGTTGTTGATGCGGGCAATGGAGTCGGCGGTTTTTATGCTAAAAATGTTCTTGAGAAATTGGGTGCTGATATTAGCGGAAGCCGCTTCTTAGAGCCTGACGGTATATTTCCAAATCATATTCCAAACCCTGAAAACGAAAAAGCGATGGCAAGTATTTGCGAGGCTGTTGTTTCTTCAAATGCTGATTTAGGAATTATATTTGATACCGATGTTGATAGGGCGGGTTGTGTTGGCTCTGATGGTAGACAAATCAACCGCAACAGACTTATAGCCTTAGCTTCATATATTGCAACAAAGGGTAGAAAAGGAGCTGTTGTTGTTACCGATTCGGTTACAAGCGATGGCTTAAAGAAATTTATTGAAGAAGATTTAGGCTGTGTTCATTATAGATACCGCCGAGGATATAAGAATGTTATCAATAAGGCAGTGGAACTCACAGAAGAGGGAAAGGATTGCCCTATTGCTATTGAAACCTCGGGGCACGCAGCCTTAAAAGAAAACTATTTTCTTGATGACGGTGCCTACCTTGTTACAAAAATAGTTGTCGAGTTGGCAAAAGGTAAGGATATAAATGCAATTATAGAAAATCTTGAGCTTCCGGCCGAGGAAATAGAAATTCGCCTTGAAATAATGGAAGAAGATTTCAAGTCTTATGGTGAAACTGTTATAAATGAGTTTGAGAAATTCATTAAAAGTCGGGCAGAGTATAAAATTTGCGAAGATAACCGAGAGGGAATAAGAGTTTCAACCAAGAACGGTTGGTTTTTGCTAAGGCTCAGTGTTCACGACCCTGTTATGCCTATGAATTTTGAAAGCAATATAGTGGGCGGAATTAAAGATGAGGCTCAAAAGCTTTTGGAATTTTTCAGCAAATTCGAAAAACTTAATATAGATTGCCTTAAAAATATTTAATTAAATCCCGAGAGTTTTATAACTTCTCGGGATTTTATCGGTTTCTTTCTTTACTATAATATGTTAATGAAAAAATTAGGTTAAAACTTAAAAATATTTTAAAATATTGCTTGACATTAAGTTTCTCTTATGGTATATTATTAGGGCGCTCAAAAATGCTGGTGTAGCTCAGTTGGTAGAGCAGCTGATTTGTAATCAGCAGGTCGGGGGTTCGTGTCCGTCCACCAGCTCCAGCAATTTAAATTTAATATGGGAGTGTTCCCGAGTGCCCAAAGGGGGCAGACTGTAAATCTGTTGTCTTCGACTTCGGTGGTTCGAATCCACCCGCTCCCCCCAAGAAAAACACGATTGCGAAAGCAATCCTCTTTTTCAGTTATATTCGCCTTACGGCAAGTGATATTGCTACGCAGTGATATTCGGCTAAAGCCGAGTGATATTGGGCTTCGCCCAGTTTTATGGCGAATATAATATCACTGAAACCA
>JAZPXP010000008.1:0-3780 GCA_045543715.1 Acutalibacteraceae bacterium
GGTGAAGCGTTAAGGCTTACAACAGATAAGCTAAACAGCAAGAACTTCTACGCCTTCAACCCCGGTTTTGACACAAAACCCTGTAACAAGAAAATGTAAAAAAGAGCCCATCGGGCTCTTTTTTACATTTTTTCTTAAACCTTTACTTATCGTTTATTAAAAGCACCTTATGCTTGCACGCCTTAAGGCTCATCGGCATTTTAATTTCCTCGCCCGTTAAGGCATCGGTTATAACCTGAGTGCTACTAAAATTAAGGTTGATATTATCATTATCAGTATTACTCATATTGGCGATAAATGCAAGTTTTTTATTCTCTTTTTCATAATAAGTGATTTTGGTTTTTTCTGCACCGCAGTCAATATTATTTTCCCAATAAGGAACAAACTTAGCGTCTGTTACATCAAAATCATCAATAGCCTTCCAAATCGGAGACATAAGCTCGAGCGGCTCACCCAAAACATTAGGACGCGGAAGCACTCCGTGAGGCAAAGCCACGGTCATCGAATCCTCAAAGGTCCATTTATCACCAAAGGTATAAGCGATGAACTCAAAGTTAAGGCCAAAGTTTCGGCCGATATATTCAGTTCTCATATAATCGGGGGTTAGGTTTTCTATCGGCTTATCGCCAAATTCCTTAATATGCCACTGAACATCCTCCCCGTCCCACTGCAAATGACAGAACGAGAAAGCAGGAATATTGCAACAGCTGCTAAGATGCGAATTAAATATTCCGCCGCGCTCCTCTAAGAAGGCGTATATTTTCTTAGTCCATTCTCTTGTTGCAGTAACGGAATAGGTCGGGCAAAATTCACCTGTATGGTCATAGAAGCCGCAGCCATGCTCCTTATTACAGCAAGCAAAGGGACCAACATAGCCATCAACATAAAGTCCGTCAAAATCGAACTTTTCGATAACACCCTTAACTCCCTCAACCCAAATATCAGTAAATTCACTTGCAGGGCAAATATGAATCGCTTTCTGATTAGGCTTTCTATACCAGGCAATAAGTTTCGGCTTATGCTCATCGGGCATTAAAGCCGATTTATAAGCATACTCATCCCAAATCGGCGAAAGGCTTGAAATTTCATATCCGAAATAAGGGATAACCTTTATTCCCCTTTTATGACATTCATCAACTATCTCTCTTGTTCGCATTTCGTTTTCTTCGGAAATCACCCAATAGTTTTGAACAAGGTTCCATTTTTCGTGGATTAAAAGGGTCGTAACGCCGAGGCGCTTCATTCTATCATAGCAATTTTCGCCGCTGCCTTTAACATATTCATCCCTTAAAAAATCGTTATATTCGCCTAAAATCTTGCCGTTAAAGCAGTCAATATGCATTATCTTTTCTTTATAAGGGTTCTGAGGAAACTCTTTAAATGGGGTTACCTGGAAAGCGAAATTGAAGCTGACAGGCTTTGCCGCCCAACAAAGCGGCTCACCCTTTTCATCAAACCAGCTAACAGGGATGCTCTCAAGCAAGCGAAGCCTGATAACAACTTCATCTTCTTTATCTATAATATCAACTGCCTTTTGCTTATCCTTAGGCTGCCAGTTTTTATTACTATCAGCCGCAAAGCAAAAGCCTCTTGTTTCATCGCCAACCCAAAGGAGTGGCTTAAAGGGCATCGACATTGAGGACGGAATTTCACGGCTTGAAGCAACGCGGTTAAAAGGAATAGCCTTGCCCTCGAAAACCGGAGCATCCTTTTCCTCAGCATTCGGAAAATAATGGAAGTTTTTGCCGTATTTTTTCTTTAAGGGAATTTCAACCCAAAGCTTATCAACCGACCATCTATCATCTTTCTGTCTGCCATACATATTTTCTTCGGCAATAGTATATGTTCTCGGCAAAACCTTGAGGCTAATCGAGGTGTAACCGTCAAACTCAATAGTTGAGGTTGCATTTAGGGTTATGTATTCACCGCGCATACCGCCGCAGATAACCGTCTTTTCATCATTTTTCTCGAAAATGAAGTTATCGATTTCCTGCCATTTAACCTCTTCGTTTTTAAGGTTTTCTTCGGCAATTATTCTTATAGGACCATTAAGTAGCTCTTCGCCCAAAACGTTAACCGAGGAAAATAAAATATTGTTCTCTATTTTATATTCTCTGCCCCAAACCGAAACGGATATTGCATCATCCTTTTTTTCACATTTAAGAGCCGGCCAAGTATTTAAAATTTTATTTTCCATAACTCTACCTCCAAAAAACTGTCGCAAAATCAAAGATTTTGTGGCGGAACAGAATTGTTTCGCCTAACCTATTCCGTTATAAGAATAATTCTATGCTTACGCGCTTTAACAGATATAGGCATTGAAATTTCCTCTCCTGTAAAAGCATCGAAAACAACCTGGTTTTTGCTTAAAACTATATTCACATTGTTGTTATCAGTGTTGCTCATATTGGAAACTATTCCAAGTATCTTATCCTGTTTTTGAAAATAAGTGAATTTAGTTTTTTCGGCGCCGCAATCAATATTGTTTTCCCAATAAGGAACAAACTTAGCGCCTGTTACATCGTAATCATCAATTATCTTCCAAACGGGAGAGATTTTCTCAAGCGGCTCTCCTATAACATTAGGTCGAGGGAGCACTCCGTGAACTAATGCCACGGTCATCGAGTCCTCAAAGCTCCAGTTATCAAATGTATAGGCGATAAACTCGTAATTAAGACCGAAGTTTCTGCCGATATACTCGGTTCTGATATAATCGGGGGTTAAGTATTCGATACTATCTTCACCCATTTTTTTAACATGCCATTGAACATCCTCACCATCCCACTGAAGATGGAAGAAGGAGAATGAGGGAATATTACAGCAACTGCTGATATGAGGATTGAAAACACCGCCTCTTTTTTCAAAGAAATCAAATAAATTACGGGCAAGCTCTCTTGTTTTATTGATACTATAAGAAGGTTGATATTCTCCTGTATGGTCATAAAAACCGCAGCCGTGCTTATCGTTGCAACAACCATAAGGAATAAAGAAGGTATCAACATAAAGTCCATCAAAGTCAAACTTTTCTATAACCTTTTTAATTTCCTCAACCCATAAATCGCCGAACTCACTTGTCGGGCACATAGCAACCGCTCTCTGATTTGGTTTTCTATACCAGTTAAATGACTTGTATTTATTCTTTTCGGGCATGCGCGCACATTTTTCAGCAAGTCTAGCCCAGTCTGGAGAAAGGGTTGAAATCTCATAGCCAAAATAAGGAATAACCTTTATTCCCCTCTTATGACATTCATCAACAATCTCTATCGTTCTCTTTTCGGTATCAGGAGAAATCTTCCAATAGTTCTGAATGGGATTCCATTTTTCGTGAATAAAAAGGGTTGTAACGCCAAGTCTCTTCATTCTATCATAACAATTTTCGCCGCTACCCTTAACATATTCATTAGCTAAATAATCGTTATATTCTTCCTTGATTTTTCCATTATAACAATCAATATGCAAATTCTTTTCTTTAAACGGATTTTCAGGGAAAGGTTTAACAGGGGTTACCTGAAAAGCAAAACTGAAATTAAGTGGGAAAGCAGCATGGAGATAAGGCTCACCGTTTTCATAAAGCCAGCTAACAGGCAAACTTTCAATAAGACGGAGTCTGATAATAACTTCCTCCTCACCGTCTATAATCTCGATAGCCTTTTTCTTATCCTTAGGTTGCCAGTTGCGGTTATCATCTGCTGAGAAACAGAATCCCCTTGTTTCATCTCCAACCCAAATAAGCGGTTTGAAGGACATAGCCATTGATGAAGGTATCTCACGGCTTGAAGC
>JAZPXP010000009.1:0-2527 GCA_045543715.1 Acutalibacteraceae bacterium
AGCAATGAAATTATTCTCAGTAAATCGGTCCTCAGTTAAGATAACAGGATAGTAAAACTCGGAGGTTGCTGAACCGTTAGTAGCAATAATACTGCCTTCAGCAGTTGCGAAATAGTTAGTGCCGTAAACATCAACCCAACCCGGATACTTATGGGTGCCTTCAACCTGAAGCGCAAGCTTAGCCATATCGGCAACAAACTTAGTATCTTCATCACCGTAAAGACCGATATCAGCGATGTGCTGAGCATAGTTCTTATATCCTCTATTATAAATACGAACACCAAAATATGTAAGACCTGTTAGACCTAAATGATCAAGACTTATCTGATGCTGAACACCTTCGCCTGTTGAAGATTTATATTCCCAGAGTTTGCTTGAATCATCATACAAATTCTCCTGCTTATCAGAAGCGAAAATCTCATAATGACAGGAAGATAAGCTAGCATTAGTGCCCTCATGGAAATCAATTATGAACTTATTGGGGTTATTAAGAACACCAAAAAGGTCAAATGTTAACTGAATATAGGCTGTTTTCTGGTCTATGCCATTATTTTCCTCTGTTAAAACAGAAGTATCAGCGGTAAAGATATACTGATTTATCGTACTGTCAGTAAGATTGCTGTTCTTAATAGGAACTTCAACCGAAGTTGTTCCATTAGTAGCAATTGAGCTAAGAGCATCCCATCTCAAATAGTTCTGACCGTGCTGAGCCAAATCGTCGTGATATGACTTAACCTGATGAACTTTAGAGGTATCAACGGTAAACTCACCGCCATATAAACCAACTTCAGCAAGGTGCTGAGCGCACTCTTTATATGCTCTATGATAAATACGAAGACCTACGAATTTAACATTGGTAAACTTTTTGCCCGAAATATCATACAAATGTTCAACACCCTCGCCATCGCCTGTTGAACTTTTATATTCATAAACCTTGTTGGCATCATCATAAAGGGTTGCAGAATCACTTGAGATATAAAACGCATAGTGTTGAGAAGATAAACTTTTTTTATTTCCTTCATGGAAAGTGATGAAGAATTTCTCAGGATTATTAACAACACCGTTGATTGCAAAATCTATCTGGAAATAGGCATCGGTCTGTTCAATGCCGTTATTCTGGTCATTAAGCAAGCATGTTTCAGGACTATTTAAATTATGGTGAATCTGATTATTCGTGCAGTTTCCATCAATAATTTTAGAAGTTATATTTTTAATATCCTGCTTGGTTATACCCTTATCATTGGTTTCAAAACCTGATATAGAAGACTCTGCCAAACGGTTAGCGCCATACTGGTCGGTAAAGCTTGCACTCTTATGAGAGTTTATAATACTATGAGAAATTCCACTGCCATAAACAGCTATTTCCGAAGGAGTAATAGTTTTTCCATTGATAGACATTTCATAAATACGAATTGCGATATATTTAACATTTGTAAGGTTTTTACCTGTTAAATCAAGAATATGCTCATTACCCTGTCTCTCAGCTGACTGATAAGTAAATACAGGCTCATTATAAAGGGTCTTGGTATCGTCGCCCATAAATACTTCGTAATGCTTAGATGTCCTGCCTGTTCCTGTAGTGGATATGTTAGCAGGAATATCCCAAGCAATAAGCATCTTATCAAGGGCGTTAAGAGGAGCTTTGGCGGTGAAAAGAAGTTCAACATATTCATCCTTCTGCTCATAATCGCCTTTAGCGCCTATTACCTCATTAGTCTGAATCTGGTTAACAGCGTTATTATAACCATCTGTTAAGATAGAAAGAACAGGTTCTAATTTCTTGTTTTTCGAATTAAGTTTAAAGTCATTGGCCGTATTAGAGCCATCAACAATATCGGCGGTCAATGTTGTATTTGCTAAAAGGTTAGCGCCGTAAACACTTGCATAGCTTCCACCAGCATCGGCGGTGAAATCACCTGTAGTTAAAGGATTATCCTTTCCGTAAAGTGCAATTTCAGAAAGCTGCGCACAAGTGCCACTTGCAAGAGGCATTTCATAAATACGAATTGCAATATATTTAATATTTGTAAGATTTACGCTTGTTAAATCAAGAGCATGCTCATTGATGTTTCTCGTTGAAGCCTTATATGATGCCAAGGGGGTAGTATAAAGAGTATTTGTATCGCTACCCATAAATATGTCATAATGCATGGAGGCTCTGTTTTTTGGAACAGTAGGTAAACTCCAGACAATAAGCATCTTTTCGAGGCCGTTGAGATTATTTCCAGCCGTAAAAAGAAGTTCAACATATTCATCCTTCTGCTCATTACTTCCAAATGTACCTATCACCTTATTGGTCTGGATATGGTTATAATCTGCGTTGGAACCATCTGTTAAGATAGAATGGTCAGGCTCAAGGTAAGTTTTTTTGTTAGAAGATAACTTGAAAGCGTTACCTGCATCAGTGCCGTCAACAATATTGGCGGTCAATGTTGTGTTTGCCAAAAGGTTTTTACCGTAAACACTGGTATAACTACCATTGTCATCGGAAGTGAACCCTGATGTTGCTGTCTGAACCACGGAAGAA
>JAZPXP010000010.1:0-8074 GCA_045543715.1 Acutalibacteraceae bacterium
TGAAGAGATGGGTGCTCCTAATGAATATGTTCCTCAAAAATTAGATGAAATGGATGAGGAGCTAAAGCTTTCACTCGAAAAGGAAGCAACGGGAGTTTATTTATCGGGTCATCCTATGATGAAGTATTCATCTTTTTTGAAGGCTTCAGGAATAACCCCGATGAGTGAGATTATTGCAGGCAAATTTTCTGACGGAAAAAGGCTCTCGGTTGCAGGCGTTATAAGTAACTTCAAGGTTCGCCAGCTTAAAAACGGGAACACCTTAGCCTCGGCTGTTATTGAGGATATTTCCGCCTCAATTCCCGTAACAATTTTTGCAAAGCCCTATGCCGAATATAAAACCTTACTTTCTTCCTCTTCTCCTGTTATCCTAACAGGGAGAATTTCCGAGAGGGAGGATAGGGATACCGAGATTATATGTGAAAGGGTAGAAGCTATCCCCGAAAATGCAGCGGCTATGGAAAAGAAAATGGCCGAGGGACTTTATCTTAAAATCAGCAGTATTAACAGTCCTGAATTCTCGAAAGTTAAAGAAATACTTTCTAAATATAAGGGAAACACAAGGGTTATTATTTACTGTATTGACACAAAACGTAAACTTGAAGCCCCTGAAAGTCTTCGAGTTACTGCTAATGACGGTTTGATAGAGGAACTTAGCTGTATTTTAGGAGAAAAAAATGTAAAATCGGTGAAAAATTAACATTTTTGTTGAAAATGGGAAATTTTTGAGGTATACTTTATCTTGATATTGTTTTGGAGATGATTTGAATGAAAACTATAGGTGTACTTACCAGCGGCGGAGATGCGCCGGGTATGAACGCTGCAGTTCGTGCTGTTGTCAGAACTGCTATAAATAGCGGAATGACCGTTAAAGGAATTATCCGCGGATATAACGGCCTTATGGAAGGCAATATTATTGATTTGGATGTTCGTTCCGTTTCTGAGATTATCAACCGCGGAGGAACTGCACTTTTTACTGCAAGAAGCCCTAAGTTTAAAACTGAAGAGGGTATAAATCTTGCTATCGAAAACTGCAAGAAGCATGGAATCGAGGGTATTGTTGTTATCGGAGGAGACGGTTCTTTCAGAGGGGCTCGCGATTTATCTTTGAGAGGTATCCCGTGTGTCGGAATTCCGGGTACTATCGATAATGATATTTCTTCAACCGATTATAGCTTAGGCTTCGATACTGCTATGAACACCGTTATGGAGGTTGTTGATAAGCTCAGAGATACCTGTCAGTCTCATGATAGATGCAGTGTTGTTGAGGTTATGGGACGCCATGCAGGTCATGTTGCTTTGCAGTGCGGTATTGCGGTTGGAGCTTCGGCTATTGTTGTTCCTGAAATTGAAATGAGTATGGATGATATTGTTAATAAAATCAAGTCATCTCAGAAAACAGGTAAGCAGCACTTTATCATTATTGTGGCTGAAGGTGTCGGCGGCGTTGATGAAATTGCTAAGAAGATAGAGGAGGAAACCGGCGTTGAATCAAGAGCAACCGTTCTTGGTCATATTCAGCGTGGCGGCAACCCGACTGTTAGAGACAGGCTCAGAGCAACCCAGTTCGGCTTTGCTGCAGTTAAACTTCTCGAAAAGGGAATAGGCAACCGTGTTGTTGCAGTTAAGAACAACGAAATTGTTGATTATGATATTTATGAGGCTCTCAATATGGTTAAACCTTTCGATAAGGAACTTTATGAGATAGCAAATATAACTTCTATTTAATCTTTTGAGCCGATATTTTATCGGCTCTTTATTTTTAAAGGCAGGTGAGTTTATTGCAAAAGGTAATGCTTGGAATGAGCGGTGGAGTTGATTCTTCGGTTGCGGCGGCAGTTTTAATGGAAAAGGGCTTTATTGTCAAAGGATGCACTCTGCTTTTGTGCGAGAGTGAGGATAATAACACACTTGATGCTAAAAATGTTTGCGATAAACTCGGAATTGAGCATAATTCTTTTGACTTAAGAAAAGAGTTCAAGGAAAAGGTGATTTGCGATTTTACAAATAAATATATAAGCGGTTTAACCCCGAACCCTTGTATTGAATGCAACCGAAATATAAAATTCGGTAAGATGTTCGAAATCGCAATCAAAAACGGATGCGAGAAAATCGCAACTGGGCATTATGCTAGAATAGAAGAGCAAAATGGCAGATTTCTTCTTAAAAAGGCAAAGGATGAAACTAAAGACCAGTCCTATGTGCTTTATATGTTAAATCAAGAGCAATTATCTAAGATTTTGTTGCCTTTGGGTGATTTCACTAAGGCTGAAATCAGAAAAAAAGCCGAAGAATTAAATCTTATAAACGCCAACAGACCTGACAGTCAGGATATCTGCTTTGTTCCTGATGGAGATTATGCTTCTTTTATTGAAGAGAATTTTGATTTTAAATCTCAAAGAGGAAAATATATTGATATAAACGGAAATGTTTTAGGCGAGCATAACGGGGTTATCAGATACACATTAGGTCAAAGAAAAGGACTTGGTATCGCCCTTGGAAAACCCCGGTTTGTAATTGATAAAAACGCTTTAACCAATGAGGTTGTTTTAGGGGATGAAGAGCATCTTTTTAAAACAAGAGTTGAGGTAAAGAATGTTAATTTTATTCCTTTTGATACCCTTGAGGAGCCTATGAGGGTTGAGGCAAAACTCAGATATAGGCATAAAGCCTCACCGGCTGTTATAAGTCAGGAAGACGATAAGGTTATTATAGAATTTGATGAGCCTCAAAGGGCGGCAAGTCCTGGCCAGGCAGCAGTTTTTTATAACGGGGATACCGTCATCGGCGGAGGCACAATTATATAGTTATTAAAATTTCACCCTGAACATATTATTTTTAATGAATAATGTGTTTGGGGTGTTTTAATTGAAAAGAATATTGAGCCTAATTTTAGCATTTTTAATGATTTTTTCGGTTGAGGTATCGGCGGCAAAAACTATATCTAGTGAAAGTTCAATTGAGGATATAAACGAGCCTCTTGAAAGCGTTACAACAAATGCCGTTATAGGTCAGACTCTTGATGTAAAAGCTAAATCGGCAATACTTATGGAGCCATATACCAAAGAGATTTTATATGAAAGCAATTCCGATGAAAAGTTGGCACCGGCTTCTATCACAAAGATAATGCCTTTATTGCTTGTTATGGAGGCTATTGACAGAGGAGATATAACACTTGAAACAGTTATAACTGCAAGTGAACATGCTTGCAGTATGGGCGGTTCGCAGATATGGCTTGAGCCAGGGGAAAGTATGACGGTTGACGAACTATTAAAGGCAACTGTTATAGCTTCTGCAAATGATGCTTGCGTTGCTCTCGGCGAACATATTTCGGGTAGTGAAGAGGGTTTTGTAGCCTTAATGAACGAAAGGGCAAAGGAGCTGGGTATGAACAGCACTAATTTTGTTAACTGCACAGGTCTTGACGCTGAGGGGCATTTAACCACCGCCCACGATGTTGCTATAATGTCTAGTGAACTTATAAAGCACGAGCTTATAAAAAAATATTCAACCGTTTGGATGGATAGCCTTAGAAACGGAGAATCGGAGCTTGTTAATACTAATAAATTAGTCCGTTTTTATGAGGGAACAACTGGTCTTAAAACAGGAACAACCTCAATAGCTAAATATTGTCTATCAGCAACGGCAAAGCGAAACGGTATTGAGCTTGTAGCGGTTGTTATGGCAGGAGATACCAGTAACGATAGATTTAATGGAGCTAAAAAACTGCTTGATTTTGGTTTTGCAAATTACAGCTTCAGCACGATTGATGCCGATTTAAAGGAAACTGAGGTTTCTGTTTCAAAGGGAACAGCTAAAAAAATTAAGGTTGAAGCAAAGGAAGAATTAAATCTTTTGCTACCAAAACAATCGAAAGAGGAAATTGAAAGACAGGTTGAATGGGAAAAGAATATAACCGCCCCTATAAAGAAAGGGCAGACTTTGGGATATGTTAATGTTTATGTTGGCGAAGAAGAGCTTGGAAGGCTTAAAATCACAGCATCAGAGGATATGAAACGCCTTACACCTATAATAACTGCGGGTTGGATTTTAAAGCAAATGTTCAAACTGTAAAAAAAATATTAAATATTGCTAATTTCTCTTGAAAAATAAATAATAATATAGTAAAATAATTACAGACGACACAAGT
Source organism: Acutalibacteraceae bacterium (assembly GCA_045543715.1). Lineage (GTDB taxonomy): Bacteria > Bacillota > Clostridia > Oscillospirales > Acutalibacteraceae > UBA737. The sequence continues at coordinate 4,151 of JAZPXP010000010.1, forward strand.
TCATGGAGGTATAAAAATGTCAGTCAGTTTCAGTTCCTCGTATGCGAGCGATTTTATTAGAGAAAATGACCTTAAAGGTTTGGAAACTCAGGTTGCTTTGGCGCACCAAACCGTTAATGATAAATCAGGTCTCGGCAATGATTTTTTAGGTTGGGTTAACCTTCCTTTTGATTATGATAAGGAAGAATTTGCCCGTATAAAGAAAGCGGCAGATAAAATCCGTAAGGATACCGATATATTGATCGTTATCGGTATTGGCGGTTCGTATCTTGGAGCGAGAGCGGCTATTGAATTTTTAAAGGGACCTTATTACAATAATTTAAGAGACAACGCCCCTGAAATTTATTTTGCAGGTAACAGTATCAGCGGTTCTTATCTTGCTGATATGCTTAAACTTTGCGAGGGCAAAAGAGTTTCTGTTAATATTATTTCCAAATCAGGAACAACAACCGAACCTGCAGTTGCTTTCAGAGTTTTCAGAAAGTATCTTGAAGAAAAGTATGGCGAAGAAGAGGCTGCTTCCAGAATTTATTGTACAACCGATAAGGCAAGAGGAACTCTTAAAAAACTAGCCGATGAAAAGGGCTATGAGTGTTTTGTTGTTCCGGATGATGTTGGCGGAAGATTTTCAGTACTCACTGCGGTTGGTCTTTTACCGATAGCAGCGGCAGGTGCTGATATTGATAAGCTTATGCTCGGCGCTCAAAAGGCCGTTGAGAAATTTAATAAGGCTGATTTGTATGATAACGACTGTTATCTTTATGCGGCACTCAGAAACGCATTTTATAACAAGGGTAAATCGGTTGAACTCTTAGTTTCCTATGAGCCGAGATTTACTATGATGGCTGAATGGTTCAAGCAGCTCTTCGGCGAGAGCGAGGGTAAGGATAATAAGGGGCTTTTCCCTGCATCCGTAACCTTCTCAACCGACCTTCATTCTATGGGTCAGTTTGTTCAGGACGGTAGCCGTTTGATGTTTGAAACGGTTGTAACCTTTGGAGAGAGTGATAAGGATATAGTTATTGAAGAGGAAAGCGATGATGGCGATGGTCTAAATTTCCTTGCAGGCAAAACGATGTCCTTTGTTAACGAAAAGGCTTTTGAGGGAACAGTTTTAGCTCATACTGATGGCGGCGTTCCTAACCTTGTTATTAAGGTTGATAAAGCTGATGAAGAAAACCTTGGCGAGCTTATCTATTTCTTTGAAAAGGCATGCGCTATATCGGGATATATGTTGGGTGTTAACCCATTTGACCAACCCGGTGTGGAGAGCTATAAAAAGAATATGTTTGCTTTGCTTGGAAAACCAGGCTATGAAGCCGAAAAGGCAAGTCTAGAAGCTAGACTTAATAAATAAAGAAGCTACTGCCTAAGGGCAGAAAAAATAATAAGGAGCTGTTTTTATGATTAAACTTATTATCGGAAGAAAAGGTTCAGGTAAAACTAAAAAGTTGGTTGACTTGGTTAACGAGGCTGCTAATGTTAGTTTAGGCAATGTTGTTTGTATCGAAAAGGGAGACACCTTAACCTATTCTGTTACCCATAAAGCGCGTCTTATAGACGCTGATGCATTTGGTATTTCAGGTTACGGCGAATATTACGGAATGATATGCGGAATTAAGGCAGGAAATAATGATGTTCATCATATTTTCGGCGATGCAACCCTTCGTATCGGCACTCGCAATTATGATGAGTTAGTAGCTTTCCTTGAGAGAATTTCAAAGATTGAGGATATCGAATTCCTCTTCACCGTTTCTGCAGATAAGGAAGAACTACCCAAGAAACTTTTCGATATTGCTGAAATAGTATAAAAATTAACGGCTTGCAGATAACTGTAAGCCGTTAAATATATTGACAAAATATCATAATTTGATATAATAAGAATGGTGATATTATGAAGGCGGATTTTATTGATAGAGACGGAACTATGGGTGGGGAATATTATGTTGAGTATCCCGATGAGTATTCGCCCTATGAGGGAACGAAAGAAGCCTTTGAGTTGTTAAATAAAAACGGCTTTTATCCTATGATTTTCACCAACCAGTCCTGTATTGCCAGAAAAAAAGACAAGGGCTATGATTTTGCGGCGGAGTTCAAAGAAATCGGAGCAAAAGACTGGTTTATCTGCCCTCATGACAACGAAGATAACTGCATCTGCCGAAAGCCTAAAACTGGGCTTTTAGAAAAGGCAAAAGAGAAATATAATCTCAATATGGAAGAATGTTTTGTTATCGGAGACCGTTGGAGCGATATGGTTTCGGGCGGAAAAATGGGATGCAAGCTTATTTTAGTTAAAACGGGAAGAGGCGAGGAAAGCCTCACTACCGACCGAGATAAATGGGAAAACTTTGAGCCTATATATATTGCCGAAAACTTAAAAGAAGCGGCAGATTGGCTTTGCGAAAGGAAAGAAAATATTGAAAGGTAATACTTTGCTTCGTCAGGAAAGCATAAAAAAGGTTCTTTTTGAAATCAGAGCAAACGGACCGATTTCTAAAAGGGAGCTTCAGGCTATTATGGGCTTTAGCTGGGGGAATATTTCTTCAATAATCACAAATCTTCTGGATAAAAAATTTATCGTTTCTTCGGGCAAGCAGGATACTGCTTCGGGAAGAAAACCCGAGGAATACGATATAAATGTTAATGATAACTATATTATCGGAATAGATTTTAACTCTGAGGGTATTTTAGCTATTTTAGGCGACCTTAAAGGAAGAATTGTTTCAAAATATAAGGTTGAGTTCCGCGAAAAAACAAGGGAAAAGGCAGAAGAACTGTTATTTTCTATTATAGATAGAATTATTACCGAGAACAAAAATAAAAACATTTTTTATATCGCTCTTGCTATGCAGGGAGCGGTTGATATAAAGAACGGGATTTCGGTTAAAATCGGTGCTATTGACGGTTGGTGTAATGTTCCCGTTTGCGAAATGCTTGAAAAGAAGTTTAACAAGAAAACCGTTATGCTTCACGACCCCGACTGTCTTTTATACGCTGAGAGATTTTTCGGCAAGCTTAGCGGAGAGGATGGGGAAAATGCACTTCTTCTTCGAATGGACCACGGAATTGGTATTGCGGCTATGCTGGAAAACAGAATGTATATGGGCTCAAAGGGCAGAACCTGTGAAATCGGGGAAATGCTTATTCCCATAGGTGAAAACACCGAGAGATTTATGGTCAGAGAGCTAATAAGCGAGAAAATGCTTGCGAGACAGTATAAGGAAATAACTAAAACTAAAGAAGATGTAACCGCTGATATTATTGCCGAAAAGGCAAGGACGGGGGATAAAACTGCCTTAATGCTTTTTGCAAGAATAGGTGAGGCCTTGGCTATAGCACTTAATAACACCGCCAACCTTTTGAATCCGGAAACGGTTGTTATTTTCGGTGCTTTCAGAAGATATGCAGATTTGTTCTTAGAGGATACAAAAGGCATTTTAAAGCAACTTATGGGGGAGAAAGCCCCCGCTATAAAACTATCCGACCTTGAAATCTCGGCGGCGGCTATAGGTGCTGTTTTGTTTGCGGCGGATATGTTTATTGATGATACGGTTTTTGTTGAGCTTTAAAATTTTAATAGGGTAAAACGAAAATTTGATTTTTTATATTCAATTATATCAATTTTTGATATAATTTAAAAATAAAGGAGGAATTCCAGTGTTAAAATTAAAAATAGGTTTAGTGGGAACTAGTCAGTTGAGCTTCCCAGGTAACAAGGAGGCGGCCTTTAAAGCTTGCGTCGATGCTATGAAAAAGCATTCCGAGGAAATGGGTTTTGAGCTTGTGGTTTATCCTGAAACTGTAATTGTTAGAGAGGATGCCATAAAGGCTGTTAAGGCTATGGAAGAGGAGAAGATTGATTTTCTTCTTGTTCAGCATACCTCTTATTCAGCAGGTCAGTTAGCACCCGTTCTTGCTAAAATT
>JAZPXP010000011.1:0-2779 GCA_045543715.1 Acutalibacteraceae bacterium
TGATTCAACAATAGTGAAATTCTCATCCTTAACCCAAGGGCGAGGTATTCTGAAAAAGAGCTTTAAAAACTGGTTAAGCACCGTTCCGATAAAGCCGATTGAAAGAAGATAATAACCCTCCTTCTTATTTATGCACCAGAAGAAAAGAAGACCTAAAACAATAAAAATTGTTTCCTCGCCGAAATGGGTTATAAAGGAGAAAAAGCCATCCAAAAAGGGATTTCTGAGCCCCTCTAAAAATCTTAAAACTTCCATTTTTTTACCCTATTTCATAAATTCATACATTGCCTTGAAGCACATATAAACATCGAATTTTGCGGTTGTTTCAAAGGGAGCATGCATTGAAAGAACGGGAACGCCCAAATCAACAACATCAACACCCATATTTGCGATATATTTAGCAACTGTTCCGCCGCCGCCTATATCAACCTTGCCAAGCTCCCCTGTCTGCCAAGTAATACCGGCTTTATCAAGCATATTTCTAACAAATGCCATATATTCAGCCGAGGCATCTGAGGTGCCTCCTTTACCTCTTGCACCTGTATACTTAGTAACAACAACGCCGTAATTAAGATAAGAAGCATTTCTTCTTTCCATAACATCCTGGAAAGTTGGGTCTGTTGCGGCGTTAACATCGGCAGAAAGGCACTTCGAATTTCTAAGAGCCACCGTTGCATCGCCACCTTGCATTTTAGCAAGGTCGCCTATAACAAAGCGTAAGAAATCGGAATTAAGACCCGTATTACCGTCCGAACCGGTTTCTTCCTTATCTGCTAGAATTGCAACAGCGGTTTTCTGAGGTGCTTCAACCTCTAAAATAGCGGTTAATGCGGGGTATGCACAAACCCTGTCATCCTGACCGTATGCTCCTATCATTGAGCGGTCAAAGCCGATATCGCAAGCCTTTACTGCAGGCACAATTTCAAGCTCTGCCGAAAGGAAATCACTCTCGGTTATGCCATACTTTTCGTTAAGAATTTTAAGGATATTAAGCTTTACAAGCTCGCTTCCCTTATCATCCTTAAAGGGATGGCTTCCAACAAGAACATTAAGCTCCTCGCCCTTTATTCCCTCGTTTAAGGTACGCTTGTTCTGTTCAGATGCCAGATGGGGTAAAAGATCGTTTATAACAAACTTAGGCTCATTATCCTCTTCGCCGATTGATACCTCTTTAACTGTACCATCCTTCAAGGCGAAAACTCCGTGAAGAGCAAGCGGAACTGCAGTCCACTGATATTTTTTAATTCCGCCGTAATAATGGGTTTTGAAGAGAGCAAGCTCAATATCCTCATAAAGCGGATTGGGTTTTAAATCTAGTCGGGGAGAATCTATATGAGCGGCGGTTATATTGGTTCCCTCTTCAACAGGCTCCTCACCGATTACTGCAAAAGCAACCGTTTTTGAGCGGTTATTGAAATAAACCTTATCGCCCTTATTATATTTCTTTTTTTTATCAAAAGGAACAAAGCCTTTTGCCTCTGCCATTCTAATAGCAGTAACAGTAGCCTCTCGCTCGGTTTTAGCCTTATCCAAAAACTGCTTATAACCCTCGCAGTAGTCATTAGTTTCCTTGAGGGTTTCCTCGCTTGCTAAAAGTATACCGTTTTTGCGTTTTGCAAAAAGCTCCTCTTTTAAGGTCTCATATTCGTTCATAATAAAATCTCCTTTTATATGATACTATTTATTATTTCGCCAAAGCTTCGAATAAATTCAGCCTCTTCACCGTTATTGAAAACTATAAAATCTGCTTTTTTCTCATAAAAGCTATCAGGCTTTCCCGCATTCATACGAAGAAGAGCGGCGTCTATGGATAAATTATCTCTTTCCCTAATTCTCTGAAGTCTGATTTCACTGTCAGCCAAAACTGCAACCGTTTTATCGCAGAGCTTATCAACTCCGCTTTCAAAAAGGGTTGGAGCATCAAGTAAAACCTTATCGCAATTGATTTCTTTTTCAACAAGAGCAATAATAAAGGGCAATATGGTTTTATTCAAAAGCTCAGTTTTTTGTGGGCTTATAAAGGCTTTCTCTGCCAATGCTTTTCGGTTTAAAGAACCATCTGCATTTAGTATTCCCTCGCCGAAAGCTTCTACCAAGGACTTCAAGCCCTCTGTTCCCTTTTCGGTTGCTTTTCTTGCCAATTTATCGCAGTCAATAACCTTAAAGCCTATACTTTGAGCAAAGGCGGATAAACTGCTTTTGCCGGCACCCGTCGGCCCCGTTAATCCAATAATCATAATTCAATTACCCTGAAAGCCGCCGCACGAAGTAGCCTATTATAAACCGCAAGACCTATACCGCTTTTTGATGGAGCATGGATATAAGCCCTTCCAGCACCCAAATCATCAACCTTTCTGAGTGCCGAGAAAACCTCCCTCGCAAGACTGCTTTCATCCTTTTTATTTCCGTAAACTATTTTTTGTATTCTTATATCTTCATCCTCTTCAAAGCAAACCGCAACACAGCCACTTTGACTATTCACGAACCCGCAAAAAGACTTGCTATCCCCCTCAACGAGATAAGCCTCAGCCTTTGGAGCATAATGCTTATACTTCATTCCGGGCGAATGAGCTGTTTCGTTCTTTTCAAGAGATGACAAAACCGCCTTATCAACAACTAAATCGGGAACAATTTCCATTAAGTCTTCTTTGGTTACCGCTCCCGGTCTTAATAGCCTCGGAGGGTTAGTTACAAAGGAAACAACGGTTGATTCAACCCCAACCTCACAGTTTCCGCCAAAAACTATAGCATCAATTTTTCCGCTAAGGTCGGCTTCAAC
>JAZPXP010000012.1:0-8498 GCA_045543715.1 Acutalibacteraceae bacterium
TGACATTCGTTTAGTCCTGATTTTACAAGCTGTTTTGTTCTTTCTAAAGATTTCTGAGCTTTAAGTAGGGTGTTTGTGTTGAACTCATATTTATCGATATTATCGAGAGGGCAGATGGTATATTTATAGCCGCCGTCAAGAAAGTATTTATTAACCCAAGTTGGTATAATATCGATGCTTTGAAGCGTTACTTCATCACCGTATTTTCTTAAAGTGTAAGTGAAGAATAGTCCGTCCTCTGTGTGTCCCGAGGGGCAGCTATCCATAATTTCCTGACGCTGATTTGAAACGGCATTTCCCGTTGAATAAAGGCAGATTGTTGTGTGGTCGCCGCCCTCAGAATGTATTAACTCAACAGGCTGAATAACATGGGGATGGCTTCCGATAATTATATCAACACCAAGGTTTGAAAGGCGTTGGGCGATAGATTTTTGCCAGGTGTTAGCAGAGAGCTGATATTCCTCGCCCCAATGCATATAAAAGACAATAAATTCTGCACCCTTTTGCTTCATATCAAGTATTGTCTGCTCTGCTTCAAGATAAAAATCTTCAATATGAGAATAGGAGAATGAGGATATAAGATTATTAGCTTCCTCTGCAATAACAGAGCCGTTTAGATACTTTCTGCCTGGCGATGACCCGCTTGTTTCATAAGTGAAGTTTGCCATACCGATTTTAATATCATTTACTTCTTTAACTGTATAAATCGGGTTTTCGGCAGTTTCTCTTGTACCTATAAATTCAATGCCCTTTTCCCTTAAAACCTGAGCCGTTCTCTTAAGACCGTAAACCCCTGTATCATAGCTATGGTTATTTGAGGTTAAAAGGAAATTAAGCCCTGAATTTTTTATGGCATCGGCAAGGGAATCGGGGGTGTTGAATTTGGGATAACCGTCAAATTTGCCCGATTCTGTTCCCCCAAAGGTTACCTCAAGATTTGCAATATTCAGGTCATAATTTTTAAAGGTTTCGCTTGCCTCTTTAAAGAAAGCACTGAAATCATATTCACCGTTTTGAAGCTTAGCACCTGAAAGCTGGGGAGTGTGGACCATAATATCCCCTGTGCTAAGCACTTTAGCAAAGCTTTCTTTAATCTCCTCTTTTTGTTCGGAAGAGGTGTTTTGACTGGGGATAGAGGGGGCGGAAGCCTTATGTATAATGAGTGCCGCAAGCCCGATTATAATAGCAAGTGCTAAACAGCAGCAGCTTAAAAATATTCTTCTTCTGATGATAGCTTTTCTACGTCTTGTTCTTGTTCCCATTTTAAATTCCTTATATAAAGCAATAGAATATCAGCGGCAGAAAAATAGCAGGCAGATAGTTCATAACCTTGATTTTTGTAAGCCCTAACATATTAAGTCCTAAAGCGATTATTAAAAGTGAACCTATAACCGACATTTGAGTTATAGCAACCTCGTTTAAAACAGGGGCTACAAATACTGCAAGCAATGTAAGTCCGCCCTCAATGATTAGAACAGGGAATGCCGCCAACATAACCCCTATTCCAAGGCTTGAAGCGAGTGCAATCGATGAAACACCGTCTATAATCGATTTCGAATAAAGGGTTGAGTTATCACCCGAAATTCCGCTATCGATAGAGCCAACAACCGTCATCGCACCAACGCAGAAAAGAAGGGTTGCGGTTACAAAGCCTTGAGCAATTTTCGTGTCATTACCGCCGAATTTGCTTTCAAGCTTTAAGCCGAGTTTCTCGACTATTTTATCAAAATCAACAAGCTCTCCGATTATAGCACCTAAAGCCATAGAAATGATTACAACAATAATATTTGCGTTTTCTTCAAGAGTGCCCGAAATTCCTATGTAAATAACGCAGAGTGCCATTCCGCTCATAAGGGTTGTTTTAACCTTTTCGGGTATTCCTTTTTTGAAAAGAGTGCCTAAAAAGCCACAGATGATAACGATAATAAAGTTAATAACTGCACCGCTTAAAAGAACCCTTCCAACAACTGTTTCGCTGAAATTTGACAGAAAATCCATAATTCTAATCACCAATATAAATATATATCAGTTTAAAAGAAAAATCAATAGCGGTTTTTCTTGAAAAAACACAAAATATGGTATATAATATATCTGTATATGTAAAAATGTATGTTTTGAGAGGTATTTTGGAATGGCAAAAACTAAGGCCGAATACGGTAATGACAGTATCAAGCAGTTAAAAGGTCCCGACCAGGTGCGACTTCGCCCTGCAGTTATCTTCGGCTCTGATGGTCTTGAGGGCTGCGAACATTCGGTATTTGAAATTATTTCCAACTCAATAGATGAGGCAAGGGAAGGCTATGGTAATAAAATAGTTGTTACTAAGTATTCCGATGGCTCAATAGAGGTGCAGGACTTTGGCCGAGGTGCCCCTGTTGACTATAACACCAAGGAAGAAAAATATAACTATGTGCTACTCTTCGAAAGCCTTTATGCCGGCGGTAAATATGATACCAACAGCGGCGGAGATTATGAATATTCAATAGGTCTTAACGGCTTAGGCTTGGCATCAACTCAGTTCTCTTCGGAATATATGGATGTTGAAATCAAGCGAGATGGCTTTAAATATAATCTTCATTTTGAAAAAGGCTTTAATATTGGAGGACTTGAAAGGCAAGAATATTCCGGTAGAGATACGGGAACAAAAATTCGTTGGAAGCCCGACCTTCAGGTTTTCACCGATATTGATATCCCATCGGAATATTTTATAGATACATTAAAACGACAGGCTATTGTTAACGATGGCTTACTCTTTGTTTTCCGCGAACAGCAGGGAAGCCGTTTTGTTCAGCAAGAGATTGTTTATAACAACGGTATTAGGGACTATGTTAACGAGATAACGGGCGAAGAAAAGCTTTCTTCTGTTCAGTTCTGGCAAACCGAAAGAAAGGGTAAGGACAGGGAGGACAAGCCTGAATACAAGGTTAAAATCAATGCGGCAATAACCTTCAGCAACCGCCATCCTTTAAAGGAATATTATCATAACTCGAGCTGGCTTGAGCATGGCGGCGTTCCCGAAAAGGCGGCGAGAAGTGCATTTGTTGCTCAGATAGATGCTTATATCAAGCAGAACAACAAATATAAAGCTAATGAGAGCAAAATCACCTTTTCTGATGTTGAGGAATGCTTGGTTTTGGTTATTTCCTCATTCTCAACCATAACCTCTTATGAAAACCAGACCAAAAAGGCTATAACCAACAAATTTATATATGAAGCGATGACCGATTTCTTGCGTCATCAGCTGGAGGTTTATTTTATTGAGAACAAGGCAGAGGCTGATAAAATTGCCGACCAGGTGCTTGTTAATAAGAGAAGCCGTGAAAAAAGCGAGAGGGAAAGAATAAACCTTAAAAAGACCTTATCAACCAGTAATTCTATGGTTGACAGGGTGCAGAAGTTTGTTGACTGTCGTTCAAGAGATATAACCGAACGTGAACTCTATATAGTTGAGGGTGATTCGGCTTTAGGTTCTTGTAAATTGGCAAGGGACGCCGCTTTTCAGGCTATTATGCCTGTCCGCGGTAAAATTCTCAACTGCTTGAAGGCTGAATACGATAAGATTTTTAAAAGCGAAATTATAACCGATTTACTTAAGGTTTTAGGCTGCGGAGTTGAGGTTAAATCAAAGGCTAACAAGGGGCTATCAAACTTTGATATTGCTAATCTTCGTTGGAATAAGATAATAATATGTACCGATGCCGATGTTGACGGTTTCCATATCAGAACCCTTATTTTAACAATGATTTACCGACTTATGCCAACCCTTATAAGAGAGGGTAGGGTGTTTATTGCAGAAACTCCGCTTTATGAGATAAACACAAAGGCGATGACCTATTTTGCCTATGATGAAAGCGAGAAAAAGGAAATTCTCGAAAAAATAGGCAGTGAAAAATATAATCTTCAGCGTTCTAAGGGACTTGGTGAAAACCAACCCGATATGATGAGCCTTACAACTATGAATCCCGATACCAGAAGACTTATCAAAATTTTACCTGAGGATGCCGAGAGAACAAGCGAGATGTTCGATTTATTGCTTGGAGATAACTTGGCGGGCAGAAAAGATTATATCGCTGAAAACGGTTATATGTACCTCGATGAAGCAGACATTAGTTAATTCGGAATTCGGAATTAGGAATTCGAAATTGGAAAAATTTATATAAGGAGAGGCTTATGGCTCCGAGAAAGAAAAAAGAAACAGCGGCTCCAAAGCGGAATAATGCTAACGCATATATTGCGGGAGCGGGAACTATTATGGACCAACAGGTAACTGAGGCATTAAAATCTAATTTTATGCCTTATGCTATGAGTATAATTGTGTCCCGAGCAATTCCTGAAATAGATGGCTTCAAGCCTTCGCACAGAAAGCTATTATACACAATGTATAATATGGGGCTTTTAAACGGTAATACTATAAAATCTGCCAACATAGTTGGTAGAACAATGCAATTAAACCCTCACGGAGATGCTGCCATTTATGAAACAATGGTGCGTCTTTCCGAGGGCAACGAAGCACTTTTGCACCCCTTTGTTGCTTCAAAAGGCTCGTTCGGTAAATCTTATTCAAGGGATATGGCTTATGCTGCCTCCCGTTATACTGAGGCAAAATTAGCCCCCATTTCAGCCGAGCTTTTTGCCGATATCGATAAGGATACGGTTGATTTTGTTGATAACTATGACGCAACAATGAAAGAGCCGGTATTATTTCCTGTAACCTTCCCGACAGTTCTTGTAAACTCAAATATGGGTATTGCGGCAGGTATGGCAAGCTCGATTTGTTCATTTAACTTAAAAGAGGTTTGCGAAACAACCATCGCCTATATCAAGGATAACGATATAAATGTTGCAGATACTCTCTTAGCCCCCGATTTCCCCATCGGCGGCGAGCTTTTATATAACCGTGATGAGATGGAAAAGATTTATGAAACGGGCAGAGGCGGTTTCAAGGTTAGAGGCGTTTATACCTATGATAAATCGAACAACTGCATTGATATAACCGAAATTCCCCCCTCAACCACGAGTGAAGCTATAATCGAAAAGGTTATTGAGCTTGTTAAGGCAAAAAAGATTACCGAAATCAATGATATACGTGATGAAACCGACCTTGGCGGTCTTAAGATTACTATCGATTTAAAAAGAGGAACAGACTATGAAAAGCTTATGAAAAAGCTTTTCAAGATGACTCCCTTAGAGGATAGTTTTTCTTGCAACTTCAATATTCTGATAGCCGGCTCGCCGAGGGTTATGGGAGTTAAGGAAATTATATCAGAATGGGTAGCATTCAGAGAAGAATGTGTTAGAAGAAGGGTTTATCATAAGCTCGCAAAGGCAAAGAGCAAGCTTCACCTTTTAAAAGGTCTTGAAAAAATACTTCTTGATATCGATAAGGCAATTAAGATTGTTCGTGAAACCGAGGAAGAAATTCAGGTTGTTCCAAACCTTATGATAGGCTTTGGAATTGATAAAATTCAGGCTGAACACGTTGCGGAAATCAAGCTCCGCCATTTAAACCGTGAGTATATCTTAAAGCGTACTGCAGAAATCGAGCAGTTAACCGCCGAGATTGCCGATATGGAGGCAATTTTAAAATCGAAAACAAGGGTTTTGAAGATTATTATCAAAGAACTCGAAAATGTTATTTCCAAATATGGCAGGGACCGCAAAACCAAGATTATATCAGCCTCATCAGAGGAAGAATATAACGAAGAGGCGGTTGTTGATAATTCTCCTGTAACCCTTTTCTTCACTAAGGACGGTTATTTCAAAAAAATCACTCCGTTATCGCTTAGAATGAGCGGTGAACAGAAGCTAAAAGAGGGAGATGAGATTACAGAGATAATCGAATCAACCAATGCAACCGAGCTTTTATTCTTCTCAAACAAGTGTCAGGTTTATAAGGCAAGAACGGTTGATTTTGCAGATTCAAAGGCAAGCATTATGGGTGATTATATCCCCTCGAAGCTTTCCTTCGATGAGGCTGAAAATGCAGTTTATATGGCAGAAACCTCTGATTATTCAGGCTATATGGTTTTCGTTTTTGAAAACGGCAGAATTTCCAAAGTGCCTATGAGCTCTTATCAGACCAAAACCCAACGCAAAAAGCTGATTAAGGCATATTGCGAGAAGTATGTTCTGCATAGCATTTTCCATATAAAAGAGGATAGGGAAATACTTCTTAAATCTTCAAACGGAAGAATGCTCATAGTTAATACTGCTCAAATACCCTCTAAGGCTTCTAAGGAAAACGGCGGTATTGCGGTTATGACTCAGAAGAAGGGACAAAGAATTTCAGAAGTTCTTTTATATGAAAAGGGAACTATGGAATCTGAACACCGTTATAGAACCCGTAATCTTCCTGCGGCAGGCAGTAAACGCCCCTCAAATGAGGGAGCTGAGCAGACAAAGCTCGAAATATAACTTGACTTAAAGCTTTTACTATGTATAATTGAAAAAGACTGCCTTGCTAAAGACAAAAGCATTATATTGTATATTAAAAATAACTCTATACGCTTTTTTCTTTAAGCTGCAAGACAGCCTCTTATAGTCGGCTCGCAAACGCTTATCTCTTGCCGACAGTTATATAATGTGTATTTTATTTTAAAATATTAAATGAATTTATTTCCAAAGGAATGAAAAAAATGGCAAAAGAATTAGCCAAACAGTATGACCCCAAAGACGTTGAGGACCGAATTTATAAATCCTGGCTTGACGGAAAGTATTTCCACGCTAAATGCGAAATGGACAAGGAAACATTTACCATTGTAATTCCGCCTCCGAATATAACAGGTCAGCTTCATATGGGCCATGCACTTGACAATACTTTACAGGATATCCTCATTCGTTTCAAGAGAATGCAAGGGTTTGATACCTTGTGGCTTCCCGGTACCGACCACGCTTCTATTGCAACCGAAGCTAAAATTGTTGAAAAAATGCGTGAAGAGGGAATCAGCAAAGCCGATATCGGAAGAGAGGGCTTTTTAGAACGTGCTTGGGACTGGAAAAAGCAGTACGGAGGAAGAATTATCGAACAGCTTAAAAAGCTCGGCTCTTCTTGCGACTGGGATAGAGAGCGTTTCACTCTTGATGAGGGCTGTAATAAGGCTGTAAAGGAAGTTTTTGTCCGCCTTTATGAAAAGGGACTTATTTATAGAGGCGAAAGAATTATTAACTGGTGTCCCCATTGCAAAACCTCTATTTCTGATGCCGAGGTTGAATATGAGGAGCAGGCAGGCCATTTCTGGCATCTCCGCTATCCCTTTAAGGATGGAAGCGGTTATTTAGAGCTTGCAACAACAAGACCCGAAACCTTGCTTGGTGATACTGCGGTTGCAGTTAACCCCGAGGATGAGAGATACAAGGACTTGGTTGGCAAAACCCTTATTTTGCCGCTTGTTCACCGTGAAATCCCCGTTGTTGCCGATGATTATGTTGAAACCGATTTCGGAACAGGTGTTGTTAAGATTACCCCTGCTCATGACCCCAACGACTTTGAGGTAGGTCTTCGCCATAATCTCCCCGTTATCAATGTTTTAACCGAGGATGCAAAAATCGTTGAAGATTACCCCAAATATGCGGGTATGGATAGATACGAGGCAAGAAAAGCTATTGTTGCTGACTTAGAGGCTGAGGGTGCACTTGTTAAGGTTGAGGATTATACCCATAATGTTGGCACCTGCTACCGTTGTTCTTCAACCGTTGAGCCGAGGGTTTCAAAGCAATGGTTTGTTAAGATGAAGCCATTGGCAACCCCTGCTATCGATGCGGTTAAGAATGGCGAAACAAAGTTTGTGCCAAGTCGTTTTGAAAAGGTATATTTCCATTGGCTTGAAAATATTAGGGACTGGTGTATTTCCCGTCAGCTATGGTGGGGTCATAGAATTCCCGCTTGGTACTGTGCAGACTGCGGCGAGATAACAGTTTCTAAAGAGGATGTTAAGGCTTGTGCTCATTGCGGCAGTAAAAATATCGAGCAAGACCCTGATACTCTTGATACCTGGTTTTCATCTGCCCTCTGGCCTTTCTCAACTTTGGGTTGGCCTGAGGAAACGGCAGACCTTAAGCATTATTATCCGACAAATACCCTCGTTACAGGTTACGATATAATTCCTTTCTGGGTAATGAGAATGATGTTCTCAGGAATTGAGCAAACAGGCGAGATTCCTTTTGATACCGTTTTAATTCACGGTCTTGTTCGTGATTCTCAGGGCAGAAAAATGTCAAAGTCCTTGGGTAACGGCGTTGACCCGCTTGAGATTATCGATGAATATGGTGCCGATGCTTTGAGATTTTCTTTAGCTACAGGTAATAGCCCAGGTAATGATATGCGTTAAAGTCGGAGGCCAAGCGGTCCTTAGGAAGACAATTAGAGCTCCCAACTCCTTGGCTCACAGAACGACATGGCTACGATCCGACTTCCCGCTGGAGATTATCGATGAATATGGTGCCGATGCTTTGAGATTTTCTTTAGCTACAGGTAATAGCCCAGGTAATGATATGCGTTA
>JAZPXP010000013.1:0-1609 GCA_045543715.1 Acutalibacteraceae bacterium
TTTCGGGAGTAGGTCTTACATCCCTGCCTGACGGTGTTGCAAGGCGTTTGCCTTTTAAAGCACCGGTAATAACTCGCATATCATCACCAAACCAAATTGCATACCATACCTATATTACCTCATACATTATCCCACTAATTGATATACTTTGTCAATAGTTTTTTAAAAAAAGTTTAAAATAAGTCTTTTAAATCTTGATAAAGTTATAAATATGTGATAAACTCTAATTTGATTTTAATTTAAAGGAGAAATAACTCTTGGCGAATTTAACCCACGAGATTGAAAGAAGACGCACCTTTGCGATAATATCACACCCCGATGCCGGTAAAACAACACTTACCGAGAAGTTTCTTCTATACGGCGGAGCTATTCAGACCGCAGGTTCTGTTAAAGGAAAGGCTACCGCAAAGCACGCTGTTAGCGACTGGATGGAGCTTGAAAAACAAAGAGGCATTTCAATCACCTCTTCTGTCATGCAGTTTGAGTATGACGGATATTGCATCAATATTCTTGATACTCCAGGACATCAGGACTTCTCTGAGGACACCTACAGAACACTTATGGCAGCGGATAGCGTTGTTATGGTTATCGATGCCGCTAAGGGTATTGAGGCTCAAACCCGAAAGCTTTTCAAGGTATGTGCGAGACGTCATATTCCGATTTTTACATTTATAAACAAGCTTGACCGTGAAGCCAGAGACCCATTTGAGCTACTCGATGAGCTTGAAAAAGAGTTTGGAATAGGCACCTATCCTGTTAACTGGCCCATCGGTTGCGGAGTGGACTTTAAGGGCGTTTTTGATAGAGATAAGAGAGAAATCCTATCCTTCTCAGACCAAATGCATAAGGGTCAGGAAAAAATCAAGCCCACACCCTGCGATATAACCGATACCAAAAAGCTTGATGAGCTTATCGGTGAATATCAGAGGGCTGAGCTCGTTGACCAAATAGAGCTTCTTGACGGTGCAAGCTTTGAATTTGATTTAGAAAAGGTAAGAAAGGGAGAGCTTAGCCCTGTTTTCTTCGGCTCTGCTCTTATGAATTTTGGGATTGAGGTTTTCCTTGAAAACTTCCTCAAGATGACCACTTCCCCGCTCCCAAGACTTTCAGATAATGAAGAGGTCAGCCCCTTTGATGAAGAGTTTTCAGCCTTTGCCTTTAAGATTCAGGCTAATATGAATAAAAATCATAGAGATAGAATAACCTTCTTCCGCATTTGCTCAGGCAAATTCGAGCGAGGTGCAGATTATTTTCATGTTCAGGCAGGAAAGCCGGTCCGCCTTTCTCAGCCTCAGCAAATGATGGCAGATGAACGCCAGATTATAAACGAAGCCTATGCCGGCGATATAATCGGTGTTTTTGACCCAGGTATCTATTCAATCGGCGATACAGTTTGCTCAGCCAAGAAAAAGGTTAAATTCGAGGGTATTCCAACCTTTGCTCCTGAGCATTTTGCAATTATCGAACAAAAGGATTCTCTTAAAAGAAAACAGTTCGTTAAGGGTGTTGAACAGATAGCCCAAGAGGGTGCAATTCAGATTTTCCACGAGCCAAATACGGGCATGGAAAGGGTTATAGTTGGCGTTGTAGGCGTTCTTCAGTTCGAGGT
>JAZPXP010000014.1:0-4584 GCA_045543715.1 Acutalibacteraceae bacterium
CACTTATAAAATAGGAGGTAATTTTATGTGGATTCCAATTATTCTAGTCATACTCTTTGTTATTATTATTCCTAATGTTCGTATTGTTCCTCAGGCAACTCAATATGTTATTGAGTTTCTCGGAAAATACAAAACCACCTGGGATGCAGGTCTTCATGTTAAAATTCCGGTTATCGAAAAAATTTCTAAGAAAATCACTTTAAAAGAGCAGGTGCTTGATTCTCCGCCTCAGCCGGTTATAACCAAGGATAATGTTACGATGCGTATTGATACGGTTGTTTATTTCCATATTTATGACGCTAAGCTTTATACCTATGGTGTTGTAAATCCAATAAATGCTCTTGAAAATTTAACTGCAACAACCCTTCGTAACCTTGTTGGTGAGTTAGAACTTGATGGCACCTTAACTTCAAGGGACACTATTAATGGTAAAATGACCGCTATTCTCGACGAAGCCACTGATAAATGGGGAATAAAGGTTAACCGAGTTGAGCTTAAAAATATTATTCCGCCTGATGAAATTCAGAATGCAATGGAAAAACAGATGAAGGCCGAAAGAGACCGCCGAGAAACTCTTTTACAAGCCGAAGGTCATAAAGCTGCTGCCATTACCAGAGCCGAGGGAGATAAACAGGCGATGATACTTGCCGCAGAAGGTGAGAGGGATGCCCGTATTGCCAGAGCTGAAGGTGAAGCTAAAGCAATTTATCTCTCAAAGAAAGCCGAAGCGGACGGTCTTAAAGCTTTGAAAGAAGCTGGAGTTGATTCTGCAGTTTTGGAATTAAAGAAATATGAAGCTCTTGTTAATATGTCTAACGGAACTGCAGCTAAACTTATAATTCCAACAGATGCAGTAAATGCAGTTACAAACAATGCAATATTTTCCGAAACAACAGGTCTTGGCGATACAACGAAATCAGCACCAAAGCCTGCAAAACCTAAAAAGATAGACGAGTGCTGCGACTAATATAAGAACAAATACCGCATTTATCAATAAAAATGATATTTGCGGTATTTTTATAGTTATTTAACAGGGAATATATTTCAATAACGACCTTTTAAATTTAACTACGAATTATACTAAATGAATAGTCAAA
The DNA here is from genome assembly GCA_045543715.1 of Acutalibacteraceae bacterium. Classification (GTDB taxonomy): domain Bacteria; phylum Bacillota; class Clostridia; order Oscillospirales; family Acutalibacteraceae; genus UBA737. Next base: position 1,098 of record JAZPXP010000014.1, read on the forward strand.
AGCCATTGAAACACAAAAGGGCAGAGGATAGCAGTATCCCCTGTCCTTTCCTTATTTGCATTAAAAACTTAAGTCTTTATGTATGTTGTATTTGGTTGGGTGGCTTTGCTGGCAACCAAAGATACCATTCACTATATCCGTGTCATAGTGAATGGTGGGTAATGGGTAAATGTGAAAAAATTAACAATCTTTATTGTTTAGATATTCTTCGATTATCAATTCAAGTAAGTTGTTTATACTTCTTTTTTCTTTGTCTGCTACTTTTTGAAGTCTTTCTTTAATTTCAGGTTGAACTCTTAATTTTACTTCAATTTTATTAGTCATAAATTCACCACCTTGGGACCATTATATAGTATTTTTGCACAATTAACAAGGTCCCACATTGGCACCATTTTACAAATTTTATTTTTCCCTTGACTTAGTGGTCCCACTATGGTATATTATAAGTGGGACCGATAAGGGACCACTATTTAATAAAGAGAGGTTTTAAAAATGGAAAAAAGATATTATTTGTTTAAATTGAGGTTTAAAGATACTTTGGTATCAAAGGAATTTACTGAGCAATGTAGAACTTTCGTTCAGTACATTACACCTGACGAAATTCGTGCAAAAGCCTTAGGTTATATTGAATATTATAAATCGTTACCTGGTGTTCGTGAGCCTAAAGTGGAATGTTTTGAGGTTAGAAAAGTATCATTGATTATGGAGTGTGGGGGGTAACCCCCACCTCTCTCTAATTTGATTATGAGTGATAACAAAAGATATAGGAATTTTAGTTTACTTACTTATTTATCATCTGAACAAATTGAACAGGTAATTTTAAAACACGATAGGCAAGTTAAGGCTTATGCTTATATAACACACGATAAAGATTGTAACGAGTTCGGGGAACTTAAAGAAAAACATATCCACTTGCTAATATCTATTATAAATAATACCACTTGTGAGGCAATTCGTAATTGGTTTAAAGGCTTTGAGGATGAAAATGGTCTACAAATAAATACTCTTGCACAACCAATGCACGATATATGTGGCTGTTATGAATATTTAACGCACGAAACCGAACAGGCAAGGGAAGAGGGTAAATATGTATATTCTAAGGACAATATTAAAGGCAATAATTTATCGTATTTTACGGATAGTTCCAAACAAGATATTGATAATCTTACTCTTGCTATTGACGATTTGCTTGCTGGTATTCCTTTGGATGAGGTAAGGAAGAAATACGGAAGAGATTTCATTATGCATTATGGGCATATAAAAATGCTTTTTAATGATATACAAAAACAATGTGGAGGTATGCAACTATGATTAAAGCGGAATTAAAAAAGGGTGTAAGTAAAAAAAGCGGTAAAGAATATATCGCAATAGAATTAGAAATAACACCCGATTACAAAAAAGTTGTTTTCCTTGACCCTGCTGAAATTGCATTGGTTAAGGCAACATATGAAATTTAAGAAAGGAGAGTTGCACAATGGAAGGTAATGGTTTATCAACTTTTATTTCAAGTGTAACAGGTGCATTGACTGATTTTTCAACTACTAATCTCGGCACAATTCTAGTTGCCGCACTTGGTATCACTGTAACACTTGCTATTGCTTGGTTTGCTTATCGTTTTATCGTTCGCAAGGTAAGCGGTGCAATGAAAAAAGGCAAAATCTAATGCCTAAAAGAAAGGGGATAGGTTTTCCTATCCTCTTAATTTTTTTAAGAAAGGAAATTGTTATGGAGAATTTTATGCAACCGCCTTTAAATTTAAGTGGTTTAGGTGATACATTGGCTGAAAATACATTAAAATCAAAAGATGGTTTTCAGTATGCAGGGTTATGGACTTTTAGCGGTTCGCAAGGTAGCGGTAAAACATTGTTGATGATGCATTTATTAAAGCAAGTTTTAGAAGAGAGTCCAAACGCAATAGTTGTTTCTAATATTTCTATTTATGGTGTTCCGTCTTATGTATATACAGGGATAGAAGATTTTGAAAAGTATGCTAATGGTAAAGATGGGGCGATATTTGTTATTGACGAAATACATACTTTGTTCAATTCTTTAGAGAGCAAAAATATGCCTTTATCAACTATGCAAGTATAGTGTCAAAATCGTAAAAATAGGCGTTTGATTCTCGGCACTTCGCAAAGATTTAACAGAGTTGCTAAAGGTGTTAGAGAACAAACAACTTGGAATTATGAGTGCAGAAAAGGTTTAGCAAGTCTCTTGTATTCTTACAGGGTTTTTGATGGTTCGGAATATGATGAACAGGGTCAGTATATCGGCGAAGAACCAAAGAGGCATTTTTATATACCGAATGTATCGGTAATGAGAATGTATAACACATTAGAGGTTGTTAAAAGGAGTGATTTTAAGAATGGGTGAAATAGTTCAGGGTTTCGGTCAATTTATGCCTTATGTTTTTATGCTTATTGTTGTAGGTATAGTTTGGGATAAGGTTGTAAGTGCTTTTCAGGGGTGGTTTAAATGATAACACAATATACGGATAGTTATTCAAGTCCATCTGCTGATATTCAAAATATTGTTGCTAATAGTGTTTCATTGTTGGACCAATATGTTTTAATGCAAACGGGTGAATATGAATATACTGCCCTTGTAAAAAATTTAGCAAGTAAAGAAGTGGAAGAAATAACAGTTACAAGAAGTTCGACAAGTGGCTATAATACTCGATATTTGGTTTGTAGGGAAGAAGTAGAAGATTTTTCGTGGAAAGTTACAAATGAATATTATACCTATTCAAATTGTGGCTTTGGTAAGTCTTTAGATATTCCATCATATCAAGGAGCATTGACTTATGGTGTAACTGCTTTAACTGTTCTTGTGTTCTTTGCGGTTATTTTTAAGGGGGTATTGTTCAAATGTTTAAGTCAAAAAAGATAATTGTTATTATTGCGGTGATTTCAATTTTATGTTCTGTGTTTGTTATCCCTGTAAATGCTGCAGGAACAACTGGAACTATTTATAGTATTCCTATGAACCAACCTACTGCTGATGAATATAGCGGTTATATTGAGTGTCGTTATCGTAATACTTCTAATGGAAATATTATTCCTGTTGTTTATTTTTGGCGTGTATATCCTGTTTATACAGATTTTCCGTCTGATTATTCTTCTGATAAATCTCCTCGTGTTTTTGTTACTATAGATAAAACAGCAGGTGTCAATTTGCAAGTGAATTTTCCTAATCCTTTTGAAAATAATACAGATTATACGCATACATTTACTGTTTCTGTTGGTCGTATTTTAGGACATAGTGGTTTTATTAATTACGGTAGTTCTACAAATAAAAATAATTCTAGTAATATTGAATATAAGCCTTATTTTGACTCTGGTTTTGAAATTTATGGTTTTAAGTTGTATGGTAATGCGATTTTAGATAGTGCTTATAGTGGTTATCATACTGAAAGTTTATTTACTTTCCAATATAGTGAAACTTCGGTATTATATGAAAGTATTTTAGCTATGGCTAATAGCTTAGG
>JAZPXP010000015.1:0-21630 GCA_045543715.1 Acutalibacteraceae bacterium
TAAAGACCGGACAACTTGTTATAATGGTTATAGCAAGTCGAAATGGTGAAAAATTTCACTATTTCGACACCAAATCTCCGATTTGGTAACAAATTTTCAAAGAAAATTTGACTATACCCATTGCAATGAATATAGTGCAAAATCAAATCATCTTTGATTCGATTTTGCAAAAGCCGATAAAATCGGCTTATTGAAACGCTAAGAGGCGTTTCAATATTCTATAATCATTATAAAAGGCAAAGGCGGTCAGACAAGGGCAATTGATTTAAGCGCAAAGCAACGCGGTATTATTACTAAATATTTGGATTATGCACGATGCTCGGGTCGATACCCGAGAGATTATTTAATCTCAGGTAGCGAAAAGGGCGGCGTACAGCGGGAAAAGCGTTCCTTGCAGAATTGGATGAGTTATAACAGAAAATATTTTATGGTAGAAAACCGTGAGGATTTGAGTGAAGACGGTAAAAAGAAAAGAACCGAAACAATTTCTTGGCACAGTCTGAGACACACCTATGCACAACGCACCTATGAAGAAGCGTTAAAAGAAAGACCGAAGAAAGCTCGGAAGATTGTTAGCGAAAACTTAGGTCACCACAGAACCGAGGTAACAAGGATTTACTTGGCTGATAAGCCAAAGAAGTGATTTATTGATTAAAATTATGAAGGAAGTATTTAAATTGACTACAATATCCTGCTGACGAAAATCCGTAGGATTGATATATAGGGACAAAAAATAGGAAGTAAAGGAAAAGTAAATTTAATAGAGTCCAGGCTTGCAGGTTGCCCATCTGCAAGCATACATATCTTACATACCTTGCAAAACTCAAAGGCAAGGACAAGAAGGAGAAGTTTTAATTGAGATATGTAGAAAGGAAATCTTATGATGTATTTTTATATGCATCATCTGATTTGGGCAACTTTCGTAAATAAACATAGGAATAGCGGACAACACCTCGCGCATATAGTTTATGCACATAGGAGGTTCTCGGTATGAAGACATTTGCACCGATTAACGTTATTGTCCACTATCCCACGACAGAAGAAGGATGGCGTGAACTAAGACGGCGTGTAGCCGGTGTTCACGCCGATGGAGTACTTAATAGCATTTCTAAGTTAGATTGCCCAATCAGAGAAAAGGAAAGACTGCTTAATGCGATTATAAAAGATACAAAAGAACAGATTAAAGCTGAACAGAAAAAGTAGTCTGAAACAAGTTGACCGCCTCACAAAAATGTGAGGCGGTCGTCCGTTAAACAGTGATACGATCCTTAAAATATTTCTCCCAAGATTTAAGACTAATTTGCTTTCGCTCGCTTTCCCAAAGCCTAATCATATTGGCATCCACGCCAACGAGCCTTGCAAACGGTCTTTTGCCGAGATTAAGGCTTTCTCGGTGCTCTCGTATTAGTTTACCTTGTCCGACTGCTATAAAGCGGTTGTAACCATCAAGAAGGTCATATACAGGGATATTATAGAGTTTGGAAAGCTTGTCCGCCACGGTTTTATCAAAGCCGTTGTGATTGCCTGTTTCAAGATTTATGTATGTGCTGCGAGCAATACCAACAATCTGCGCCACTTCCTTTTGCATAAGACCAAGCTTGTGTCGGCAGAAGCGTAAGCGGTCAGGAATGTTATCAATATCTTGGTAAGAGTGATATTGCTTGTTAAATAACTGTGCTTCGAGCAGTTTTCTCGGAGCCATAAGTCTAAAGCTAAGAACAAACAAGGGGGAAAGTTTTGTTTCACCGTTTTCGGTGTGCGACATTATATACATATTTTCTGCCGTCTGCTCGGTAATTCTCCAGTGGGGAGTTCTTTTTGTAACCAAAAACTCATTTGTGAGAGGGTTGCATTTTCAATACACCTTGCGGCATAGGTTGCGAGGCGGATATTTTTATCCGATTTAAAGGTTGAAACCGCCTTTATAAGACCTATGGTTCCAATCGAAATCAGGTCGTCTTGTTCTGCTCCCGAGGTATAATATTTTTTAACTATGTGGGCAACGAGTCTTAGGTTATGCTCTATAAGGGTATTTCGAGCTTCCATATCACCGTTTTGGCTTTTTTCCAGCAATTCTGCTTCCTTTGAGGCTGAAAGTGGAGATGGAAAAGAGCCTGCACCTGTAACATGCAGAGCAAAATAATAAAGCTGTGTGGCTAACTGTAATAATAACTGAAACAAAATAAACCCCTCATTTCATAAAACTAATAAAGTTTATGAAACAAGGGGCTTGTTGCTTGCTAAAATAAAAGTAATTTTTTTATTTCTTCCATTTTTTTCTTTGTTGGCTCTTCCAAATTTCCAAAACGGAAGGGGATTTTAAGGTTTTCATATTTTGTGTAGCAAAGCTTTTTAAAAGGCAAAAGCTCTGTTTTTTCAACACAAGGATATTCTTTTGCAATAGCCGACAAAGCCTTAATATTTTCCTCATTATCGTTAAGAGATGGGATAATCACCTGACGCAGAATAACAGGAATATTTTTATCGTTTAGTATTTTTAGAAATTTAAGCGGTTTTTCGATAGAACAACCGACATATTTCTTATATAGTTCATCTGTTGTATATTTAATATCAAGCAAAACAATATCGGTGTATTTTAAAAGCTCTTCTGTATCCTCGTTTTCAATACTTCCGCTTGTATCAAGACAGGTGCCGATACCTTTTTCCTTTGCAAGCTTAAAAATCTCTGCCGCAAATTTTGCCTGAAGCAAGGGCTCGCCGCCCGAAAGGGTTATTCCGCCCGTATTCCCGAAATATTCCTTATAACGCTCGGCTTTTTCTACTATCTGAGATGGAGTATAGGTTTCGCCCTTATCCATTTCCCATGTTTCAGGGTTATGGCAACAGCCGCACCTTAAATTACAACCCTGTAAAAATGCTACAAACCTGACGCCCGGACCGTCAAGGGTGCCGAGCGTCTGAATTGAGCTTATTTTTCCTTTTATCTCTGTAACGGTCATATCACATAGCCTCATGGAATGTTCTGCTTATAACCTCACGCTGCTGCTCACGGGAAAGCTTGTTGAAGTTAACGGCATAGCCTGAAACTCTGATAGTGAGGTTTGGATATGCCTCGGGGTCTTCATAGGCGGCTATAAGGGTTTCACGGTTGAGAACATTAACATTTATATGGTGAGCCATTTTAGCAAAATAACCATCAAGAATTGTAACGAGATTATCAACCCTCTCGTTATCTTCTCTGCCTAAAGCGTCTGGGGTTATGGAGAATGTATTTGAAATACCGTCTCTACAGTCATCATAACTGATTTTAGCAATTGAGTTAAGGGATGCCAAAGCACCGTTTTCTTCACGGTTATGCATCGGGTTGGCTCCCGGTGCAAAAGCCGCTCCTGCCTCTCTGCCGTCAGGTGTAGCCCCTGTATTTTTACCATACATAACATTTGAAGTAATGGTAAGCACCGAGAGGGTATGAATCGCATTGCGATAGGTGGGAGTCTTGCGAAGCTCGGTTATCATCTTATGGGTTATATCTTTGGCTATCATATCAACACGGTCGTCATCATTGCCGAATTTGGGGAAATCACCCTCGGTTTTGAAATCAACGATATAACCGTTTTCATCCTTGATAGTCGTAACCTTAGCGTGCTTAATAGCACTCAAAGAATCGGCAATAACCGAAAGACCTGCAATTCCGAATGCCATAAAGCGTTCAACCGATGTATCGTGAAGTGCCATCTGAGATTTCTCATAGGCATACTTATCATGCATATAATGGATAACATTCATAGTGTTAACATATAGCTTTGCCATCCATTCAATATAATCATCAAGCCTTCTCATAACCCCGTTGTAATCGAGTTTATCATTTTTCCAAACAGGCATCTGAGGTCCTATGTGGATATCACTTGTTGTATCATAACCGCCGTTGAGGGCGATAAGCAAAAGCTTTGCCAGGTTGCAGCGAGCTCCGAAGAACTGCATTTGCTTTCCAACCTTCATTGCCGAAACACAGCAGGCAATAGCATAATCATCCCCATAAATCGGACGCATAAGGTCGTCATTTTCATACTGAATAGAATCGGTATCGACCGAAACCTTAGCACAGAACTTTTTAAATCCTTCAGGGAGAGAGTTGGACCAAAGGATAGTAAGGTTAGGCTCGGGGGAGGGACCTAAGGTATAAAGGGTGTTGAGAATTCTGAAGCTGCTCTTTGTAACAAGAGTTTTGCCATTTTCACCCATACCGCCAACTGCCTCTGTAATCCACATCGGGTCGCCGCCGAAAAGCTCATTATATTCGGGAGTTCTTAAATGTCTCGCCATTCTAAGCTTCATAACAAAATGGTCAACAAGCTCTTGAGCGGATTCCTCGGTTAAGGTTCCGTTTTCAAGGTCTCTTTCAATATAAATATCAAAGAAGGTACTAACTCTGCCTAAGGACATAGCGGCGCCGTTTTGTTCCTTAATTGCAGCAAGATATGCAAAATAGGTCCACTGAATTGCCTCATGGGCATTTTTCGCAGGCTGACTGATATCACAGCCGTACATAGCCGCCATTTCGGTCATAAGACCTAAAAAGGAAATTTGCTGATAAAGCTCTTCGTTAAGGCGGATATGCTCTGCATCAAAACAACCGTTCTCTAAAGCCTTTTTATCCTTTTTCTTTTCTTCGATAAGGTGAGCGGTTCCGTAAAGAGCAACTCTTCTGTAATCCCCGATAATTCTTCCTCTGCCGTAAGCATCGGGAAGACCTGTTATAACATGGCATCTTCTTGCTAAACGCATTTCCTCTGTGTATGCACGGAAAACACCATCGTTATGGGTTGTTCTGAAACGGAATTCTTCTTCGATTTTGTTGCTTAATTTATAGCCGTATGCTTCGCATGCCTGACGCACCATTCGCATTCCGCCAAAGGGATTAACTCCTCTTTTGAGCGGGCGGTTGGTCTGAAGGCCTACTATAAGCTCGTTATCTTTATCGAGGTATCCGGGAGAATAGCTTGTTAGAGAAGAAACGGTTGCAGTATCAATATCAAGCACTCCGCCATACTGTCTTTCAAGCTGGAAAAGAGACTGGAGCTTTTTCATAAGCTCATTAGTTCTGCTTGTTGCAGAGGCTAAGAAGCTGCCATCTCCGTTATATTCCTTATAATTCTGCTGAATGAAATCACGAACATTGATTTCATCCTGCCATCTTCCTGTTTTAAAACCTTCCCAATTTTTATGTTCCATAATTTTCTCCTTATGACTATAAAAGGCAACTCAGCCTTTAAACTGAATTGCCCAGACGGTCGGCTAACAGCGGTTTAATCCGCCGACACCACGCTCCCATGAGGTTATTCCTCAAATCCGTCAGTTACGTGGGGATTTTGTGTTCTAATTCTACAATATTTTCATTGGTTTGTCAACTATATATTGTGTTAATTTTTTACCAAACACACAAAATAGACTAATTTTGTATACTTTTCCGAAAAAAACATATATATTTTCCTGAATTTCGGTTAATTTTCAAGATTTTATTGATATTAAAGTTTAGTTGTGATAAAATCTATATAATATTTTAAAGGAGAAACGAAAATGAAAACCGTAGTATCAGTAATAGGAAAAGATGCAGTTGGAATAATTTCTGAGGTTAGTGCTGTTTGTTCAGAGTGTAACGCTAATATAGTTGATATAACCCAGTCGGTTTTACAGGATATGTTTGTTATGGTTATGCTGACTGAAATAAAGGAGCTTAACTGCTCATTCGCTTCATTTTCTCAGAAGATGACCGAGCTTGGAAAGGCGAAAAATCTTGATATCCGTGTTATGCATGAGGATATCTTCAATTCTATGCACAGAATTTAAGGAGCTTAACAATGATAAACCTTAATGATATAATGGAAACCATAAATATGATTTCCGAAGAAAATCTTGATATAAGAACTGTTACAATGGGAATTTCTTTGCTTGATTGTGCTGATTCGGATGCAAAAAAGGCTTGCGATAAGATATATGATAAAATAGTTCGCAAGGCAGGAAATCTCGTTAAAACAGGTGAGGAAATTTCGGCACAGTACGGAATACCGATTATAAATAAGAGAATATCAGTAACCCCTATTGCTATGATAGCAGCGGCTTCAGGCGGAGACCCCGTTATGTATGCCAAGGCTCTTCAAAAAGCGGCAGATGCTACGGGTGTTAACTTTATCGGCGGATATTCTGCTTTGGTTCATAAAGGCTTTTCGGCAGGGGATGAAGCTCTTATCCGTTCAATTCCCGAAGCTCTTTCGGTTACTAATAATATCTGCTCCTCTGTTAATATCGGCTCAACCAAGGCTGGTATCAATATGGATGCTGTAAAGCTTATGGGTCAGATTGTTCGCAAAACCGCAGAGGTTACGGCTGATAGAGACTGTATTGGTTGTGCAAAATTGGTTGTTTTCTGCAATGCAGTTGAGGATAATCCTTTTATGGCAGGTGCTTTTCACGGTGTCGGCGAGCCTGACAGTGTTATTCATGTGGGTGTTTCGGGTCCCGGTGTTGTTCAGGCGGCTCTAAAAAAATGTCCTGACGGTGATTTAGGTCAGTTGGCAGAAATCATCAAGCGTACCGCTTTCAAGATAACAAGAATGGGTCAGCTTGTCGGAACAGAGGCTTCAAGAAGACTTGGCGTTCCTTTTGGAATTGTTGATTTATCCTTAGCACCTACTCCTGCAGTTGGCGACTCGGTTGCACATATTTTAGAGGAAATGGGACTTGAAAGATGCGGAACTCACGGAACAACCGCCGCTCTTGCAATGCTTAACGATGCCGTTAAAAAGGGCGGAGTTATGGCTTCCTCTTATGTTGGCGGACTTTCAGGTGCATTTATCCCCGTTTCTGAGGATGCGGGTATGATAGCTGCTGCCCGCTCGGGTGATTTATCCCTTTCAAAATTAGAGGCTATGACCGCTGTTTGCTCGGTTGGTCTTGATATGATAGCAATTCCGGGGGACACTCCTGCAGAGGTTATTTCGGCTATAATTGCTGATGAGGCGGCTATTGGTATGGTTAACTCAAAAACAACTGCAGTAAGAGTAATCCCTGCTATCGGCAAAAAGGTTGGCGAGGATTTGGAATTTGGCGGGCTTTTAGGCTCGGGACCCATTATGGATGTTAATCTTTCAAAATCTCCTAAGAAGTTTATTGATAGAGCAGGAAGAATTCCCGCTCCGCTTCAAAGTCTTAAGAATTGAGTGAGAAAATTGAAGAATATTGTGCTAATCGGTATGCCTTCATCAGGCAAAAGCACCTTAGGTGTTGTTCTTGCGAAAACACTTGGAATGCAGTTTATTGATACCGATTTGATTATTCAGCAAAATAGTGGTAAAAAGCTTCAACAGATGATAAATGAAGAGGGAATAGAGGCTTTTTTGAAAACAGAAGAAGAGGTGCTTTGTTCTCTTGATTTTGAGAATTTTATTATAGCAACGGGCGGAAGCGCTGTTTTATCCGAAAAGGCTATGAAATATCTTAGGAAAAACGGAGTTGTTATATACCTTGAGGCTTCGGTTGAAGAATTAAAAACAAGGCTTAATAACATTAAAACCCGAGGTATTGCTATGACCGAGGGCGAAAGTATAGAAAGTATTTTCATAAAGAGGTCTCCTCTTTATGAAAAATATGCAGATATAACGGTTTCTTCGGAGGCTTCTTTTGAGGAGACGGTTGAAAAAATTATAACGAAAATTAAAAATTCAGGAGTTTTCTCCTGAATTTTTAGTGTGGTAGGTGAAATTTGTGAGCGAAAACGGAAAATGGTATAAAAAAGGCTTGGTGGATGGAATACCGATAGCTTTAGGTTACTTTGCTGTTGCATTTACCTTGGGTATAGTTGCTAAAAATTCGGGACTTTCTGCCTTTCAGGCTATGCTTGCCGCCGCTCTCACAAATGCATCGGCAGGAGGGTATGCAGGCTTTACTCTGATAGGTGAAAATGCAAGCTTTCTCGAAATGGCATTAACTCAGTTGGTTGTTAATGCAAGATACTTGCTTATGGCTTGTGCTTTGAGTCAGAAGCTAAGCCCTAAAACCTCAACCCTACATAGAAGTCTTATAGCCTTTGATGTTACCGATGAGATTTTTGGAATATCTGTTTCGGTAAAGGGTAATCTTAACCCCTTTTATAATTACGGCGCAATGACCGTTTCAATTCCCGGTTGGGCACTTGGCACTCTGCTTGGAGTTATTATGGGTAATATTCTGCCCGATAGCATTGTAAGTGCTTTAAGTGTAGGGCTATACGGAATGTTCTTAGCAATTATTATTCCCCCTGCAAGAAAGAATAAGGTTATAGCCGTTTTGGTTATAGTTTCTATGGCACTTAGCTTTATTTTCTCGAAAATGCCTTTGCTTTCGGGCGTTTCTTCGGGAATGAGGGTTATTATCTTAACTGTTGTAATTTCCCTTGCGGCAGCTTATCTTTTCCCTGTTGAAGAGGAGGAAGAAGATGGAGTATAAGGTTTATATTTATATATTTGTTATGGCGGCGGTTATTTATCTCATAAGACTTTTGCCGCTAACCCTTATCCGCAAAAGAATAACCAATAAAACCCTTCGGTCATTTCTCTTCTATGTACCTTATGTAACTTTAGCAGTTATGACCTTTCCTGCAATTATCGAGGCAACAAACAGTATTTGGTCGGGAATAGCGGCTTTGGTTTCGGGAGTTTTGTTAGCCTATTTCGGTGTAGGTTTGTTCGGAGTTGCGGTTTGTTCATGTGCAGTTGTTTTTATAGTTGAGCTTATTATGAAGCTCATAATGTAAAAAATCTTGAAAAACGGCATAAAATGTGTTATACTGTCATGGTTTAGGAGGTATATTATGTCTGATTATTTAAAGATGAGCAAGGAAGAACTTGAGGCAGAAATGCAAACAGTTCGCTCGGAATATGAAAAACTTTGCTCGCTTCATCTTTCTCTTGATATGTCAAGAGGTAAGCCGGGCTTTGATAATATGGATATAAGTTCCGAAATGTTTAATATGGTTGGAACTAATACTGGTTATAAGAATATTGATGGGATTGATTGCCGAAATTACGGTGGGCTTGACGGTCTTAGCGAATTAAAACAACTTTTTGCTGACCTTTTAGACCTTTCACCCGAGCAGATTATTGTTGGCGGAAACTCCTCCCTTAATATGATGTTTGATACAATAGCTCAGGCTATGACGCACGGTATGGGTGGTGAGCCTTGGTGCAAACAGGGCAAGATTAAATTTTTATGCCCCGTTCCGGGATATGACCGCCATTTTGCAATAACCGAGTATTTCGGTATTGAGCTTATCCCTGTTGAAATGGATGAAAACGGTCCTTTGATGGATAAGGTTGAAGAACTTGTTAAGGATAGCTCGGTTAAGGGTATATGGTGTGTTCCTAAGTATTCTAATCCCGAGGGAATTACCTATAGTGATGAGGTTGTAAAGCGTTTTGCCGCTTTAAAGCCTGCCGCTGGGGACTTTAGAATTTTCTGGGATGATGCTTATGCGGTTCACGATTTATATGATGAGGGCGATAAGCTTTTAAATCTTTATAGCGAATGTGTAAAAGCAGGAAACCCCGACATTCCGATTATATTCACTTCAACCTCGAAAATCACCTTCCCGGGTGCTGGTGTTGCAGTTGAGGCGGCAAGTCCTAACAATGTTGCAATGCTTAAGGGCAGAATGAGATATCAGACTATAGGTCCTGATAAGCTAAATCAGTTAAGACACGCCCGTGTTTTCTCTTCTGCCGAGGCGGTTTTAGAGCATATGAAGAAGCATGCAAGCGTTTTAAGACCTAAGTTTGAGGCTGTTTTGAATGAACTTGAGACTGAGCTTTCGGGTAATTCCATTATCCGTTGGAACAATCCCAAGGGTGGATATTTTATAAGTCTTCATTTGCTTGAGGGCTGCGCTAAAAGGGTTGAACAGCTTTGCGCTAATGCAGGAATGATTTTAACCCCTGCGGGAGCAACCTATCCTTACGGAAAGGACCCCAAGGATTCAAATATCAGAATTGCCCCCTCTTACCCCTCGGTTGAGGAGATTAAGAAGGCTTCTGCAGTGCTTTGTGTTGCTATTAAGTATGCCGCTTTGGAGAAGCTTCTTTCGAAATAATCTGTTGTTGACTTTGTTTTAAAATATAAGTATAATTAAAAAAGATAATTTTTAAGAATTATAGAAGTTGGAGGATTTGCCAATGAGAACTAAACCTATAGGCAAGCCGGTGTTTTTTATTGTTTTCATTCTGATTTTGGCATTAGCAGTTACTGCCTTTTTCGGTATTGAAAACTATAAGGGTGATACCAGAGAAATTTATCTTAAGGGCGCAAAGGATATCAGATGGGGTATCGATATCAGAGGCGGTGTTGAGGCGGTTTTCTCGCCCGATAAACAGGATGTTGATATAACCGCTGAAGATATGGATGCGGCAAAGTCTATTATCGAAACCCGTCTTATCAACAAAAATATAACCGACTATGAGGTTTATACAGATGCTAACAACCATCAGATAATCGTTCGTTTCCCCTGGGCTGCAGAAGAAAGCGATTTTGATGCTGCCACTGCTGTTCAGGAACTCGGCGAGACCGCACTTTTAACCTTCTGCCGTGAGCAAGATAAGGAAAAGGTAATTTTAAGCGGTGCCGCAGATATTAAGAGCGCCGAGCCCGGTATGGACGAGAAGGGCGGATATGCAGTTTATCTTAACTTTACTGATGCGGGCAAATCAAAGTTTGCAGCCGCTACCGCAGAGCTTGTTGGCAAAACCGTTTCCATCTGGATGGATGATGTTATGATTCAGGCTCCTACTGTTAATCAGGCTATCACAACAGGTGAGGCTTACATAACAGGTATGGAAGATGCTGATGCAGCTAAGGCTTTGGCTGATAAGATTAACGCAGGTGCGCTTCCTTTTGCTTTAACTGTTGATGACAGTAAGCTTCAGGTTATTTCTCCGACTTTAGGCTCTGATGCTTTGAGAGTTATGGTCATTGCAGGCTCTATTGCATTTGGTCTTGTTTGCTTGCTTATGATATTAAGATACCGTCTTAACGGCTTTGTTGCCGCTATTGCGCTTCTCGGTCAGTTAGCGGGAACTATAGCTTGCATTTCGGGCTATTTCAGAGGTGCTGAGAGCTTTACATTAACCATCCCAGGTATTGCGGGTATTATCCTTTCTGTCGGTGTTGGTGTTGACTGTAACGTTATCGCAGCAGAAAGAATCCGTGATGAGTTCAAGAAGGGCAAGACTATTGACGGTGCTATTGACAGCGGATATAAAAACAGCTTAAGCGCTATTATAGACGGAAACGTTACTATTGTTATCGTGTCCATCGTTCTTATGGGTGCTTTTGGTACACCCGATAGCTTGTTCGGCAAGCTCTTCTCACCCTTGATGTCCCTTTTCGGAACATCTATAACGGGTACAATTTATTCCTTCGGATATACATTGCTTATAGGCGTTATCTTCAATCTTATTATGGGTGTTGTGGCTTCTAAGTGGATGTTAAAGAGCGTTTCCCGCCTTAAATTCCTCAGAAAACCCTGGCTTTATGGAGGTAACAACAATGCGTGAGTTTAAAATAGATTTTAATAAAGCATTTAAATGGGTTGTTTCAGCATATGCTTTAATAATTATCGTTGGTATAGTTTTTTCTCTTATCTTTGGAGTTAATCTTGATATTAACTTCAGCGGCGGCACTAAGATTTCCTATTCTTATACAGGCGATATTGAGGAAAAGGATATCGAAGAGACGGTTAAGAGTGTTATTGATAAGTCTTTCACCGTGAGCCGCAGTACTGCACTTGCAGGTGATACCCAGACCTTTGAAATAGCCCTTGTTGGTAAAAACTCTGTTTCGGCAGAGGACCAGCAGAAATTAACTGCTGAGCTTGAAAAGAAGTTTAAGGATAATGAAATCACCCTTTATAACTCAAACTCAGTAAGCCCAACTATTGCGGGTAGTTTCTTTATTAAGGCTTTGGTTGCCGTTATAATAACCTCTGTTTTAGTTATTATTTATGTTGGAATCCGTTTCAGAAAAATAGGCGGCGTTTCGGCGGCACTCACTGCTTTGTGTTCTTTGGTGCTTGATGTTATTATCGCTTTCTTTGTTTGTGTTTTCTTCAGACTTCAGATTGACCTTAACTTTATTGCAGTTGTGCTAACAATTCTCGGTTATTCTCTTAATGATACCATCGTTATATATGACCGTGTTCGTGAAAACCGCAAGCTTAATCCCGAGACCGAAATCGGAGAGCTTGTTAATATGAGCATTAACAAGGTTATGATAAGAAATATTGTAACAACGGTTACAACTATTCTCGCTGTTACAACCATTATTGTGGTTTCCGAGATTTACGGTTTAACAACCCTCAGAACCTTTGCTATACCTATGGCATTCGGTCTTATTTCGGGTGCTATCAGCTCACTTTTTGTTTCAGGACCTCTTTGGGTTTTATGGAAAAGAAAAACTGCAAAAAATGCTTGACAAAGTTTTTTAGCGGTGCTATAATCACTTTATTAAATGCGATGAAGGAATTATTCTTTATTCGGTTGGTTTCAGAGAGTCGGCGGTTGGTGCGAGCCGATACGATGGTTTAAAGTTAAGTCTCATTCCTGAGCAGAACGGCTGAAAATGATAGTAAGCTGTTACGGCATGCCCCGTTATCAAGGCAACAAGCTTGTTGGAGCTTTATGAGAGACCGTTTTAAACGGTAATCAGGGTGGTACCGCGGAATTGGATTTTCGTCCCTGAGATTGCGAATATGCAGTCTCAGGGCTTTTTTATTGCCTAAACTTCAACATAATTTTTAAAATGAGAGGTAGAAATTATGAACATCAGAATTGCAGAAAGAACACTTTGCACGGGCGACAGTACTTTTAGCTTTAAGGAGAAAATAGAAATTTCACGCCAGTTTGAAAAACTCGGCGTTGATGCTATTGAGCTTCCCGAGATAGAAAATGTTAAAACAGACACCTTGCTTATTAAAACAATAGCATCGTTTGTTAAAAACAGCGTTATTTCGGTTGGCGTTGGAATAAATGCTCAGAGTGTTGAAAATGCGGCAGCAGCTCTTCAGACTGCTAAAAAGCCGAGAATCAGAATTGAGCTTCCCGTTTCAACCGTTGGAATGGAATATACCTGCCATAAAAAAGCTCCTAAAATGCTCGAGATGGTTAAGGAGTTAGTAGCTCTTGCAAAGCAGAAATGTGCTGATGTTGAGTTCTGCGCTTTGGATGCCGCAAGGGCTGAAAAGGAAGAGTTAAAGGCATTTATCACTGCTGCCGCTGAAAACGGTGCAACCTTAATAACTGTTTGCGATAGTGCGGCAGAAATGATGCCCGATAGCTTTAAGGAATTTATAAATGAAATTAAGGGTATGCTTAATGGTTTTGATGTTAATATCGGTGTTATGTGCGATAACAAAAACGGCCTTGCTGCCGCTAATGCCATAACTGCGGTTACCAACGGAGCAAACACTGTTAAGACTAATGTTACAGGTGATTTAGTTCCCGTTGAAACCTTTGCGGGAATTATCAAAAACTGCGGAAACAGCTATGATTTTGAGTCGAATGTTAAGTATACCGAGCTTAACAGAATTATAAAGCAGGTTAATTGGATTATCGGAAATGCTAAGAACGAAAAGAGCGCTGTTACGGTTGCTGAAGCCCTTGAAAGCGGAATAAAACTTGATAAAAATGACGAGCAGTCGGCAGTTATAACCGCTGTTATGAAGCTTGGTTACGACCTTTCCGAAGAGGATGCAGGCAAGGTTTATGAAGAATTTTTGCGTGTTGCTGAGAAAAAGAATGTTGGCGCTAAAGAGCTTGATGCTATTGTTGCAAGTGTTGCATTGCAGGTGCCGCCAACCTATAAGCTCATAAATTATGTTATAAACAACGGAAATATCATCTCTGCATCTGCTCAGATAACCCTCGAAAGAGAAGGAAAGAAAATTCAGGGCATCTGCATTGGTGATGGTCCTATTGATGCGGCATTTCTTGCTATTGAGCAGATTATCGGTCATCACTATGAGCTTGATGATTTTCAGATTCAGTCTGTTACCGAGGGTAAAGAGGCTATGGGCTCAGCACTTGTTAAGCTTCGTTCAGGCGGAAAGCTCTATTCGGGTAACGGAATTTCAACCGATATTATGGGAGCAAGTATAAGAGCGTATTTGGGTGCTGTAAACAAGATTGTTTACGAGGAGGCATAAACTTATGAAATTATCATTTTCAACAAAGGGCTGGCATAACAGAACCTTTGAAGATTTTTGTGATATCGCAAAGGATTTAAAATTTAAAGGAATAGAGCTTCATAATATTCATAATGAGCTTTTCACCGCTAAGGACGGCGCTTTTCACGATTATACCGCCGCCGCAACGGTTAGAAAATTATATGAATTAAAGCTTACTATTCCTTGTATTGATACAATCTGCGACCCTGCAGATAAGTCTAAAGAAAAAGAAAGTATTGAAGAAATCTTTGATTGCATAGATATCGCTTCAAGACTTAATATTCCTTATGTCAGAATCCGTGCTTGCACAACGGAAAATCCCGAAGAAAAAACCGAGAATATGGCTGAGGTTATTACTTCTGTTTTGCCAACGGCTGAGGAAAAGGGAGTTACCTTGCTTGTTGAAACAAGCGGTATTTATTCCGATACTGCCCGTCTTCGAGATTTGCTTGACCGTTTTGCCTGCGATAATTTAGCGGCACTCTGGGATATGTATTGGCCGTACTTTAATATAAATGAGCAGCCCGAGACTACCATTAAAAACCTCGGAGCTTACATTAAGCATGTTCATATTAAGGACGCTGTTAAAACCGAGAGCGGTAATGAATTCTGCCTTATCGGCGAGGGTGAAATGCCGATAGATGAAATGATGCTCGGTCTTCGCTCGGTTAACTTTGACGGTTTTATATCTCTTGAATGGGACCCCAAATGGTGCGAAGAGCTTGATGATATGGAAATCATCTTCGCTCAGTTTGTAAATTATATGAAGCAGTTCGGCGATACCTCTAAAAACGAATCTGCACTTTATTATAACCGTGCTCGTACGGGTAAATATGTATGGGAAAAGGACCAGCTTATCGATGCAACCTTTTCGGATGTACTCGACAGAATGGTTGAAGAATTCCCCGACCAGTATGCTTTTAAATACACAACCCTCGACTATACAAGAACCTATAGCGAGTTCAGGGATGATGTTGATAACTTCGCACGCTCCTTAATCTCTTTGGGTGTTAAGGCGGGTACCCATGTTGCTGTTTGGGCTTCTAATGTTCCGCAATGGTATATCGCATTCTGGGCAACGGTTAAATTGGGAGCGGTTTTGGTTACAGTTAATACCGCTTATAAAATCCACGAAATTGAATATCTGCTCAGACAGTCGGATACACATACCCTTATTATGACCGAGGGTGCAAAGGACTGCAATTACGGTGAGATTATTGCAGAGCTTTGCCCTGAGCTTGAGAAAACAAAAGAGGGAACTCCGCTTCACGCAAAAAGGCTTCCGTTCCTTAGAAATGTAATTTCGGTAGGCTTTAAGCAAAAGGGCTGTCTTACCTGGAATGAGGCTTGCGGGCGTGCTTCTCAGGTGCCGCTTGAAGAGGTGCACAGAATGGCGGCTTTGGTCGATAAGGATGATGTCTGCAATATGCAGTATACCTCAGGAACAACAGGTTTCCCAAAAGGTGTTATGTTAACCCACTACAATGTTGTTAACAACGGTAAATATATAGGCGACCATATGGAACTTTCAACTGCGGACAGAATGATGATTCAGGTTCCGATGTTCCATTGCTTTGGAATGGTGCTTTCTATGACCGCATCTATGACACACGGAACAACTATGTGTCCGCTGCCTTATTTCTCGGCTAAGCCGGCATTGGCTTGCATAAATTCGGAGCATATAACAACCTTTAACGGCGTTCCGACTATGTTTATCGCTATGATGCAGCACCCTGATTTTGCAAAAACCGATTTCTCATATATGAGGGTTGGAATTATGGCGGGTGCTAACTGTCCTGCAGACCTTATGAAAAAGGCAACTGAGGTTATGAATATGAAGGAAATCGTTTCGGTTTATGGTCAAACCGAGGCTTCTCCCGGTTGCACAATGAGCAGTTACTATGACTCTTTAGAGGTTAGAACTGAAACGGTTGGATCTGCATTTGCTAATGTTGAATGCAAGGTTGTTGACCCTGAAACAGGGGAGGACTGTCCTGACGGTGTTAACGGTGAGTTTGTTGCCCGTGGTTACAACATAATGAAGGGTTATTATAAAATGCCAAAGGCAACCGCAGAGGCGATTGATGAGAACGGCTGGCTTCATACCGGCGACCTTGCCTGCAGAAGAGAGGACGGAAACTATCTCATAACAGGCAGACTTAAGGATATGATAATCAGAGGCGGCGAAAATATTTATCCTAAAGAAATTGAGGAATTTATTTATACCTGTCCTAAGGTTCGCGATGTTCAGGTTATAGGCGTTCCCGATGAGCAGTACGGTGAGGAAATAATGGCATCTATTATTCTCAAAAAGGGAGAAACTATGACCGAGGATGAAATGAGGGCTTATATTGCGGCAAATATGGCTCGCCATAAGGTGCCGAGATATATTGATTTTGTTGAGAGCTTCCCGATGAATGCGGCAGGAAAAATTCTTAAATATAAAATGAGAGAAGATGCCGCAAAAAAGCTAGGATTAAAGAAGGGTTAAGATGGTAAACGGAATTTTTACTATTGATGCTCATTGCCATATTTATCCCGAAAAAATAGCTTCAAGAGCGGTTGCGGGAACCGATAATTTCTATGGAGAAAACTCGGTTGGCACAGGTACAACAGAAAACCTTTTGGCTCTTGGAACTAAAGCCGGTATTGATATGTTCGTTGTTCAGTCGGTTGCAACAACATCCCATCAGGTAAAGAGCATAAACGATTTTATATCGTCTGAGGTTGCAAAAAGTCCCGATAAGTTTATAGGTCTTGGAACGCTTCACCCTGATAGTGAGGATATTAAAGGAGATGTTGAGCATCTTTTATCCTTAGGACTTAAGGGTGTTAAGCTCCATCCCGATATTCAGGCTTTTAAGATTGATGATTACAGATGTCTTAAAATATATGAGCTATGCGAGGAAAGTGGACTTCCCGTTCTTATGCATACAGGGGATAACCGTTATGATTATTCAAATCCCAACAGACTTTTACCTGTGCTTGAGATTTATAAAAACTTAACCGTTATTGGCGCTCACCTCGGCGGTTGGTCCATTTGGGAAGAGGCTGTAGAAGCCTATAAGGGTATTGAAAACTTTTATGTTGACTGCTCTTCAAGCTTTAATTATATTGATAAAGAAACCGCTAAGAATATAATAAGAGCTTACGGAGCGGATAAGGTGCTTTTTGGGACAGACTATCCTATGTGGTCCCCTGAAGCAGAACTTGAATATTTTTTATCCTTAGGGCTTGAAAATTGGGAAATAAATAGTATACTAAATATAAACGCTAAAAAAGTTTTTTGTTTGGAGTGAAACAAATGAGTAATTTAAAATTAGGAACAAAATGTGTTCAGGGCGGATATACCCCCGGTAACGGTGAGCCTCGTCAGGTCCCGATTATTCAGAGCACAACTTTTAAATATGCAACAAGCGAAGATATGGGCAAGCTTTTTGATTTGGAAGCAAGCGGATATTTTTATTCCCGTCTTCAAAATCCAACCTGCGATACTGTTGCAGCTAAGATTTGTGAATTAGAGGGCGGAACTGCCGCAATGTTAACCTCTTCAGGTCAGGCGGCTTCTTTCTTCTCTATCTTTAATATCGCTTCCTGTGGAGACCATATTGTTGCTTCTTCGGCTCTTTACGGCGGAACATATAACCTATTTGCAGTTACTATGAAGAGAATGGGAATTGAGTTCACCTTTGTTTCCCCCGCTGCTTCAGTAGAGGAATTAGATAAGGCATTTAAGGATAATACCAAGGCAGTTTTCGGTGAGACTATCGCTAACCCTGCTTTGAATGTTCTTGATATTGAAAGGTTTGCAAATGCTGCTCATAAGCACGGTGTTCCGCTTATTATTGATAACACCTTTGCAACACCTGTTAACTGCCGTCCTTTTGAATGGGGTGCTGATATTGTAACCCATTCAACCACTAAGTATATGGACGGACACGGTAGCGGTGTTGGCGGATGCATCGTTGATTCGGGCAAGTTTGACTGGACTAAGTATCCCGATAAGTTCCCCGGTCTTTGCACTCCGGACGAGAGCTATCACGGGGTTACCTATACCGAGCGTTTTGGGCTTGAGGGTGCTTATATTACCAAGGCTACCGCTCAGCTTATGCGTGATTTCGGCTCTATTCAGTCTCCTCAAAATGCTTATTATGTGAATTTAGGACTTGAGAGCTTACACCTTAGAATGAAAAAGCATTGCGAGAACGGTCTTGCAGTTGCTAAGTTCTTAGAGAGTGATGACAGAATTTCTTGGGTTACCTATCCCGGACTCGAGTCGGATAGTAACTATGAGCTTGCTAAAAAGTATCTTCCTAACGGTAGCTGCGGCGTTGTAAGCTTCGGTGTTAAGGGTGGAAGAGCGGCTGCGGAAGCCTTTATGAAGGGCCTTAAAATTGCAGCTATCGAAACCCATGTTGCAGATGCCCGTTCTTGCTGCTTGCACCCTGCAAATGCAACCCATCGTCAGATGAATGAGGATGAACTTAAGGCCGCAGGTATTTCGGGCGACCTTATCCGTTTCTCTTGCGGAATTGAGGATGCCGAGGACCTTATTGCCGATATTAAACAGGCGCTTGACAATATTTAATAAAAAAACCCCTCTTGCATAAGAGGGGTTTTTATGTTATTCTATATAAAGATTAAGAAACGAGGTGAAAACTATGCCCATTAAAATACCGAATGATTTACCTGCGGTTAAAACACTGAATGATGAAAATATATTTGTTATGACCGAAACGAGAGCAATAACTCAGGATATCCGTCCTTTAAAGATATTGCTTCTTAACCTGATGCCTAAAAAAATCGAGACCGAGACTCAGTTATCCCGTCTTCTTGGAAACTCTCCCTTGCAGGTTGATTTAGAGCTTATTCATACTAAGAGCCATAAATCTAAAAACACTTCGGCAGAGCATCTTTTCACATTTTATAAAACCTTTGATGATGTTAAGGATAAAACCTTTGACGGAATGATTATAACAGGAGCTCCGGTTGAAAATATGGAGTTTGAAGAGGTTGAATATTGGAACGAGCTTTGCGAGATAATGGAATGGACCAAGACTCACGTTCACTCAACTTTTCATATCTGTTGGGGAGCTCAGGCGGCACTTTATTATCATTACGGGATAAAGAAATATCCTCTTGATAAAAAGCTTTTCGGTGTTTTTGAGCATAAGGTTGATTATAAAAAATCTATTCTTTTCAGAGGCTTTGATGATAGATTTATGGTACCTCATTCTAGGCATACAACTATAAAAGAAGAGGATATAAAGGCGGTTAAGGAACTTAAGATTCTCTCAACCTCGAAAGAGGCAGGGGTTTATGCCGTTTCAACTAAAAAGGGTAAACAGATATTTATTACGGGCCATTCGGAATATGATGCCGATACTTTGGCTAATGAATATTTCCGTGATTTAGGAGAAAATAAGCCAATAGAAATTCCTAAAAACTATTTCCCGAAGAATGATATCAAGAAAACCCCCATTGTTTCTTGGCGTTCCCATGCAAATTTACTTTATTCCAACTGGCTAAACTACTTTGTTTACCAAACAACACCCTATGATATTGAAAAGATAAAAAAATAAACGACAAGGCTTTAAACCCTTGTCGTTTATTTTTGGAAAGGGTCTATGCCCTTAGATTTTTCACCTATTTGTTTGAATCCTCTCCGCCAAAATCGGCAGTAGGGAATAGTGAAAAGTGAAGAGTTAATAGTGAAAAAGTAAAATCGACAAGTCTCTGTCGAAACTTGTCGATTTTGGCGGAGAGAGGGGGATTCGAACCCCCGAAGTGGTATTAGCACTTACACGATTTCCAGTCGTGCGCCTTAGACCAGCTCAGCCATCTCTCCATAGCAAGAGTTATTATAATTCATATTAAATGAAAAATCAAGCATAATTTTAAATGAGATAAATTTTTTTAAGTTTTCATTGCTTTAATCGGTATTTTATTATATAATTTAGAAAAGATTTCCTGAAAGGAGAGTTTTATATGAAGAAATTGCTTATAAATATCTTTAAAACGCTTTTCTTTTTTGATTTGGCGGTTATGTGTTTTCCTATTTTGCCAACCATCAAAACTGAAAACACCGCTCTTTTAAAGCTCTTCACTGAGGGAGTTCAGTTGATTTTTATTATCATTTTAACCTGGATTTTTATTAAATGGGTTGAAAAGAAAAGTATTAAGCTTCCCTCTAAAAAGAAAAAGGTAAAGCAGGTTATGTTCGGTTTGTTTTTGGGTGCTGTTCTTCCTGTTATAACCGTTGCGGTTATGGTTTCAACCAAGAGCTTTAAATTCGAGGGAATAAATGAGGTTAAATACCTTTATTTTTGGCTGCCGGCACTTCTTTTCAATGCTATCACGACCGAATATTTGCTTCGAGGTTATTTGTTCCAGCTTTATAAAAGGGAATACGGTGTTATAGCTTCGGTTGTTATAACAACCCTTCTTTATATTTCTTTGAACTTCCATATTTTGAAAATGGGCAAAATAGAGATGGCAACCTTGATAGTTTTCAACATTTTGCTTTGCGTGTTACTTGAATTAACCTCTTCTATGGTTGTTACCATTTCGGTAAGATTTTTCTATTCATTACTTAGCACCTTTGCTTTAGGCTCTCTGCCTCTGTCAGAGGGTTATCCTGCTTTGCTTAAATATAAACTTTCGGGAAACAGTTTTATAACAGGTGGAGCAAATGGAATAGAGGGAAGCATTATTCCTTTAACTGTTATAGGTCTGGCCTTTGGCTTTTGGGCTTGGAGGAAATATAAGCCTATAACTTTTATTAAAAATTTAATAAACAAAACAAGAAGAAATGCATAGGGCGGAAATCCGCCCTATATTTTTTTACAAAAAGGTTACATTTACCTCAAAAAGTTGACAATGAGGGCTTAAATTTGGTATAATAATACGACTATCGTGGAGTAGTATTATCGGGCGAAAGCCCTTAATGGAAGTGGATAAAAAATGATTAAAAGTATGACCGGTTTCGGCAGAGCCTCAGGGGCAAATAACGGTTTCGAGGTAACAGTTGAATTAAGGTCGGTAAACCATAGATATTTTGAGTTTACCTCCCGTATGCCGAGAAGCTTTCAGTTTGCTGAGGAAAAGTTAAAGGCTTTTTGTCAGCAGAGCATTTCAAGGGGCAAGGTTGAGGCTTCGGTTTTTATTGAGGATACCAATGAAAACTCAACCGAAGTTGAAATCAACCGTCAATATGCTGATGCTTATATAAAGGCTTTAAAAACTCTTTCAAAGGAATATAAACTTAAGAATGATGTTAAGGCTTCTTCCTTTATCGGAAACAGCGATATTTTTAAGCTTCGCCGAAAGGAAGTTGATGAGAAGCAGGTTTTAGAGGCGGTTTTACCCGTTGCAGAAGAGGCAATAAAGAGCTTTATTGCTATGCGTGAAACTGAGGGTGAAAG
>JAZPXP010000016.1:0-4059 GCA_045543715.1 Acutalibacteraceae bacterium
ATATAAAATCCGCCCGAAAACTCGGGCGGATAATTTTAAATTACTCAACCTCAATATCGGGTTGTTCGCTTGAAAAGTTAACAGGTTTTAAACTGTTATATGCATTTGCAAAAGTCGCTTCCATATAAGGTGCAACCCAAATGCCGGCTATGCCGAAGGTGATGGCGCAAAGTAAACCCCAACCGATGAAAGAGAGTCCAAGCACGAACAAATCCATTTTGTGTCCCTCGGTCATGGCCATAGATTCATTTATACATTCTAAAGCGGGTTTACCTTTGTTTTCTGCTAATATATAAAGGGACATAGAGTAAGAATAAGCTTTAATTATACCTGGAATTATAAAAAGCAAAGACCAAAGGAATGTAAACAATCCAACAAGGAAATTCACTTTAAATGCCGCCCAGAAATCATCAAAACCGCTAAAGGCATCTTCGATAGAAGGATGATAGCCTTTAACTACATTTAAGAAAACGCGGACCATACTGAGTGTAAAGGCTGGTGTTATAATAATTGATGCGACTAAGCCTCCAAACGGTATGAATGACAGTATTGCACCTGCAACACCTGAAATCAGCGCAATAATCAATCCAATGACAAAAATAATACCAATTTTTCCTCTGATTTGGTTTTTAGCTGCCGCTTTTAATTCTGCTCTGTTCAAAAAAATCTCCTCCAAAATTTAATTTATAGAAAATAATCTTTTCTATAAGTAAATTTTACAACAAATTATTATAAAAAACAACAGTTTTTTCAAAAAACCCCTCGGATTTCTCCGAAGGGGTTAAGAATTATTTTCGAATTATAAACCTAGCAGATAAAAGGCAACGAAAAGCACTAAAATTACCATAACGGTGTAAATGGCGGTAGGTATAGCATTTATGCGGATGATTTTACCTTCGCGGCCTACAGTGCCGGCGGTTGCACAGGCAGCCACCACATTGTTTACGCAAATCATATTACCGATAGCGCCGCCTATGATATTTGCTGCTACGATGATGGCGGTGTTCAAGTTAAGATTAGCGGCAGCCTGTTCTTGGAGATTAGTAAACAATGTTACAGACACAGTATTAGAACCAGAAATAAAGGAGCCTAAAATACCGATTATGGGAGAAATAATGATATATAAACTTCTGCCCACTTTGGAAAGTGCCTCAGCCATATAGTAAATCATACTCTTGATTTCAGATACAGCCGTAACATCGTTTGAGCCTGAGTAACGAAGAATCTGCACCATAGCAAGACCAAACACCAAGGCGATAGCGGCGCCGCTAACCTGCTCAAAGGATGCACGCCAAGCTGCTACCGTATCTTTAAGCTTCATTTTATGAAGAACCACACAAAGAAGTGCTACCAGTATGAAGGCTGTTCCCGGTACGTATGCCCATTTTAGTGCAACGGCGGTATTTTCTACGCCGAACAAATTGCCGAATTTGATAACAAAAATACTTTCGGCATCGTTTAACAAGCCTTTGATGCCCAATGCGGGGATACGGGTGGCAACGAGTAGCAAAGCAATAATCACATAAGGAATCCATGCTTTTATAAGAGACATCTTAGATTCCTTGGGCGGAGCGGGGGGATGGGAAGCTTTCCAACTTTCGTCCCATTCGGATTCAGAATCAAAGTGCCATGTGTCTTTAGGAACGAGGAATTTGAATTTAGCTGCTAGTACGGTGATGACCAGTGCAATCAAAGAGCCGAAAAGAGCAGGGAATTCATGTCCAACAAATATGTTTACCAGAACATAAGGAACCGCAAATACAGCACCGGAAAATAAGCAGAAAGGAAGTGCTTTCAAAGCGGGTTTAATAGATTTTTCTTTGCTGAAAAACTTACACATAACGGCTATTGCCATAAATGGAAGAACTAACATAACTACGGCATGCGGAATTGCGGTCCATAAAGACATTTGTCCGATATAGGCGGCATCCAACGATTCGGCTCCGCCAAGACAAGCGATAGCTTGCTGTACAGGAGTGCCTATAGCGCCGAAAGAAACGGCAGCACTATCACAGATAAGCGCAACCACCACTGCGGCCACAGGAGGAAATCCAAGACTAATCATAAGGGGCGCCGCCAACGCTGCGGGTGTACCAAAGCCTGCGGCTGCTTCGATAAATGATACGAAAAGAAAACCTATAATCACCGCTTGCACGCGGGCATCGGGACTGATCGAACGGAAGCCATTGTTGATGGCAACCATACCGCCCGACATTTTCAGGGTATTCATAACCAATATGGCACCGAAAATGATAATCAATACTTCAATAGAACTAAAGAGACCTGAAATGGAATAGGCTATCAAAGAAATGATTTCCAATTTCCAAACAAAGAAGCCGAGTGCAGCGGTAATAAACCATGAAATAGGCAGGGCAATTTTAGCAGGCCAGTTAAAAACTGCCATAACCACAACACAAAATAAAATGGGGATAAAAGCCAATAATGCGTACATGTATTCACCTTCAAATATAGATATGGTAGTATTATACCACTTAGTTGATAAAATGCAATGTTTTTTTAGTTTTTCACTAAATTGTGTAATAATTCTTTTATGGCGACCTTAAGAAACTTTGCGATATTATAATTTAGTTGAAACTTTTAACCCAACTTACCAAAGAACTATGATGTGTGTTTTCTCGAACGGTGCCTAAAATATAATCAGTTACAGGTCCCTTTGCCTGTTAAAGCGACTATATATTCTGCATAATTTCTGCAAGGGCAATTCATCGTAATTCAAACGAAAAATGCCGACCTTGCGGTCAGCATTTTTGTTGTTTGAATTATTAGCCCTTAATTGTAGCCTGAGGCAAAGGGTGATTTATACTTTATATCTCTCAGCGACTTCCTGCACGCTCTTTTTTGCGATTGCAATTTGCTCGGCAGAAACTTCCTCGTCAAAGTCGTTGAACGGATTGTTTGTAACATCGTTGCCGGTTAAAACACGATACCAGGTAAGGCCGAGGGCATATCTGCCAAGACCCAGACTTGCATGGAATGTATCACGATGAACCCTATCTATTCCATTTTCGAGCATAGCACCAAACACTTCGCCTGACGGAATAATAAAGTCCGCATGAATGTGTTCCGCAGCTTTTTGATAAGAATTTACAATATCGCTAAGCATATCCTTGTAATCATTATATTTTAATGTCTCATTCAACCTTTTGCTGTCTTGCTCATACGCCCAGGTTTGATGAACGGCAATTTTAGCCTTAGGAACCAATCGTCTGATATATTCAACCAATTCATCAAGGTAGGGCTGATAAGTGTTATAATTCGGTGATTTGGTGCTAACCTGCTGTACGGTGATAACATCCCAGTCTCGATTTAATAGAGCCTCCTTCAGAGAAACACTAAAATCTGTGCTGCACCCATTCATTTCAAGTCGGTATGCTGGTAGTTCACTATGCATATTTCGAAAGTGTCTTGACAGAGGACATCCGCCTATAAAGAGATTAAACGAATTGATATTCGCACCACCTGCCCTGGCAATTTGATGAAGATACCGCTGCGCGTCCTGTGAAAAGCTGTTGCCGATTGATAAAATGTTCATAATAGCCCACTCCTGTTTGTTTTATAAATGAATGTTAAAATTATACCATATTGTCTTTAGATTATCAAGAAAAATCCACACCGAGAAATCGGTGGGGATGAATTGTTTATTTAGGATTGATTATTTCATATCCTTAATTGCAGCCCGTGGTGCTATACACCAAAGGGGGAAATATATACATATTAAAGATAAAACTATAAATTTACTGAATAATCCTTTTTAAAACCGTGCGCTCCGAAAATCTGCCACTTCCCTACGCCCAATCGTTGTAAAATAGCATTTCTTTCCTCTGAACACAATTTGGGGTCTGTATCAACAGATGTCATTAGTATTGGTGCATATCTGTTATATTTTTCCTGTTCAGCCGTAAGACCATGCGTGTTAATATAAATATCTCCTGTAATAGCAATGTGATTCGCATAATCTATTAAAACGATTTCCCCAGGCAGATGTCCGCCTTTTCCTTCATACACTTCAAAATTCAGCTCACCAAAATTATAAAAACC
>JAZPXP010000017.1:0-2508 GCA_045543715.1 Acutalibacteraceae bacterium
AAAGGATTCTCTTAAAAGAAAACAGTTCGTTAAGGGTGTTGAACAGATAGCCCAAGAGGGTGCAATTCAGATTTTCCACGAGCCAAATACGGGCATGGAAAGGGTTATAGTTGGCGTTGTAGGCGTTCTTCAGTTCGAGGTACTTGAGCACAGACTTAAAAATGAATACAATGTTGATGTTATCAGAAACAACCTTTCTTATCAGCATATCAGATGGATAAAGAATAAGGATATCGATATCAAAAAGCTTAACCTCACAT
This sequence comes from Acutalibacteraceae bacterium, assembly GCA_045543715.1. Taxonomy (GTDB): domain Bacteria; phylum Bacillota; class Clostridia; order Oscillospirales; family Acutalibacteraceae; genus UBA737. The sequence goes on from JAZPXP010000017.1 coordinate 261, forward strand.
CAGATACCAAATGGGTGCAGGACTTCAAGGGCAATAACCTGCTTATATTCACAAGCGAATGGAATATAAACTGGGCACTTGAGAGAAACGAAGGCTTAATTCTTGAAGACTTCAGTAAAGATTAAAAAAAGTCGGTGATTTTCACCGACTTTTTGCTATTTATCAAGTTCCAAGCCAATATATGCACGGTTTCTAAGCTGCGGATGAATTTCGCTGTAGCATCTGCCAAAGCCTAAGATATTCATTGTGAAAACAAGGCTTATATTGTTTTCAGTATCAACCAATCCGTAAGAGCCGGCAGCTCCGTCCCAACCGAACTCTCCAAGGGGTGATAAGCTCTGCCCTACTTCTTTATTGGTCATAACCCGAACGCCGTGGGCATATCTATATCCAAGTTTATCAAATGCTTCATCATTTTTCATTGTTTGCTTCCTGAGCATATCAATGGTTTCAGGTTTTAAAAGCTGATATCCGTTTTCAGCCTTTCCGCCGTTTGCGAGAGCATCCAAAACCTTCATATATTCATCATTGGTAGCATATAGCCCTGCTCCGCCGCTCTCGTATTTTTCACTGAGCCTGTATTCACAGGACTTAGGACATTCTAAGCATTCATATCTGTATCCATCATATCTATATTGCTTAGCAAAACGCTTTTTGTCTTCCTCAGTCGGATGGAAACCGATATCGGTCATACCAAGCGGAGTGAAAATCTCTTCCTTTAAAAATTCGTGGAAGGTTTTTCCTGTTATAACCTCGGCAACGGCTGCCAAAACATCGTGGGAAAGGCTATAATTATAAGCCGTTCCGGGTTCAAACAACAAAGGCTCCTTCGCCATAGCGGCAACAAGCTCCCTCGTTGTTGCATTTTCGTTTTCCCTTGCTTTTTTAAGGTCAGGCGACCAAAGATTATAGGTCATTCCGCTTCGCATACCGAACAAATGCCAGATGAGCAAGTCATTTTCTGCTTTCTTAATGCCATCATTAGTTTTAACATATAAGTCGGCATATTCGGGAAGATAGTCCGAAACCTTATCGTTAAGCCCTAACTCCCCTCTTTCAATAAGACGCATTAAAGCGGTACAGGTTATAACCTTGCTCATCGAATAAAGCCATTGTAAATTCTCTTTTTTGGCTTCACCTACCGAATATCTGAAAACCTGTTTATGCTTATAATTAACCGCAATATCGCATGATATAATACCGTATGTATCATATAAAGAGTCTACATATTTTTTAAGTGAAGAAAAATCCATAAAATCACTCTTCCAAAGTTTTTTTCAGTATAACATCAAAATAATTCATTTTCAAGGATAAATCAAATGCACGAGTAACCGTTCCTTTAAAATTACTTTATTTCAGGTAATGAAGCGGCAGCAATAGACTGACCAACTCTGCGGCTTGATTCATCAGGAATATGAAGCTCGCATTTCTGAGCGAGTTCGGGGAACTCATTTTTAAGTACCTCATTGGCACGGTTAAGTATAATCACGCCGCCTTCCCCTGAGGTTACTCTTCCCATAATGAGAACATGTTTAATATCATAAAAAAGACTGTAATAAGCAATTGCATAACCAAAGTAGACACCGATAGTATCATAAATTGCAGCAGCACGTGGGTCTTTTGCTTCCATAAGACCTTGTACAACCTTAAGCTTCTCTGCAGGAGATAATGCCTCATCAAGCTCAATACCCGCAGCAGGAGCAAGCTTAATCACACCATCCTGTGAAAAATACTTAACACCGCAGCCAATATCGCCTGACCACTCATCAACCATAGCATCCTTTGAATAGTCAACAGGTGCAAAAGCAAGCTCGTTAAGCCAGCCTGTGATATTACCAGATGGGTCAACATAACCACCGGCTTCGCTCGTTCCCATAGCAATACCCAATACCGAGTCATCGTCAAGGTCCATAGCACCTGCCAAGGCTGTAACATCGCCGTCATTTGCAACCTCAAGCGGAATATTCTCACCAAATTCCTTGGCGATATCTATATACATATTCTTAACTCTCTTTTCAAAGTCTTCCTTTGAAACCTTTAAGAAAAGAGAGGCAACCATAATGCGATTATCAACATAAACACCTGCTGAGGAAACACCGATAGCATCAACTCTTGGAAGATGCTCAGCAGCAGATTTCATAGCAGATAAAATTCCGTCATACTGATACTGAGGGTCAGAATTGATTTTCGGGAACCAAACAACCTCCTCAGAATAAACGCTTTCGCCGTTGATAACAGCGCTAACCTT
>JAZPXP010000018.1:0-5859 GCA_045543715.1 Acutalibacteraceae bacterium
AAGGCAGATAACAGTTTTAACACCCTCATCTATTGCGGCAGTTAAAACATTCTCGGTGCCAAGCACATTAGTTTTAACAGCTTCAAGCGGAAAGAACTCACAAGAAGGCACCTGCTTTAAAGCGGCGGCGTGGAAAACAAAGTCCACCCCGTGCATAGCGTTTTTAACCGACTGTAAATCTCTCACATCGCCGATATAATATGAAATCTTATCTGCAAACTGAGGCTCGGTTGCCTGGAAATAATGACGCATATCATCCTGCTTTTTTTCGTCCCTTGAAAAAATACGGATTTCGCCGATATCGGTCTTTAAGAAACGGTTTAAAATAGCATTTCCGAAAGAGCCTGTTCCGCCTGTGATAAGTAAGGTTTTATCTTTAAATAAAGACATAATTTTTTACCGCCTTTTTTTAATCTCTTTTATTTTAGCAATTATAGTATTCCTGAAAATAAAGCATATAATAAACAGTGCCGCAACGATAAGATATCTAACTATAGTTACGCTATATAAAAGGTTGCTAAAAAGTGCAATTATAATAACAAATAGCGATAGCAGAACTATGAATTTCATATCATATAATGTATTCCCTGCTGCTTTTTTCATTCCAATAAAATCGATAACTGCTTGAAGAATATAGCAAACAAGAGTTACATAACCTGCGGCAAGGTAGCCAAACGAACTTATAAGAACATATCCTAATGAAATATTTACAAATGCCGCAGTAACACTTGCTATCATAACATATTTTGGCTTTTTATAATAAAAAATCACATTTGCATAAAGATTATATTGGACCTGAAAGAAAATTCCGCCGACTATGGGAGGAATAACATAGATAGCCTCCATATAATCAGGAGTTGCCATAATTGCAACGACCTCGGGAGCAAACATTATAACGCATACACAAACTACAGCAAACAAAAGCAAAACAAAGGAAGCAATTTTTGATATTGATTTATAATCCTTGATTTTGCATTTTTCATAAGTATAAGGAATGAGGGAAGAATTAATAGCAGTCCAAACAATTGTTGATACCGCCGCTACCGAGTGTGCAACGCTGTAGTAAGCGGTTGCGGCATCGTTAATGAGATAAGATATCATTACCTTATTTGAACTGCTTAAAAGATGCATCGAAAGGTAATGGGGAAGAAGCGGCAAATTAAATTTGAACGCACCTTTCCAATATTTTGTTTTTAGCTTCATTTTGTTTTTGAAGCATATATACACATAGAATACTATATATATAGCAATTCTTGCAATCTCCATTCCGAAAATCTGAGCGTAGGCCTTGTTGCCTTCAGTAGACAAAATGGTAAAAATTGCTACAATTGGCGTTATAACAGCAGATATCACCGACCAAATGAAAAGCGCCTTGTATTTAAATTCATATCGTTGGCGTGCCGACCAGAAATTAAATGCCGGTTGGAAAACATACACTGCGCCCATTAAGATAATAAGCGGATACCCAAGTCCGACAAACCCTTGAACCAATGGATAAATACACAAGAGAATACCCATAAATGCGACAGTTATTATATTGGATAAAACCAGCATTGAAAAGGAATATTCATCGCGTTTATCAGGGAAGTCCACCATCCCATTATTAAATACTCCATTTGCAAGCCCAAACATCGCTATTATTCCAAATATTTGAAGCCAAGTTAAAAAGAGAGATGTTTCTCCAAATTCAGTCGGCGTTAAAAGGCGAGTGTAGATAGGCGTTACTAAATAAGTAATTCCATTAGCGATAACGCTTGAGAGCATAAGTGCAATTGATGCTTTTGCTGCATCGGAAATGTTTTTGATCTTATGCAATATGTTCATTTAACACAACTCTTTCAAATATCTTTTGGCTTGCTGTTCCCTGTTCATAGGTCATAAATTTATTGGCTATTTCTTTTCTGAGCTCAGCATTATTATCAATGCCCTTTCCGACATTGTCAATTTCAGCTAAAAGCTCATCAAAATCACAAGCTATATTTCCGGCTGCAAACTCATCGAGTTCATAGTATAATCCCGAATCGATATTTTTATAATACTCATAATCATAAACAAAGTGGATTACAGGTCTGTTGAGCAAAATAAAATCCAAAAAAGCGCCCGAATAGTCCGAAATAATGCAGTCGGAAAAGAGCATCATTTCCTGTACATTAACATTTTTATCAACAAACACTATATGTTCGGTGTTTTCCCCCTTAAAATCAACATTTTCACTGAAATGACTTTTTTCGATTAATACGATGTTGTTTTCTACTAAAATGCGGGTTAGTCTTTCTCGCTCTTCGGAAGAAAGGGTCGTTAAAGAAAAAATGTTATTTGAAATTCTTCTATATGTGGGTAAATACAAAAACACCTTACTATCTTTATTAAAAGAAAACCTTTCAGAATATGCAAGTTTCGTGCTTTTAATTTCTTCTTCGTTGGGATTGAAGAACATATCATTTCTCGGAGTTCCGCTATGAACATTTTTATTCATAGTGCACCCTTTAAAAGCTAATGCAGAACAGTTGGTTATATCATGAGCAGGGGAAGAAGTGACAAAGAAATCGTATTTTTTATTTGATGAAACAATATCACAATATATTTTTTTAATTGGGCTTTGCTTTAAAGATTCGCCCTGATTCAAACCATCTGCTGCCCATTTTTTTAGCGGCATTCCGTGATGCAAATAACACATTACGGCTTTTCTAAAAACATTATAAGAGGATATATCGGCGTTGTGCATTTGGCTAAAAAACATATACTTGCATCTTAGCAACTTAAGGCCAGAAGAAAATTTATCCTTTTCAAGAAATTTAGCATCAGGCAATTTCTCTAAAACCTCTTCTTTTATAATGTTCTCGCCAACCCAAAAAATAGTGTATTCTTTATGGTTTTTGTGAATATATTCAGCCAAATATCGAGAATTATCAACATAACGATTCCCCATCCAAGAGCCGAGCGCTATATATTTTTCGTCCCTTTTTATAAGAAATGAAAGAAAGAAAAACAGTATAGAAAACAAGACGTTTTTTATTATTTTCATAAGTGTACCTCTTTGGTGTTCAAAATCTTTCGCTCAACTTTTTGTAAAGATTTACATAATCTTCAAACTTGTTAGCTTGAGAGAATTTTGAAGCTTGCTTTATGCATACTTCTTTAGTAAAGGGGGATGCTTTAATTTTTAAAATGGCATCTACTGAGGCTTCTATATCATCTTTTTGAACAATAATTCCGCAGGATTCATCAATACATTCGGGGCTTCCGCCTGAATTAAAGGTTACAACGGGTGTTCCGCAAGCGAGAGCCTCGAGGTTTACTAGGCCTAAAACCTCTTCCCTTGTGGGATTAAAGAAGATATTAGAAGTGGTATAAATCTCGGCGAGCTCTTTTGGATTTTGGGTTCTATGAATGGAAAGTATGTTTTCAGGGAGGCTTTTATCTATGGCGCTGTTTGTCCCAACCAACACTATTTTAAAGCCATCATCAAGACTTTTGGAAAGTTCAATAAATGCATCTAAACCTTTTTTAACGCCCCAATCAAAAGCAACCCCTAAAATGATAAATTTATCTTGCAGGTTGTGTTTTTCTCTAAAATTGCTATTTTGAGGTTTGAAAACCGATAAATCAATCCCATTATTTATAACTTTTATAGGATAGTCCTTTAAAAAGGACTGCTTTACTTGTTCAGCCAACCAAAAAGACGGTGTAACAATGGTTAAATCTCGAACTCCTAAGAACCAATTTTTCTTTAATTTAAACATTTTCTTTGAGCAATCAAAAATAGTTTTAGGATAACTTTTATGTTGAGAGCAGTTTTGGCACTCCGTCTTCCACTTTTCGCAACCCACCATATCATAATGAGGACAATGCCCTGTAAAAGCCCAACAGTCGTGCAGAGTCCAGATAACCTTAAGATTGTTTTTCTTTATAAATTTAAAAAGTAAGGGTAAATTTATATACCATCCGTGAAGATTATGCAAATGAATGGTATCCGCACCGAACTTTTTAATTTTCTTTAAAAGACAAAGGGTTGAAAAATATGAAAAACAACCGTGAAAACCTGTAATTCTCGATAGAAATATATGTAAAGCCTTGCTAAAAGCAGAGCCTATCTTAATATGGTTTTCAGGCATTTCAATCGGATGATAGGAATATCCGCTTGAAACCATATTTTCAATTTTCTTATCACTTAGAACCTTTGATATTCCAAGCATTATTTTAGCAGTGCTTCCATAAGGCACCGAATTTATCTGGAAAACCTTCATATCAATTCATCCTAAATTTTAGATTAGAGAAGCCATAGAAAACCAAAATATATGTCAAAATATTAACACTTAAATCTTCATTACTAAGTGCTATAATCCAAAGAACAAAAACCACTATTGCCAATAAAAGGGAGCGATTAATCTTTTTCCAAAAGCTAAACATTCCAATAACCATTATAGTAAAATACGGAATACCATAAATTGCTAAAATCTTTAGCAAGGTATTTGTATTATGTCCGCCGCCTATATAGCCATATAAATGCGCGAGCTTTTCGAAATTATCCTCAAGATAAGACCAACCATTTCCAAAAATAGGCTTTGGATAAAAAATTCTGAGATTAGTTACAATCGAACCCATACGAGATGCCGCCGAAGCGTTTTCAACATAAAGCTTTCTGAAAACCTTTCCGAAAACAATATCTGCACCGATTATAAAAACGACCACCGTTATCACGAGTATAGATACCAAAAAGACCTTAAAAATTCTCGTTTTCCTGCTGTTTGAATTATCAGAGGAAAGCTTTATTAACATTAAAACAACCGAAGCGGCTATTAAAATATACGCGGCAGTTGAAAAGGTAAGAAGCATTGCAATAATATAAACCATTGACCTTTTTATAGATGGCTCTTTTTCAGACAATACTTCAAAAAGAATGGCTAAAAACAAGAAAATCATATAGACGCCGGGTTCTCTGAATATACCGTACATTCTGGGGAATACATCATATTCAGGAAAATTGGCAAATCCAAAACCCATATAATAAAATACATTATCTGCATCATTGACTATCTGCGGAAACAACATTACAATTGAAGAAAAGAACAAATTTAAAATAAATATTATTATTGAACCAATCGATAAAATAAAGATAATCTTATTATATTTTTCAATAAAGTCTTTAATCTGTAGGTTATTGGCAATAATAAGGGCCGAAAACAGAATAAAAATCTGATAAACATATTTTAGTAAGCCATCGCCTGATACTAGCATTGTTACTATATTTAAAAATGCTAAAACCAAAAGCAAATAAAGTCCCTTAGTTTCGAAGGTCGGTTTTTTCAAAAACCAATAGCCCACCATAACTGCCAACACTAATAGATAAATATATAAAAACGACTCGTTCTTATTTGTTCCGAACAAAAGAGTGTCATTGGAAAAATATATAAGAATGAAAACGGATAACAGTTCCAATGCGCTTTTTGTTTTGTTTGTTTTTCTAAGGTCGGTCATTTGTTCAAAACGCTTCAAAACATATCAATAATACGGTTTGAAACTGCTTCCTTTCTAAGATTTTCTTCTGCATATTCCTTAAATTTTTCTGCTTTATTAGGTGAATTTAATGCTTCATTTATAGCTTTATCTATTCCCTGCTCGGCAGAAAAAATAAACTCATTATAGATTTCGGGCATACCATCAAGCTTAAAGGCAACGGTTTTCTTGCCTCGGCTTAAATAATCTATAAGCTTTGAGGGGAATGAATATTTAGTATATTCACTATTGTTAGGTCTGGGGTTAACACAGATATCGCAATCTTCGATTATCTTCTTTGCTTCACTCATCGGAAGCTGACCTTTGAAAATAATTCTGCTATCCTGCTCTGTTTTTTCACGA
>JAZPXP010000019.1:0-4465 GCA_045543715.1 Acutalibacteraceae bacterium
CCCTGAAATCGAAGCTCAACTACCCGCTATAAAGGATGCGGTTAATAAGGCAATAGCCAATCCCTTCGAGGTTACCGAGTCCGCTTACAAAGAGCAAGAATAAACCCCAAGCGAGAAATAATATAGTTTAAAAGTGAAATAACTATTTTCGAAAGGATGAAAAGAAAGTGAAACAAAAGGTTTCAAAAATTTTAAGCCTCATTTGTGCATTGGCGCTTATCGTTTCTTGCGTTTCTGTTGGATTTGTGGTTTCGGCAGTAGAAACAAATGTAACATATATTAGTGATACAACTTTACCTACTGATTTAGGAACCAACCATTTTGCAGGCAGTACAGTTGCCGTTTCCGAAAGCGGCGGATCGGTTTATGCAGGTAGCAACGCTACCAGATGGACTACTGCAACAACCGCCACCGAAGAGAGCCATACAGCCCAAACATTTTATGGAGCCAGCAGTAGTAACTCCGTTATCAAATCAGCCGATAACACTGTTGGCCAGACAACATATTATTTGCAGATGACCGTTACCCTTCCTGCAACAGTTAAAAACCCAACCACCTTCCATTATGCTAAAAATTTAGCTGCTACTAGTACTAACGCCCAGATTTCAGATTATTATGAAATCTTTGCTTCAAATAATGAGTCTGACCTTTATGAAGCTGAAAACAGTTTAGGTATTATAGAAAATGACGCTACTACAACATATCAGCATAAAGTAGATATTTCGGGATACGATTTACCGCAGGTTAAATATTTCGGTATTCGCTTATATGACCGTCCTTATAGTGCCTATGGAGTTCAGATATCTTCTATTGGTCTTTACGGGGGAAGTTGTGTCTATTTTACATATGAATCGAATGACTATACTGCAGGCAATGAATGCACTATAGATGATAACAAAAACCTCTTAATCGGTGCAGAGAGCGAAGTATCAGCTACCGCTATGGTTGATGGAGTTGCAACAACTGTAACAGGAAGCTTAGATGCAGGCTGTGTTGACGGTTTGTATAGCAGCAACTCTTGGGCAAGAGGTGATAAGAATAAGGAGATTTTAACAGCCGATAACAACTGGAGCGCTGAAAACCCTTCAACTGATGCGTTTGTTCAGATGGAGTTTACGATTGCTGAAGGTGTTATTAACAATCCTGAAAAAATATTGTTTATCAATAGTACTGTTGCCACTAATTCTAATATCAACAGCGCCCGTTATGATGTATTTGCCTCGAGTGATAAGGATAAACTTTATGAAAACCTGATTTATTCCTATGAAAGCTCAACAGGAACGGGCGAAGGCAATACTCATATAATAGATATTTCCGAATTAGAACTTCAGAAGATCAAATATGTTTCTGTTCGTTTCTATAATAGAAATTCAACAAATGCCAGTTATTATTATATGCAGTGCGTTTCAGAGTTTGGTATTTATGGCGGCGAATTTGTTGAAACTGTAACCCCTACTGCAAACCTTTATCTTGGCGCACCTGTTTTAGAAAACGACAATATTAAGATTGAAGTGTTTATGTCAGGCAACAACGCTGAAATGTCTGCTATAAACTATAAAGTATACAGTGTAGAAAAATTAACTCCTGTTACTGTTGAAAGTGGAACGGTGTCTGATAGCTATGTTGACGGTACAGAGAATGTACCCATTACCTTCGATGCTCAGGGAACAAAATTTGAAAATCCCGAAGATTTCGATGGTTATACAGGTTTCCAGATTCTTAATGAAAGTTATTGCGAAGCAACATTAGCTTCAGGTATAAAAACCGCAGAAGGAAAAATAGCTGATGTTTATTTTGCCGCTCCTGATACTCCCGGAACATATACCTTCAAATTAGTTGGCATAAGCGGTGCTGCTTTCGTTGAAAATGCTACAGATGTTCAGGATTATGTTATCACCGTAGGTGAGGACGTTGCCTACACTTATGCTCCAACCGCAAGCCATAGCGCAGAGCAAATTACCTATACAAGTGATACAGATTACACTACTTACGGTGTTAACTACTTGAAATATTCTGTCGGCGAAGGTTTAGCAACCGATGGCACTAACAATAAAGTTTTAACTGCAGGGGCAGGCTCTACTGATGGAAGGATTGACACTAGCAATAGTAGTACACTATCGGCTGGCAGCAGTAATACAATTGTAACAAATGATAATAACGACATCGACCAGACTGCTGCATATCTCCAGTTGGAATATACCCTTAACGGAGTTATCAATAACCCTGAAAAGATAGTATTTATAAGCCATTTGAAGAACGGTAATTTAACCAGTCAGCATTATGCTGTTTTTGCTTCTTCTTCAATTGATACCCTTTATGATGAAGCTATTTATGAGTTTACTCTTGCAGAAGGTCAAACCTCGAAGAACACACATATAATTGGTATTTCCAAATTAAAGCTTCAAAACATTAAATATGTTGCTATTCGTTTCTATCATAGAGCATATACAGGTGGGGCATATGCTCAGCTTGTTGAAGAGTTCGGTATCTTCGGCGGAGAATATTCCGAAGAAACGCTTGATAATTTAACAGTTAATTCTGATTTAACTGCTGATTATGAAGAAGCAAACGGCAAGAATTTGTTGGTTTATAGCCAATTTACCTCTTCCTCATCTTCTGATATAGCATATTCAACCAAACCCGATTTCTCTGTTTTAACAGATGGCTCGGTTGCGGTTGGCAACTCTATTCAGCCCGATAGCGGCAGAATTGGCGAACAGGGAAATATGCTTCAAACTGAATCTTATCTCGAGCTCAAATTCGATTTTTACAATGCGATTAACAATCCTGAAAAATTGCGAATTGCATTCGGATCAACCGAGACTGAGGGTTCGGCTTCCTTGCATTATGCTGTTTATTTCCTAGCAGACGGCGAAACTATCGAAACAACCGCAAAGGTTTATAATTATCAGGTATCAACAAGACAAAACGGTGAGCATATCTTAGCTCTTACTGATTTAGGTCAAATTAAGAGCGTTGTTGTTCGTTTCTATGAGTCTGAAAGTGAAGCTCTTGTTATCTCTGAAATCGGTCTTTACGGCGGCGAGGCAGAATTATACATAAGCGGTTCAGCCACCTCTAAGGATGACGATTATACAAGTGTTTACGGTGAAAACCTTTTCAAAAACGCTTCACTTACTTTTAGTGCAACAGACGGCACTAATGTTTATGATAGTGAGCATTCGGCTACTTCTGGCAGATATGCTGTAATTACCGATAATAAATCCAATCTAACAACTGATACAGGCAGCACATATATTTACTTTGATGAACTTAAAGGTATAATCTCAAACGATTATCAGCAGACGGATGCTTATATTGATATGACCTTTGCAATGAACGGTGTTATCAATAATCCTGAGAAGATTTTATTGGCGTTTACTGTTGATAACAGTAAAGAACAATTTAAACCTTCAAAGCATTATGCAATTTATGCTTCTGATAGCTTAGATAAGCTTTATAACAATGAGTCTATAATAGTTGATTATAAGAGCGAAACCCGTCAGGGTGTTGAGCATTTGCATGATATCAAGGCAAAAAATCTTGAAGGCATTAAATATATCGGCATTCGCTGGTATGAGAGAATGAGTATGGACCTTTTGATGTTCACAGAAGTTGCCCTCTATGGCGGCGAATATCAGTCAGATCTTTCTCTTGCAGGCTCGGTTTTCCTTAATGCTGAAGAAGAGCTTGATAACTATGATATTCAGTATCGAGTAAGCGCTGCTGATTTAAGCTATGATACCATCACCGATATGGGTATGGTTGCAGGCTTTAAGTTCACCCTTGAGGAGAAGAACAAAGGTGCTACAGTTAACAAGGCTTGGGCAACCGAAAATCTTAAAAAGGGTGTTGAAGGCTCAACCAAGTTCTATAACTCAAAGCTTGTAGGCGCTGAGAATCTTTATTTCCATATTCTCAATTCAGGTTCAAAGGATGTGCTTGATGACCGTTCAGGTTATGCGATTTATGCTATCGGTTATGTAACATTTACGGACACTAGAGGCAGAGAAATTTCCCTTTGGTCCAATACTATGACCAAATCTTCAAAACAGATTTCAAGAACTCAGGCAAGAGATTATTATAATAAGGGTGGAGTTGGCAAGGAAATAGCAGACACTTCTTATCAAGACTGTGATTTCAATGTTGCTACAGAAAGTGCTTCGCCTATAGCAAGAGTTCGCGAATATGTTGCTGAAGTTAATGATGTAATCAACTCTATCTATGTTGACCAGACAAATGGACTTGATAGTAACGCAGGCTCAGAAGAATCTCCGCTTAAGACTCTTGATAAGGCGGCAGAAAGCGGCAAACCGATTAAGGTTATCGGCGAGTATACTCTCGCAGAAGATGAGAGAATCGGAGATGCTGACCACGCTGTAACTATCAAGGGCGCTGACGCTAACGCAGCAATTAACGCAACCACTATGGTTTTCGATGGTGATGCAACCATTGATAATATCAC
>JAZPXP010000020.1:0-7318 GCA_045543715.1 Acutalibacteraceae bacterium
AGCTCTAAAAACAATTCACCGAATTGTTTTATTAACGAGCCTCGCCCTCTCAGAGTTCGAATCTTCTTTATATCAATATTGTTTTATAAAAAAGAAAGAGCCTGCATTCAAGCAGACTCTTCTTGGCGCGCTGAAGAAGATTCGAACTCCCGACCTTCTGGTCCGTAGCCAGACGCTCTATCCAGCTGAGCTATCAGCGCAAAGAGCGGTGTTTTTCAACCGCCATAGTATAATATCACATTCTTTTTGCGAAATCAAGTACTAATTTTAATTTTTTTAAAATTATGTACTATCCAATCTTAAGTTTAAGTCTTAGTTTATCACTTATCATTGCAATAAACTCACTGTTTGTGGGCTTGCCTCTGTCATTTTGGATAGTGTATCCGAAATAGGAATTAAGAACATCTATGTCTCCCCTGTCCCAAGCAACCTCTATCGCATGGCGGATAGCTCTTTCAACCCTTGAGGCAGTTGTTGAATGGCTTTTGGCAACTGTTGGATATAAAAGCTTTGTAACCGAATTTACTATCTCGCTGTTCTTAACCGAAAGCACGATTGCTTCTCTTAAATAATGGTATCCCTTTATATGAGCAGGAACACCTATTTGATGAATAATTTCAGTTACCATAAGCTCAAGCTCAGGGTCGGTTAAAACATTGTTTTTAACAACAAGAGGTGCCGATTCATTTTTCCAGCCCGAAAGCTGAATTATTCTTTCAGCAACCGTATTTATATCAAAAGGCTTCAGAAAATAATATGCCGCTCCTGCAGATAATGTTTCCTTTTCGAGCATCGGGTTATCGAAGTTGGACATTGCCATAACCATTGGCCTGTCCTTACCGTCCATCTCCTTTAAAGCGCTTAACACTCCCAAAATATCAATATTCGGCATAAAAACATCAGCAAGCACAATATCGGGCTTTTCTTTCTTTATAAGCTCTATAACCTTTCGCCCGTCTTTTTCACAAAGCGACACGCTCATACCGTAAGCCTTAAAAGTTTTAGCACAATTCTTTGAAAGTTCTGAGCCTTCGTCAGCAATAACTATTTTTAGTTTCTTTTCCATCATAAAACTCCTTCTCTGTTTTCTTGCAACATATATTACCATATATTTCCTTTAAATGCAAGCAAAATTCCAAAATAAATGGAGTTTTTACAAAAATTTCTCTGCTTCAACCATAATTCGACCTTTTTCGACAAACAAAAACCCTGAATTTTGACAACATTTTACATTTTGCCGTTTTAAAAAAATAAAGACCTTAATCACTTAAGGTCTTTTTCTGCCGATATAACTATCAGCTCATCATTATTAACTTTAAACTCAATATGGAAATTGGCAAATTCAAAACTATAAATTCTCTTGGGGTCGTTCTGATAAGCAGGTCTTGGGTCGTTTTCCAAAATTTCTTTTAAGGGATTTAAAACTTCGCTTTCAAGGTTTTCTTCTATTCCATCCGCAAAGCTTACCTTCAATTTATTCTCGAAAACATCGGTAGAAAAACCCCCTGAAGCATTGGGATGAGAATCGGTATATGCAATATAGGGCTTTATATCATAAATCGGAGTGCCATCCAAAATATCCGCTCCCGAAACCTCAATAATGGGGCCTTTATCACCCGTTTCGATTATTCTTTCAATTTTAACCGAGGAAAGACCGATAGGATTTGGTCTATAGGGTGAACGGGTTGCAAAAACACCCATTCTTTTGTTGCCACCGAGTCTTGGCGGACGAACGGTTGGCGACCAATTTTCACTCTCGGACTCTGAGAATTTCCAGATAATCCATAAATGAGAATAACCCTCAAGACCTCTCAAAGCCTGTATATCCCTATATTCCTTTTCAAAAACGATTCTTCCTTTTAGGGACTGCACTAACCCACTTTGTCTTGGTATTCCGAATTTAGACGGGAAATCGGTTCTTATTCTCGCTATTATATTTAACGGTTTATTATCTTTCATATCAAATATTATAGTTCTTTAAGAACTCGTCCCACTCATCATCAGTATTTTCGGAATTACTCTTAAATTCCTCATAGAGTCCCTCCGTAACCTTTTTATAGAGCTTATCAGTTTTCATCTTAGCTCTAACCGCTATTACGCACAGCCAAATAATAGTTATTGCTACCAAAATCAACGGAATAAGATGACGCCAATAGAAAATGGATTTGAAACCCCAGAAACCGAGCACATCGCTTAATTCTCTACCATAGGTTATTATAAGCAAAACCGATGACATAAGGCTTACTGCACTGCCCACAATATTTATCTTAAAATTAGTTAAAACAAAGCCCAAAATCAAGCCGAAACTACAAATCGAAATAGTTAAAATCAACCCCTCAAGCTCTGCCATTTTTTCCTCGCCTGAAAATTTAATCCAAAGGCTTAAAAGAAAAAAAACATTCATAACAAGTGCCCAAGCGCCCGATATTATATGAGCTATTTTTATTCCCTTATAAAGCTTACCGTCAGTTCTTGGGTATTCTATTCCTCTTTTTTCTTCGATTTCACGAACTTTTTTTAAAACACCTGAATATTTTTTCATTTTCATCACCGCAACCATTATATAACCAAATTACTTCCTTGACAAGTCTTTTTAAGATTATATAATAGATATGGTGATAATTTATGAAACTTAATATTGTTATGGTTGAGCCTGAAATACCTCAGAACACAGGTAATGTTGCCCGTACCTGTGCCGCAACGGGAGCAAGGCTTCACTTAGTTGGGCCTATGGGCTTTAAAATTGATGATAAAAAGCTCAAAAGAGCAGGTCTTGATTACTGGCAATACCTCGATATTTCCTATTATAAGGATATAAATGAGTTTTTTGAGAAAAATAATGGTGAATTTTTCTTTTATACAACCAAGGCCCGACACACCCATTCCGAAATTTCCTACCCCGATAACTGTTACCTGCTTTTCGGCAAGGAAACAAAGGGACTTCCAGAAGAGCTTTTGCTTAAAAACCCTGATAGGTGCGTTAGAATTCCTATGCAGCACGATATAAGAAGCTTAAACCTTTCGAACTCGGTTGCGATAGCAGTTTATGAAGCACTAAGACAATGGGATTACCCCGAACTTGAGAATTTTGGACAATTGCATAATTATAAATGGGAAGACGGCGAATAATTTTACACTCATATAATAAAATTTATGTTGAAAAATGAGCAAAATGTGGTAAAATAAGATTAGTAAATTTTTAACAATCTTTGAAAGGATGTATTCTAATGAACGCTCTTAACAAAAAGACTGTTGATGATATCAACGTTAAAGGCCAGAAGGTTCTTGTTCGTTGCGACTTCAACGTGCCGCTTAAAAACGGCGTAATCACCGATGAAAACCGCATCAATGCGGCTCTCCCCACCATCAAAAAGCTTATCGCTGATGGCGGAAGAGTTATCCTCTGCTCTCACCTTGGCAAACCGAAGGGTGAGCCCAAGCCTGAGCTTTCCTTGGCTCCCGTAGCTAAGGCTCTTTCTGAGAAGCTCGGCAAAGAGGTTGTTTTTGCGGCTGACGATAATGTTGTTGGTGAAAACGCAAAGGCTGCAGTTGAAAAGATGCAGGACGGCGATGTTGTTCTTCTCGAGAACACCCGTTACCGTGCAGAAGAGACCAAAAACGGCGAGGCTTTCTCCGCTGAGCTTGGCTCTTTGGCTGATATCTTCGTTAACGATGCTTTCGGTACTGCTCACAGAGCTCATTGCTCAACCGTTGGTGTTGTATCTCACGTTAAAGAGGCAGTTGCCGGTTACCTTATCGGTAAAGAGCTTAAATATTTAGGAAACGCTGTTGAAACCCCTGTTCGCCCCTTCGTTTGCATTTTGGGCGGTGCTAAGGTTGACAGTAAGCTTCCCGTTATCGAAAATCTTCTTACCAAGGCTGATACCCTTATCATCGGCGGTGGTATGGCTTATACCTTCTTAGCTGCTAAGGGCTATGGTGTTGGTACCTCTCTTATTGATGAAAGCAAGATTGATTATTGCCGTGATATGATGGCTAAGGCTGAGGAAAAGGGCGTTAAGATTCTTCTCCCCATTGACTGCACAATCACTAAGGACTTCCCCGACCCGATTGACGCTCCTATCGATGTAACCGTTGTTGACGCTGATAAGATTCCTGCTGACTATATGAGCCTTGATATCGGCACTAAGACTGCTGAGCTTTATGCAACCGAGGTTAAAAACGCTAAGACTGTTGTTTGGAACGGACCTATGGGCGTATTTGAGAACCCGATTCTTGCAAAAGGCACTATTGCAGTTGCTAAGAGCCTTGCTGAGACCGATGCTGTTACCGTTATCGGCGGCGGCGACTCTGCAGCAGCAGTTAACACCTTGGGCTTCGGTGATAAGATGACCCATATTTCTACAGGCGGCGGTGCTTCTCTTGAGTTCCTCGAGGGCAAAGAGCTTCCCGGTATCGCAGCACTCAACGATAAATAATAAAAATTTTTGTAGGGCGTTAATTCGCCCTACATTTGTGTAAAAAGGAGAAATAAAAATGAATAAAGCTACTCGTGCCGCTGTTATCGCAGGCAACTGGAAAATGAACAAAACCCCCGCTGAGACTACCGCTCTCATCAACGAAATGAAGCCCTTAGTTGAGGGTGCTGACTGCAAGGTTGTTCTTTGCGTTCCCTTTATTGATATCCCTGCCGCTGTTGAGGCAGCTAAGGACTCCAATATTGAAATCGGTGCTGAGAATGTTCACTTCAAGGCTTCCGGTGCATACACAGGCGAAATTTCCGCTCAGATGCTTGTAGAGTCGGGAGTTAAGTATGTTGTTATCGGTCATAGCGAGAGAAGACAGTACTTTGGCGAAACCGACCAGACCGTTAACCTTCGCACATTGGCTGCAGTTAACGCAGGTCTTACCGCTATTGTTTGCGTTGGCGAAACCTTAGAGCAGAGAGAGCTTGGCTACACCGAAACTCTTCTTAAATATCAGACCAAAATGGCTCTTACAAATGTTTCGGCTGAACAGCTTAAGAATATCATCATAGCTTACGAGCCTGTTTGGGCTATTGGTACAGGCGTTACCGCTACTGCAGACCAGGCGGATGAGGGCAACGGATATGTTCGTGAGGCTATTGCCGAGGTTTACGGCAAAGAGGTTGCTGAGACTGTTACCATTCAGTACGGCGGCTCTATGAACGCTAAGAACGCAGACGAGTTAGTAGCAAAAGTTAATGTTGACGGCGGTCTTATCGGCGGTGCTTCACTTAAAGCTGAAGATTTTGCAGTTATCGTTAAAGCTGCTTCTAAGTAATCGGAGAGAAACAATATGAAAAAACCTATAGTTTTAACTATTATGGATGGCTTTGGCTTTAATCCTGAAAAAAACGGAAATGCCATTGAAGCCGCCGCTACCCCTTGCCTTGATAAAATATTCACCGAATGCCCAACAACCGAAATCGGAGCTTCGGGAATGGATGTTGGTCTGCCTGACGGTCAGATGGGTAACAGCGAGGTAGGTCATACAAATATCGGTGCAGGTAGGGTTGTTTATCAGGAATTAACCCGAATCACCAAGTCGATTAAAGACGGTGATTTCTTTACCAACCCCGCTTTCTTAAAGGCAGTTGAAAACTGCAAGGCGAATAATAGCGCACTTCACCTTATGGGACTTTTATCCAACGGCGGAGTTCACTCGCATAATGAGCATCTTTATGCCCTTGTAGAGCTTGCTAAGAAAAATGGTCTTGAAAAGGTTTATATCCATGCCCTTTTAGATGGCAGAGATGTTCCCCCTTCAAGTGCTGCAGATTTCATTGATGAGTTAAATGCAAAGCTCAATGAAATCGGTTGCGGAAAGCTTGCAACCGTTCTCGGCAGATTCTACGGAATGGATAGAGATAACCGTTGGGAAAGAGTTGAAAAGGCTTACGCTGCTTTGGTTTATGGCGAGGGTGTTCAGACTGCTGATGCCGCTTCTGCTGTAAGAGAATCCTACACTCAGATTGATGAAGAAGGCAAAAACATTACCGATGAGTTTGTTTTGCCAACAGTTGTTGCAAATACCGAGCGAATCAAGACAAATGACAGTGTTATTTTCTTCAACTTCCGTCCCGATAGAGCAAGAGAAATCACAAGAACCTTTGTTGATGATGATTTTGCAGGCTTTACAAGACGTGGTGGCAGACAGAATGTAACCTACGTATGCTTTACACAGTATGACGCTTCTATGCCCAACGTTGAGGTTGCATTCAAGCCTCAGACCTTAAATAACACACTTGGCGAATACCTCTCTAAAAAAGGTATGACTCAGCTTAGAATTGCAGAAACCGAGAAATATGCCCATGTAACATTCTTCTTCAACGGCGGACGTGAGGTTATGTTTGAGGGAGAGGACAGAATTCTTGTTAACTCCCCAAAGGTTGCAACCTATGACCTTCAGCCTGAAATGAGTGCCGAGCCGGTTTGCGATAAGGTTTGCGAGGCTATTGAAAGCGGCAAATATGATGTTGTCATTCTCAACTTTGCAAACTGCGATATGGTAGGCCATACAGGCTTTTTCGATGCCGCAGTTAAGGCGGTTGAAACGGTTGATACCTGTGTTGGAAGAGTTAAGGAGTCTGTTCTTAAAATGAAGGGCGTTATGCTTCTCACCGCTGACCACGGTAACGCTGACCGTATGCTCGATACCGATGGCTCACCCTTTACCGCTCACACAACCAACCCTGTTCCCTTCTCGGTTATCGGAAAGGACTGTAAGCTTCGTGAGGGCGGAAAGCTCTGCGATATTTCCCCAACAATCATTAAACTTTTAGGCCTTGATAAGCCTGAAGAAATGAGCGGAGAATCAATAATAATTTAATAAAAAAGCAGCAGAGGAAACTCTGCTGTTTTTTATTGACTTTTATTTATTTATATTTTAAAATAGGTATATATTATTTAAGGAGCAATTATATGTTCATTTTAGGCTTTGATATCGGCGGAACAAAATGTGCTGTTATGACCGCCGAATATGAAAATGGTAATATTAAGTTACTCAAAAAAGAAAAATGCCCTACCGATAGAAGCATCACCCCTACCCAGATGATTGACAGGCTCATTAAAATGGCAGATTCAATTATTGATAAAAAGCCTGAGGCTATCGGCATTTCGTGCGGAGGTCCGCTCGATTCCAAAAAGGGAGTTATTATGAATCCCCCGAATTTACCTGGTTGGGATAATATAGAAATTGTAAAGCAGATTGAGGAGCATTTCGGTGTCAAAGCAAAGCTTCAGAATGATGCTAACGCCTGTGCAGTTGCGGAATGGAAATTCGGTGCCGGCAAGGGTAAGGATAATGTTATCTTTATGACCTTTGGAACAGGGCT
>JAZPXP010000021.1:0-2618 GCA_045543715.1 Acutalibacteraceae bacterium
TCAGCAAATAGGCGAAGCGGTTAAGAATGATGCTTCCGGTGCTTTCAGATTCCCCCAAGTTACCCTTGCAACAACTGGTATCCATCACTTCAAGATAGTTGAGGTTATCGGAGATGAAAAGGGAGTAACTTATGATAACTCGTCTTACCATATAAGAATAGAGGTAATTCAAGACGCAAACGGCGAGCTTGATATTCCTATAATGCCCAGACTTTATAAAGGCATTGTTACTAAAGAGATAGTTGGCGGAGTTCTCACCGAGGTTACAACCTATGAAGAACTCATCAATGGAGAAAAGATTAAGTTCACCAACACCTATAAAGCAGACCCTGCTTATGTTACCTTAGAGGCTTTAAAAACTCTTGAGGGAAGAAAACTTAATGACGGAGAATTTAAGTTTGACCTTCATAAGACTGCTGATACCTTTGATTATTCAGAAAACACCGTTATTCAGGATGATGTTGTTTTAAATCTTAAGGATGACGGAACAGGCAGTATAACCTTTATGGCTTTACCCTTCGATACTGTTGGCACATACTACTATGTTATAGTTGAAGATGAGCTTGATGAAAAGGGTATCACCTCGGATAAAACCGCTCACAAGGTTGAAATCACCGTTACTGATAACCATCAAGGAAATCTTGTTGCCGCTCTGAAGATTAACGGCGAGTCGGTTACAGGTTCAACCGCCGATAAGATTAAGTTCCTTAACACCTATGAAGCTAAGGCTACAGAAATTGTTATTAAGGGACAGAAGACTCTTAATGGCCGTGAGCTTGAAGACGGCGAATTCTCATTCGAGCTTTATGATGGAGACGAAAAGAAAGAAACCGTTAAGAACAAAGCAGACGGAAGCTTTGAGTTTAGTGCAATTCCTGTTGATAAGGCAGGCGAATACCTCTTCACCGTTCGTGAAACCAAGGGTGAGGCTGAGGGCATAACCTACGATGAGAATGTTTATACAGTTAAAGCTATCGTTACCGATAACTTAGACGGAACATTTAAGGTAGAATATATTTATGCGATAGGAAATGAAGCGGCAAACGGTTTAACCTTTATTAACCTCTATACCGCTCCCGCTCCCACTCCCGAATCGCCCGAAACCCCATATATTCCTCAAACGGGCGAAAGCAACAACCTCTTTATGTGGTTAGCACTTCTCTTCATAAGCGGAGGCTTTGTTACAACAACTGTTATTCTTAAAAGACTCAAAAAGGATAGCTAAGTAATATAAAACACCGTATATCTTAGGATATACGGTGTTTTTATTATGCACTTTTTATTTTTGCAAAAGCTTGGGCAATATTCAGGATATGGTCGCCTATTCTTTCGAAATCGGTAAGCAGCTCAGAATAAAGAATACAAGCCTCTTCTGAACATTCGCCTTTTCTCATTCTTTCAAGATGGCGTTCTCTGTAAAGATTTGTCATCTCATCCATCTGTTCTTCAAGCTCCTCAACCTCTAAAAGCCAGTCCATTCTTTCCTTATTATTATCAAGGGCGGTTTTGAGGCTCAACTCGGTTATTTCTTGCATTTTAGAAATTTCTTCTTTAGCACCCTTAGAAAACTCTATCGATTTATTTTTTATAACCTCGGTATAGCCTGCAATATTAAGGGCATGGTCGCCGATTCGTTCGGCATTACCCGTTATAAGAAAATACTGCTCAATCTCTGCAACATTCTGCTTATTGTTGTTATGAACAAGGATTTTTGAAATATATTGCGAAATCTCCTTGTTAAGCTTATCAAGGGTCTCCTCCTGTTCGGTTATCTGCTTTAAAGCCTTTGTGTTGCTTTCAAGCACAGCGTTGTAAGCCCTGTTAACATTAGCTCTCGAAATTTCCACCATCTTTCCGATTTCCTGTTTAAGCAAATCCGTATGAACTGCGATTGCGCCGAGATTTATACCGCCTCTGCGGAACTCATCCGAAAGCGAGAAGTGGTTTACCTCTTCTCTTTCGGGCAAAATTTTCGCTGCAAGGTTTGCAAGATATGTGCCAAAGGGCAACAAGAGAAGGGTTGTTGTTATATTGAAGATTGTGTGCATATTAGCAATCTGTTTTGACATATCGCCGGGGGTTATACTGCTCACCCAGTCGGTAACGGGTAGTAATAGGCAAGCGATTGTAAAAACTGTTGTTCCTATGAGGTTAAAGAGCAAGTGAATAACCGTTGTTCTTTTTGCCGCTCTGTTTGTGCCAATCGAGGCTAAAACCGCCGTGATACAGGTTCCTATGTTCTGACCGAACAATACAAACACCGCACTGTCAAAGCCTATAAGTCCCGCCATTGCTAAGGCCTGCAAAATACCAACAGATGCCGAGGATGACTGAATTATTGCTGTGAAAACCGCACCTGCAAGTATTCCTAAAACGGGGTTTGAGAACTTGGTCATAAGTTCAACAAACACTTCAGATTCTCTTAGAGGCACCATCGCATTGCTCATCATATTCATACCTATAAACAAAATGCCGAGACCTGCAAGAATTTTGCCATAATGATGAGCCTTTGGAGCTTTAAGAAATACCACCAAGGCAACACCTATAAAGGCAAACAAGGGTGCTAACATTCCAACATCAAGTGCTATTAACTGACCTGTTATGGTTGTACCGATATT
>JAZPXP010000022.1:0-10621 GCA_045543715.1 Acutalibacteraceae bacterium
ATCTTGACTGTTATGCAACACCTATTAAAAAGGTTAAAAATATTGCAGTTGTTGGCGGCGGCAATGTTGCAATGGATGCTGCAAGGTGCGCTAAAAGACTTGGTGCTGATAATGTTTACATTATCTATCGCCGAGGCGAAGAAGAAATGCCTGCAAGAAAAGAAGAAATTCATCATGCAAAAGAAGAGGAAATTGAGTTTAAGCTTCTTTGCAATCCCGTTAAAATCATCTCCGATGATAATGGTGCAGTTGCTGCGGTTGAATGTGTTAAAATGAAGCTTGGCGAGCCCGACCAGAGCGGAAGAAGACGTCCCGAAGTTATAGAGGACTCTAACTTCCTTTTAGATGTTGATTCTGTTATTATGGCTCTTGGCACCTCTCCAAATCCACTAATCAGAACAACAACCACAGGGATAGATGCTAACAAACGGGGTTGCCTTATAGTTGATGAAAAACTTATGACAACAAAGAATGGGGTTTATGCCGGCGGTGATGCCGTTACGGGCGCTGCAACGGTTATTCTTGCTATGGGAGCAGGTAAAACGGCTGCAAAATCTATTGACGAATATTTAAAATCAAAAAATGCTTGACAAATCGGTATTTTGTGATATAATTGATTTCACAATGAAGTAGAACGCTATGCGTCCTCACCCTCAGCGACTAAGCTAAAGGGTCCATAAGATTTTCGTTTTTAACGGTATCTTTATGCGTGGACGTTTTGCGTCCACGCTTTAATTTTATGCACTTGGAGGTGCGTCAACATTAGCAGTAAAGAACTCGCTATAAACGAAAATATTAAATTCAAGGAAGTTCGAACAATTTCTGCCGATGGTTCTCAGCTTGGAATTATTCCTGTTTCTAAAGCTTTGGAGGCGGCTTATGCTCAAGATATGGATTTAGTTTGTATCTCGCCTAATGCCGAACCCCCCGTTTGCAAGATAATGGATTACGGTAAGTACCGTTTTGAGCAAGCAAAGCGTGAGAAAGAGGCTAAGAAGAACCAGAAGGTTATGGAAGTTAAAGAAATCCGCCTTGGACTTAGTATTGATGTTCATGATTTCGAAACCAAGGGCAGACACGCTCTTCGTTTCTTGCAGGATGGCAACAAGGTTAAGGTTTCTATCCGTTTCAGAGGCCGTGAACTCGGTCATCCCGAAATCGGTTTAGATACTATGAAACGCTTTGCTGAATTCTGTGAAGAGAAATCAACTGTTGAGAAGGCTGCTAAGATGGAAGGACGTAATATGATTATGTTCTTGGCACCTAAATCCGGCAAATAATTATTGTTAAAACAAATAGGGAGGAATTATAATGCCTAAGATTAAAACACACACAGGCGCTAAAAAACGCTTTAAGCTCACCAAAACCGGTCAGGTTAAGCGTGCTCACGCCTACAAATCACACATTCTTAACAAGAAAACAACCAAGCGTAAGAGAAACCTTCGCAAAACTGTTGTTGCTGATGTAACAAATGTTGCTAAGGTAAAGAAAATGATTCCTTACAAATAAGAGATAACAGATTAAGTGGAGGTAAAATTCAATGGCTCGTATTAAAGGTGCGTTAGCTACACGCAAAAGAAGAAAAAAGATATTGAAGCTTGCTAAGGGTTATTTTGGCGCTAAGTCTAAGCTTTTTAAAACTGCGAAAGAAGCCGTAATGAAGTCGGGTAACTATGCTTATGTTGGCCGTAAACAGAAGAAACGTGATTTCCGCCGTTTATGGATTACCCGTATTTCTGCAGCTTGCAAAATGAATGATATCAATTATTCATCATTTATCAACGGTCTTAATAAGGCTGGTGTTCAGATTAACAGAAAGATGCTTGCTGACTTAGCAGTTAACGATGCTAAGGGCTTTGCTTCTTTGGTTAAGACTGCTAAAAAAGCACTTGAAAAATAATGTCTCGCCCGTGGGTACACGGGCGACTTTTTCATTTTTATTAGCCTGATTTTTTAATGAAAAGAGGCAGTTTATGAAAGAATTTAAGGTAATTGAAAGCAAGGAAAATTCTCTAATAAAATTGGTTAATGCTTTGCAAACCTCTTCAAAACAAAGGAAAGAAAATGGCTTATTTGTTTTGGAGGGACTTCGTATCATAAAAGATGGATACGAAAATAATGTTAACTTTAAGAAACTTATAGTATCCTTTTCCGCTTTTGAAAAACTTAGTGAAGAAATCAGTATTTTTTCGAAAGTTAGTGAAGAATGTTATAAAATCCCCGATAATTTGTTTAAAAAAATCAGCGATACTTCAACTCCTCAAGGAGTGATTGTGTTATGCTCGGCACCTGAAGTTGAGACTCGAAATATAGATAAAAACGGAAGATACATAGCTCTTGAAAATATTCAGGACCCATCTAACCTTGGTGCAGTTGCAAGAACGGCTGAGGCTTTGGGTGTTAGCGGAATAATCATTTCCAAAAACAGCTGCGACCCGTATGCACCCAAATCTTTAAGGGCTTCAATGGGTACTCTTCTTAGACTTCCGATTTTCCTTCTCGATGATTTTGCTTCTGATTTAAAGAAATCAGGGCTTAAAAGCTATGCTTGTGTTGTTGATAAAAATGCAAAGAGCATAAATGATATAAAGTTTGAAAACGGGGTTGCTCTTATTATCGGCAACGAGGCTAACGGCATAACAGAAGAAACTAAACTTAATGCCGACTTTAAAATCACCATTCCAATGAAGGGCAACGCAGAGTCTTTAAATGCGGCGGTTGCCGCTTCAATTGTTATGTGGGAAATGATGAAATAATGAAGTATTTGATATGGCTTCAATCGGTCTTGAATGTTGGTAATAACAGAGCAAAAGATATTCTTAAACATTTTGGTGGTGCTGAGAATATTTATAAGGCTGATTATAAGGAAATTTTATCGAGTGGGCTTTTTAAGAAAAGTGAGCTTGAAAGAATTAAGGATAAAAATTTAACATATAGCCTTGAGATAATTGAGGACTGTAAGAAAAACGGCATCGAAATTATACCTCTCGGCAGTTCGAAATATCCGTATTGTTTGTCTGTTATTGAGGACGCACCGCTTATTTTGTATGTTAAAGGCAATATGCCTGATTTTGATAAAACCCCTACAATTAGCATTGTAGGACCAAGGAAAATTTCTGATTTCGGTAAGAAAGCTGCATTTTCTCTTAGTTTCAGACTTGCAAAATCGGGATTTTGTATCGTTAGTGGCGGTGCTTTGGGCGGAGATACCTATGCACATGCCGGGGCTATTAAGGCCAAAGGAAAAACAGTTATAGTTTTGGGCTGTGGAATATTAAATGATTATCTTCCGCAAAATAAGGCTTTGAGGAAAGAAGTTGGAATAAACGGCGCTTTAATCAGCGAATTTCCGCCAAGAGCAGAGGCTACAAAATATACCTTTCCCATAAGAAACCGAATAGTTTCGGCTTTGAGCCTTGGAACTGTTGTTATTGAGGCTTCTTCAAAAAGCGGAGCGTTAATAACCGCAAGACATGCCGCAGAACAGGGAAGAGATGTATTTGTAATTCCGGGTCAGCCTGATAAAAAAGAATACATAGGTTCTAATGCTTTACTTAGGGACGGCGCCAAACCGATTTTAGATGTTTCTGATATCTTTGGCGAATATATTGTCCGTTTCCCTGATAAAATCAATATAGAAAATGCTTTTAAGGACCCAATTTTAGATTACAGAGAAAAAACTGATAAAAAAATTGAAAAAAATTTGCCAGAAGGTCTTTCCAAAGAGGCAAAAATAGTATATAATTATTTAGATAAGCAAAAATTTCTGCCCGAAGAAGTTTTAGGGTGCGGTATTGAGACCGATTCTATTATTTCGGCTCTAACCGAACTTGAAATGGAAATGCTTATAAAAGCAATTCCGGGCGGAATGTATGAAAAGTTGTAACGGAGGTTAATTTATGTCAAAGCTTTTAATTGTTGAGTCTCCTTCGAAGGTTAAACCTATCAAGAAGTATCTTGGCAGCGAGTATAAAGTGATGGCTTCTATGGGTCATATCCGCGATTTGCCGAAATCGAAACTTGGTGTTGATATAGAAAATGATTTTGCACCGCAGTATATCAATATGGCGGACAAGAAGGAGCTAATTAACTCTTTAAAAGAGGCGGCTGCAAGCTGCGATGAAGTATATCTCGCAACCGACCCTGATAGAGAGGGTGAAGCTATTTCCTGGCACTTAGCTCAGATTTTAGGTCTTGATATGAATAAAGAAAACCGAGTAACATTTAACGAGATTACAAAATCTGGTGTTACTGCAGGTATCAAGGTTCCAAGAAAGCTTAATATCGACCTTGTTGATGCTCAACAGGCTCGTCGTGTGCTTGATAGAATAGTTGGTTATAAGCTTAGTCCGTTCCTTTGGAAAAAGGTTAAGAGCGGTCTATCGGCAGGCAGAGTTCAAACTGTTGCTCTTCGCCTTATAGTTGAAAAGGAAAGAGAAATCGAAAAGTTTGTCAGCGAAGAATATTGGAGTATTGATGCTAAACTTGCATCGGGCAGAAAAACTTTTACAGCTAAGCTTTATGGCGATAAAAACGGCAATAAGATAGATACAATTTCTAACGGCACAGATGCTGAGAATATTGTTAACAGTCTCGAAAATGCCGAATATATTGTTTCTGAAATTAAAAAAGGTAAGCGTAACCGCCAGCCCGCACCGCCTTTTATCACCTCTACCTTACAGCAAGAGGCTTCAAGAAAGTTAGGGCTTACAGGTCAAAGAACTATGCGTATTGCCCAACAGCTTTATGAGGGTGTTGAAATTCCAGGAATTGGCGTTACAGGTCTTATCACCTATATGCGTACCGATTCACTTAGAATTTCTGAAGAGGCAAGAAGTGCCGCTAACACTTATATCAGAGATAGATTTGGTGCTAAATATTTGCCCTCTGCTCCTCGTTATTTTAAATCTAAAAACGGAGCTCAAGATGCTCACGAGGCAATCAGACCTACTGTTATTAACCTCACTCCAGATGAGGTTAAGGCATCACTCACTACCGAACAATATAAGCTTTATAAGTTAATCTGGGAACGCTTTATCGCTTCCTTAATGGCAGTTTGCGTTCAGGATACTGTTAATGTTAATATTACTGCAGGTGATTATCTGTTCAAAGCAAGCGGATATTCGGTACGTTTTGATGGATTTACCGTTCTTTACGAAGAGGGTAAGGATGAAGAGAGCGAGAACGAAGTTAGTCTTCCTGAAATGAATGAGGGCGATATTTTAAAGCTTCGTGATTTATCACCTAATCAGCATTTCACTCAGCCCCCCGCAAGATTCACAGAGCCTACTCTTATTAAGGCTCTTGATGAAAACGGTATCGGCAGACCTTCAACCTATGCACCGATTATTTCAAATATCTTAAACCGTGATTATATTGAACGTGAAAAGAAATCACTTAAGCCTACCAAGCTCGGTATGGTTGTTGTTGACCTTTTAACTCAGTATTTCAACAAAATTGTTGATGTCAAATTCACTGCAGGGCTTGAGGTTAAGCTTGATAAAATCAGTGAGGGTGAGCTTGGTTGGGTTGAAACAATGGCTGATTTTTATAAGGACTTCGATAAGCACTATAAAAAGGCTGAAAAAGAGCTTGACGGAAAGCGAGTTAAGGTTCCTGTTGTTGAAACTGATGTTATTTGTGAAAAGTGCGGAAGCAAGATGGTTGTTAGAACAAGCAGATTTGGTAAGTTCTTGGCTTGTCCTAATTATCCCACTTGCAAAAACACTAAACCCGTTCCTGAGGACGAGGTTAAACAGCCTTGTCCGAAATGCGGCTCTAAGCTTGTTAAACGCATTTCTAAAAAGGGTAAAAAGTTCTATGGCTGCTCTAACTATCCTAAGTGCGATTTTGCCGCTCCCGGTGTTCCAACGGGTGAAAAGTGCCCCGAATGCGGCGGATTCCTTATCGCAGGTGTTAGAGGCCGTAAATTCTGTATGAATGCAGATTGTCCAACAAGACAGACTAAAACCTCAAAAAAGTAGGTAAATTATGGAAAAAATAACGGTTATAGGAGCAGGTCTTGCGGGCTGCGAAGCTGCTTGGCAGATTGCTAACAGGGGAATTATGGTTCGCCTTGTTGAAATGAAGCCTAAAAAAATGACCCCCGCTCATTCTAATACCGACTTTGCTGAGCTTGTTTGCTCTAATTCTCTTAAAGCTGCAAGAACCGATTCGGCAGCAGGTCTTTTAAAAGAAGAAATGCGGCGATTTGGTTCTGTCTGCTTAGAGGCTGCAAAGCAATGTTCTGTTGCGGCTGGCGGTGCCTTAGCGGTTGATAGAGAGCAGTTTGCAAGAATTATAACGGAAAAGATTAAAAATAACCCGAATATTGAGGTTGTTAACGAAATTGCTGAGGATATTCCTGAGGGTGTTTGTGTTATCGCAACAGGTCCGTTAACCGATAGCGTTTTGGCAAATAAAATAACCGAAATTACAAGTAAGGAAAATCTTAGCTTTTTCGATGCGGCGGCACCTATTGTTACGGCTGAAAGTATTGATATGACAAAGGCTTTTACGGCTTCAAGATATGGAAAGGGAACAGATGATTATATTAACTGTCCCTTTAACAAGGAAGAATATGAGGCTTTCCATAAGGAACTCATATCTGCTGAAAGTGCTCCGCTTAAGGATTTCGATAAGCCTATAACGGTATATGAGGGCTGTATGCCTATAGAAATACTTGCTAAAAGAGGCGAAGATTCTATTCGTTTTGGCCCATTGAAGCCTGTAGGTCTTACTGACCCCAGAACTAATCACAGACCTTGGGCGGCTGTTCAGCTAAGAAGAGAAAACGCTGAGGGCACACTTTATAACCTTGTCGGTTTTCAGACTAATCTTAAATTCCCTGAGCAAAAACGAGTGTTTTCTATGATACCCGGTCTTGAAAATGCGGAATTTATGAGATACGGTGTTATGCACCGCAATACCTTTATAAATTCCCCAAAGCTTTTAAGTAAAGACTTATCCTTAAAGGAAAATAGCAATATTTTCTTTGCGGGTCAGCTATCGGGCGTTGAGGGATATATGGAGTCGGCGGCAAGCGGTATTATATGCGGTATTAACGCCGCTAAGAAGATTTTAGGTGAAGAGGCAGTTGTTTTGCCTGATTTCTCAATGATTGGTGCTTTACTTAACTATATAACCGACGAGGGCATTGAGAATTTTCAGCCTATGGGTGCTAATTTCGGAATATTACCGCCGCTTGATACAAAAATCAGAGATAAAAAAGAGCGTTATGCGGCTCTTTCAATGCGTTCACTTATATGGTTTGATGAAAACATTAAACAGGAATTTTAAATTTTAGGAGAAAGATTATGAGAGTTGTTGTTGATGCATTTGGCGGAGATAATGCACCGCTTGAAATAATAAAGGGCGCAGCTATTGCTTCTAAAGAATTTGGCGTTGATATAACCCTCACAGGAAAAAAAGAGGAAATTGAAAATATTATTAAGGAAAACGGTTTTGATTTCAATGGGGAGCTTATCATCGTTAATGCTGATGATGTTATCTCTATGCATGATGAGCCAACTTCTCTTTTAAAAGCACACAAGGAAAGCTCTATGGCAATAGCTTTTAAAGAGCTTGGCGAGGATAGAGCTGATGCTTTTGTATCAGCAGGGTCAACAGGGGCTATTGTTGTTGGTGGAACACTTCTTATTAAGAGAATAAAGGGTGTTAAAAGGCCTGCTCTTGCAGGAATGATACCATCTCCCAACGGTCATTATATGCTTATGGATATGGGTGCTAATGCTGAGTGTCGTCCCGAAATGCTTCAGCAGTTCGGCATTATGGCAAGCGTTTATCTTAATAAGGTTGAAAATATCGAAAATCCAAA
Organism: Acutalibacteraceae bacterium; assembly: GCA_045543715.1. Taxonomy (GTDB): domain Bacteria; phylum Bacillota; class Clostridia; order Oscillospirales; family Acutalibacteraceae; genus UBA737. The sequence goes on from JAZPXP010000022.1 coordinate 7,838, forward strand.
AATCGGACTTCTTAATATCGGAGTTGAAGATACCAAGGGTACCGAGCTTCAGCAAGAGGCTTACAAGCTTTTAAGTGAGGCTCCTATCAACTTTGTTGGTAATATCGAATCGAGAGAAATGCCTAAGGGCGAATGCGATGCCGTTATTGCTGATGGTTTTACGGGCAATATCGCTCTTAAACTTATCGAGGGAACCGCTTCAACACTCTTTAAACTCATAAAAGGTGCTCTTTATAAGAATTTATTTAATATACTTGCCGCTTTAGTGATTAAGAAGGATTTATATTCGCTTAAGAGTATGATGGATAGCTCTGAGGTTGGCGGCGCACCTCTTTTGGGTGTTAGAAAGCCTGTTATAAAGGCACATGGTAGCTCAGATGCTAAGGCAATTAAGAATGCTATTAGACAGGCTATTACCTTCACCGAAAACGGTGTTATTGATACTATCTCAGCAAATTTAACAGAAATTTAAAGGAAATTATTATGGAAGCATTAGAAAAAAATCTCAATTATCAATTTAATAATAAAGAGTTACTCCTTAATGCTTTAACCCACTCTTCTTATGCTAATGAGGTTAGAAATGGTATAACCTCTAACGAAAGACTTGAGTTTTTAGGAGACTCGGTTTTATCTGTTATTGTTGCCGATTATCTTTATAAAAATTTTTCTTCTTTGCCTGAGGGCGAGCTTACAAAGCTAAGAGCCTCGTTGGTTTGCGAGAAATCTCTTTGTAGCTTTTCTAGAGAACTTGAAATCGGCAAGTTTTTAAGACTTGGCAAAGGCGAAGAAAAGAACGGCGGGAAAGAACGGGATTCCATTCTTGCTGATGCTTTTGAGGCGGTTTTGGCCGCAATGTATCTTGACGGCGGTATGGAAGTTGCAAGAAAACACGTTATGAGATTTATCCTTGATGAACTAAAGCATACTGATGATGAGGTATTTAAGGACTATAAGACCGCTCTTCAGGAGATAATTCAGCGAAATCCCGAGGAATCGGTTTCCTATTTTTTAACTGACGAAAAGGGTCCTGACCACGATAAAGTTTTCACGGTTGAGGTAAGGTTAAATTCAAATGTTATAGGAACTGGAAAGGGTAAATCAAAAAAACAGGCAGAGCAGATGGCGGCAAAACAGGCACTTAGTCTTATGGGTGCCGAAATATGAGCATAAAACACGCTAATATTTCAATTTTTGTTCCGCATATCGGCTGTCCTAATAAGTGCAGCTTTTGTAATCAGCGTTATATAACAGGAACATTTAAAGCACCTCGCATTTCGGATGTTGAATCGGCTATAAGTATTGCTAAAAAATCACCTAAATATAATCCTCTTGTTACTGAAATAGCCTTTTTTGGCGGAAGCTTTACTGCAATTAACCGCAACTATATGCTCGACCTGTTAAAGACCGCCTCTGAAGCGGTTGAAAAAGGAGAAGCTAAAGGAATTAGAATTTCAACAAGACCTGATGCTATTGACGATGAAATTTTAACCCTTTTAAAAGAGCATAATGTTACTGCAATTGAGCTTGGTGCACAAAGCCTTGATAACAGAGTTTTAAGGATGAATAACAGAGGTCATTCGGTTTCGGATGTTGTAAAGGCTTCGAAGCTCATTAAAGATTACGGTTTTGAATTAGGTCTTCAGATTATGACAGGTCTTTACTGTGATAATGATGAAACTGCAATTAAAACTGCCGAAAAGGTTATTGAAATTAAACCTGATACTGTTCGTATTTATCCCACTATCGTGCTTAAGGACACCTATCTCGCGGCACTTTACTCGGATAATATATATAAACCCCAAACTCTTGAAAATGCAGTTAATCTTGCCTCAAGACTTTATACTATGTTTACAGATGCTGGTATTAAAGTAATCCGTTTAGGACTTCATTCTATTGAGGGAGAAGCCTTTATTGCGGGTCCTTGGCATCCCGCCTTCAGCGAGCTTTGTCAGTCAAGAATAATGCTTGAAAATGTAATTGAACTTCTAAAAGAAAAAGGCAATTACATAATCTATGTTAATAAATCCGATGTTTCAAAAATGGCGGGACAAAAAAGAAGTAATCTTATCCACCTTGCAAGCATGGGTTATAACTGCAAGGTAAAAGTTTTAGAAACTCTTAAAGAATTTGAAATTAAAATCGAAAGGGAAGTGTAATAAGAATGCTGTTAAGCTCAATTGAAATTCAGGGCTTTAAATCTTTTGCAGATAAAACGGTTCTTAAATTCGGTAAAGGTATAACTGCGGTTGTGGGCCCTAACGGAAGCGGAAAAAGTAATATTTCCGATGCTGTTCGTTGGGTACTTGGCGAGCAGTCTACTAAAAGCCTTCGTGGACAGTCTATGGAGGATGTTATCTTTGGCGGTACAGAAGCCCGCCGTCCACACGGCTTTTGCGAAGTAACACTTAATATCAACAATACCGACCGTTCCCTTAATTTCGATAATGATTTTGTTAGCATTACCCGCCGTTATTACCGCTCTCACGAAAGTGAGTATGCAATAAACGGCGTTTCGGTGCGTCTTAAGGATATTCACGAGCTCTTTATGGATACTGGTCTTGGTAGAGACGGTTATTCAATGATTGGACAGGGTAAGATTGACAATATTATCAGCTCAAAATCTGGTGAAAGAAGAGATATCTTCGAAGAGGCTGCAGGTATCTCAAAATACCGTTACAGAAAGATTGAAGCTGAAAGAAAATTGCTTGCCGCTGAGGATAATCTTTTAAGACTTCACGATATTCTCGATGAGCTCAAAGGCCGTGTTGGTCCTTTGGAAGAGCA
>JAZPXP010000023.1:0-2867 GCA_045543715.1 Acutalibacteraceae bacterium
GCCGAAAAAGGTTTTCAATAAGAAATTAGAAAAGCGTTGCGGATACTGCATTTTCGGCAGAAAAAGCGAGTTTTCTAATGAGGTTATGTGTATTAAAAAGGGAATAACCGATGTTAATGATTTTTGCAGAAAATTTAAATATGACCCCCTAAAAAGAGAGCCCGAAAGAATCAGAATTTCAAACGATTTTAATGCGGAAGATTTTAAAATATAAAAGCGAGGAATTTTCCTCGCTTTTATTTTTTCATATAGCTTTTAGGGGTAACACCCGTTTGCTTTTTAAAGTCCTTACTGAAATGATAAACATCGCAGTAGCCAAGCTTTAATGCGATTTCTGAGATCGAGAAAATACCGCTTTTTAAAAGGCGTTTAGACCAGTAAATTCTAAGCTTTTCCCTGTATTGCATAGGAAGCATACCCATCTCTTTCTGGAAAACACGGCGAAAGTTTGAAACGCTCATTCCGCATTTGCGTGCCAAATCCTCAGAGGAAATCGGCTTATCATAAAACTGGTTTATATGGGTTATTGCAGGGCTTAATCGGTTTTCTTCTTTGAGATAATTATGCAAATCGAAAAGATTTATAAGCAACTGTTCGCAAAGAATTCTTGTTCTCAGCGTGTAAATAGGGGCGCGTTCTTCCCAAACTGATAATATTTCGGTTATCTGGTTTGCAATATATGGGTTATCGTTTAAATCCCAAATTTGAGGAAGTCCTGTTGATTTAAGGGCACCCTCTGGCAGAATTTTATAGCCTGTTGTTATATATTCGAAATCTTCTTCAGAGGCTCTGACAATATATTTTTCACCCTTTTCGAGCAAAATGAGTGAGCCTTCCTGCAAATACTCTTTTATGTTTTCTTTCTCGAAAAAACCCTTGCCGTTTGTAACAAATAAAAAGCCATCATAAGCTCTTGATTCGCAGTTGAATACAAAATCGGAAGTTTCTTTCTTTTTTACAACAACCGAAATTGAAGCGATAATAAAATCAGTATAAATATTCATAAATTTCTCCGCTTTTTTGCAAATTTCAAGTAGAGTTTACCACATTTTTTCTTGAAAGTAAATGAGCGTTTTATACAAAAATACAGTTCTATTTTACATTGAAATATGTATGGGAGAGTTTTATAATACTTACATAGGAGGTTGTAAATTATGTCAAAATGTTATATTGCGCCGTATGTTATGCCTGCAGCAGATATGGGAAAGGATAACCCGCTTCCCGACATCAAGAATAATACTTATATTCATGCAAAAATCGAAACTACCGATTCAATCCCCGAAAGACACAGAAAATATATAAACTGCGGAATGATTAACACTCTGCTTCCCTACACCCCTCAGGACGGTTACAACAGAGACCGTAAGGACAGGGCATTTAACGCTGCAGTTGTTGAGAATGAATACATAAAGGCGGTTTTTCTTCCGGAGCTTGGCGGAAGACTCTGGTCTTTAATTGACAAAACAACAGGGGAAGAGCTTTTATATTGCAACCCTGTTTTCCAGCCCGGTAACCTAGCACTCCGTAATGCTTGGTTCAGCGGCGGCGTTGAGTTCAATGTTTCTATTAAGGGACATAATCCTATGACCTGCGACCCTCTCTTTGCTCAGAAGATTATTATGGAGAATGGCGAAGAGGGACTTCGCATGTTCGAATATGAGCGTATCCGCGGCGTGCTTTATAGTATTGACTGTTGGATACCAAAGGGCTCAAAGCATCTCTATATCCGCCCGAGAATTGAAAACAGAACGGGTAAAGAAATCTGGATGTATTGGTGGTCAAATATTGCAGTTCCCGTTTTTGAAAAGGGAAGAGTTATTTCCCCTGTTAAAGAAACCTTTATCAACTTCTTCGGCAACGACCATTATGTTCTCGATTATTCAAAGCATCCCCATTCCTTCGATACCGATGCCAGCTATCCCGAAAACCTTGGCCGCTCTCTCGACTTTTTCTATGATATTCCTGATGAGGATGATAAATGGATAACCTCTGTTGATAAGGATGGTTACGGACTTGTTCAGGCTTCGTCCTATGAGCTTAAGGGAAGAAAGCTCTTCCTTTGGGGCGAGGGCGCAGGAGGTAAAAACTGGAATCAGTATTTATCCGATGGCACCAACTCGGGATATGTTGAAATTCAGGCAGGTTTGGCTAGAACTCAGCTTGAGCATATTCCTATGAAGGACGGCGAAACTTGGAGCTGGGTTGAGGCTTACGGTGCGGTAAGCGGCGGCGAAAAGGCTCACAGTGAGGATTGGGATACTGCTGTTAAGGCTATCACCGATGCACTTGAGAATGATTTCGGCGGTTCTGTTTCAACCCTTTTAGCTAACGCTAAGGATACCGCTTGCACAGAGGCAGAGATGTTCCAGTTAGGCTCGGGTTGGGGTGTTCTTGATGAATATCGCAGAAAAGAAATAGGTCTTCCAACTCTTTCAAGCAATATAAAGCTTCCCGAGGAGGCATTAACTGATGTACAGAAAGAATGGCTTGTTCTTTTGAACACAGGTAATCTTCCTGAGAGAGAAACCGAGGAAGAGCCAAGAGGCTATCTTGTTGATGATTTCTGGCGGGAGCTTTTGAAAAAGAGTCTTGAAACTGAGGAAAACCGCAACTGGTATGCCCTTATGCACCTAGGCGTTATGGAATATGCGGTTGGCAATATTGATGAGGCACTTAAGCTCTTCTCAGAGTCTGTTGAGGTTAAGCCGAACGCTTGGTGCTACCGAAATATAGCGATGATTTACCGCAACGAGCAGGGTAATATCGAAAAAGCATTAGAGTATATGGAAAAGGCTTTCAGGCTCAATAAAACCTGCAGAGGTATTCTGATTGAAATGGCAACAACATATCTTATGGCTGAAAAGTAC
>JAZPXP010000024.1:0-8390 GCA_045543715.1 Acutalibacteraceae bacterium
AGGAGAACGGTCTAGTTTTTGATGTTGTTGAGTCGATTCCTGTTTGCGAGGATATCAAGCTCGGCAGAGGCGAGGTTGATAATCTTTTAGAGGTTTACTGCGAGAACATCAGAAGATGTGCAAAATATGGCATCAAATGCGCTACCTATAACTTTATGCCCGTTTTTGACTGGACCAGAACTCAGCTTGATAAAAAGGCTAAGGACGGTTCAACAAGCCTTGTTATGTACTGGGAGCAGATGAAGGGTCTTGACCCCTTAAAAGATGATATCCATCTTCCAGGTTGGGATTCAAGCTATACTCAGGAAGAGGTTAGAGAGCTTATTTCTGCCTATGCTGAAATCGGCGAAGAGGGTCTTTGGAAAAACCTTGAAAGGTTCCTTAAAAAAGTTATTCCTGTAGCCGAAGAATGCGGTGTTAGAATGGCAATTCATCCCGATGACCCGCCATATCCGATTTTTGGTATTCCAAGAATTATCACTAATGAAGAAAATCTCGATAGATTTTTGAATATTGTTGATAGCCCTGCAAACAGCCTCTGCTTCTGTACAGGAAGTCTTGGCTGTGCAAAGTTCAACGATATTCCCCGCCTTGTCAGAAAATATGCAGAAATGGATAGAATTGCATTTATGCATATAAGAAATGTTAAGGTAATGGAGGATGGCTCGTTCGAAGAAAGAGCCCATCTTTCCTCTTGCGGAAGCCTTGATATGCATAAAATAGTTAAGGCACTTGTTGATAATAATTATAGCGGTTATGTTCGCCCTGACCATGGCAGAATGGTTTGGGGAGAAGAGGGCAAACCAGGTTACGGCCTTTTTGACAGAGCCTTAGGTGCCGCTTATATCAACGGACTTTTCGAGGCCTTGGAAAAGGAGAAGGAAAATGATTAAAAATGTTTTAAACACAGACCTTTCGGGCAAGGTTGCAGTTGTAACCGGAGCCGGCGGGGTGCTTTGCAGTCATTTTGCTAAGGTTTTAGCCCGTGCCGGTGCAAAGGTAGCCCTTTTAGACCTTAACCTTGAGGCTGCCGAGGCTTATGCCAAGGAAATCGCCGATGAGGGCGGAATTGCTAAGGCTTATTCCTGTAATGTTTTAGAAAAGGATATTTGCGAAAAGGTAGCCGAAGAGGTTAAAAAGGACTTTGGCAACTGCGATATTCTTATAAACGGTGCGGGCGGCAACAACCCAAGAGCCACAACTGATAAGGAATACTTTGAGCTTGGCGATATCGATGCCGAAACAAAGAGCTTTTTCGATTTAGAGGCTTCGGGTGTTGGCTTTGTTTTCAATCTTAACTTCCTTGGAACTTTAATTCCAACCCAGTGCTTTGCAAAGCAGATGGTTGGAAGAGAGGGTTGCAATATCCTTAATATCTCTTCGATGAACGCTTATACACCCCTTACCAAAATCCCCGCTTATTCGGGAGCAAAGGCGGCTATATCCAACTTCACTCAGTGGTTAGCAGTTCATTTTTCGGCGGTTGGTATCCGTGTTAACGCAATAGCACCTGGATTTTTCTCAACCAAGCAAAATGCCAAGCTTCTCTTTAATGAGGACGGCACACCTACTGCCAGAACAGGCAAAATCTTAGCCGCAACTCCTATGAACCGTTTCGGCGAGTCAGAGGAATTAGAGGGCGGACTTTTATTCTTATTAAACAATGAGGCAGCAAGCTTTATAACAGGCGTTGTTTTGCCGATAGACGGCGGATTTTCCGCTTATTCAGGAGTGTGATTTAAATGGAAAAATTTATACCAGTTGTTGTAATCAAAGAAATCGGCGAGACCGATAAAATTTTAACTGCACTTAAAAACAACGGAATAAACTGTGCAGAAATAACATTCAGAACTGCTTGTGCTGCAGAGGCTATTGAATATGCAAGCAAGAACTATCCCGATATGAGCATAGGTGCAGGTACTGTTATCAATGCAGAGCAGTGCGAGGCGGCTTTGGCTGCAGGTGCTGAGTTTATCGTTTCTCCCGGTCTTTCTGTTCCTGTTGCTAAAATCTGCAACGAGAGAAATATTCCTTATTATCCGGGATGTGTAACACCTACCGAGATTATGCAGGCTTTAGAGCTTGGGATTACAACAGTTAAATTCTTCCCTGCAAATATCTATGGCGGACTTAAGGCTCTTAAGGCTTTATCTGCTCCGTTCCCGCAGGTTAAATTTATCCCAACAGGTGGGGTTGACAGAAGCAATATCGATGAATTTTTAGCATTTGATAAAATCGCTGCTATCGGCGGCAGCTTCTTCGTTAAAGAAGCACTTGAAAAAATGGAGGGCTAAGAAATGAAAAGAGTTGTAACTTTCGGCGAGTTAATGTTAAGACTTGCTCCTAACGGATATTATAGATTTTTCCAGAATGACCAGATGCAAGCCACATTTGGCGGCGGCGAGGCTAATGTTGCAGTAAGCCTTGCAAATTACGGACTTGATAGTGTTTATGTTACTAAATTACCTAAGCATGCTATCGGTCAGGCTGCAGTTGATAGCCTTCGTTATTTCGGTGTTGACACTTCGAAAATAACCAGAGGCGGCGAGAGAGTTGGTATATATTACCTTGAAAAAGGCGCTTCTCAGCGTGGTTCTGTTTGTATTTATGATCGTAAATACTCGGCTATTCAGCAGGCTTCAACTGCTGACTTTAACTGGGACGATATTTTCGAGGGAGCTGACTGGTTCCATTTTACAGGTATCACCCCCGCTTTAGGTGCAAATGTTGTTGAAATCTGTAAAGAGGCTTGCAAAGCTGCAAAGGCAAGGGGTGTTAAGATTTCTTGCGACTTAAACTATAGAGGTAAGCTCTGGACCAGAGAAGAAGCAAGAGAAGCTATGAGCGAGCTTTGTAAATATGTTGATGTTTGCATTTCTAATGAAGAAGATGCAAAGGATGTTTTCGGCATTGAGGCTGAGGGCAGTGATATCTATGGCGGCAAGCTTAACCACGAGGGTTATAAGAGCGTTGCTAAGCAGCTTGCTGATAAATTCGGATTTGAAAAGGTTGCAATAACCCTTCGTTCTTCAATTTCTGCTAACGATAATGATTGGGCTGGAATGCTTTATGACGGCGAGGATTATTATTTCTCTAAGTCCTATCACCTCCATATTGTTGACCGTGTTGGCGGCGGCGATAGCTTCGGCGGCGGACTTATCTATGCTTTACTTAGCGGTAAATCCTCTAAGGATGCTATCGAGTTTGCTGTTGCAGCATCTGCTCTTAAGCACTCTATAGAGGGCGACTATAATAGAGTAGGTGTCAGTGAGGTTGAAAAGCTTGCCGGCGGCGATGGCTCGGGAAGAGTTCAAAGATAATAAAAATAAAAAAGACCTTGTCTTTCTGACAAGGTCTTTTTTAATACTAAGACCCTCCCTTGTGTAAAGGGAGGGGGACCGCTTCAGCGGTGGAGGGATTGCTTAACAATATCATATATATATTCGCAAACCCCTCTAAAATTTTGATTTATTTGGTTGTTTGGAATGCGGATAACAGTTAATCCATATTGCTTTAAATAATTAGTCCTTTCGGTATCTTTTTCGATATTTATATCCTCATAATGCTGAGAACCATCGAGTTCAATTATGAGCTTTGCTTGGGCAGAATAGAAATCTGCAATGTATTTGCCGAGCGGTTTTTGTCTTAGAAACTTGACAGGGTATTGTCGTAAAAAATCATACCATAAATGTCGTTCTTCCTTGGTCATATTTTTACGGAGGACTTTAGCGATAGGCACTATTTTTTTATTATGCTTTCTTTCCATAATATTACCTCCGTTTACAATCCCTCAGTCAGCTTCGCTGACAGCTCCCTTTACACAAGGGAGCCGTTTAATTTTAGCATATATTTTAATCACTTACAAACTTAATAATTTACGGCTACTGCTTAATTTTTTCTAAACACTGTTCTGCTCTTTCCAGCTCTTTTTCCGCCTCTATATTATAACCATCTTTTTTAAGAGATTCAACAATTTTAATCCAAGTGCTATAAGCACTTTTATAATCACCCATTTCCTCTAAGCAAAAAGCTTTTGCATACAGGGAATCTAAAAACTTTGAACCATACTCAAACGCTTTATCACAGCAATTTATAGCTTCATCATATTTTTTAAGTGCCCTGCAAACATGGCTTCCGATATCATAAATCACCCATATATCAGGGAACTTTTCTTTTGCTTGTAGAAAATAGTCATAAGCCTCGTTAAATATTCCCGTATGATAATATGCATAAATTAGGGCAACCCATTCCATATAATCTTCAGAACATTTTTTTAATCTCTCTTTTTGAATTTGGCATATATAAGAAGCTTTGCCGATTTCGATATAATAACGGATAATTTGGTATCGGGTTTTCCAATATATTTGATTTTTAGGGGATACATTATTATTTTTTTCATATTCATTTATAACTTGATTAAGCTTTTTAATTGCTGTTTGTTTACAATATTCCATCATTGAACAGTGGATAGTGCCATGCTCACGGCAATCTTCAAGAGAATATTCGCCATTTTTAATAAGCTTGTTAAACTCCTCATCGGCTCTGAAAAAATCTTCAGGTTTGCGCGTTACATCATAAATTGATGCTAATTTTTGAGCATAGTTTTCATATGCTATAGAGGTTTCTTTGAAAAGGTCATCAACTGTAATGCAGTAAAGCTGTGCGATTTCGGGTAGCAACATAATATCAGGATAGGTTGTATTGCACTCCCAACGGGAAACTGTTTGAGAGTTAACACCTAAAATTTCGGCAACCTGCTCTTGAGTCAGCTTTTTTTGCAACCTTAATTTTTTTAGATTATTAGAAAAAATGTTATTCATAAAAAACTCCTTTTTCGTTTTTAGTAGAAGCTTCTGATTAAATTATACTTATAAATCAAATAAAGTCCATATCTTATTTTATGTATAAACTCTTGAAAACTGTTTAGTAAAAAAGACCTTGTCGGAAGACAAGGTCTTTTAAGTTAGTTATGATATAATTTTTTGGTTTGGTATTTTGGCTCGAAGGTTATATTAACTCCAAGTTTTCTGAAAACATTTTCATCAACTCGGGAAAGTATAACACTCGAATGAGCCTCAAGTCCTTTAAGCTTAAACGCCTGGTCGAGAGCTGTTTTCGCAACGTCGCTTGTTGCGGCACAGATTGATAAGGCAATTAAGATTTCATCGGTATGAAGTCTAGGATTATGGTTGCCCATAATATCAGTTTTGAGGCGTTGGATGGGCTCGATAATGGTGGGGGAAATAAGGTTAATCTCATCTGGTATTCCGGCAAGCACCTTTAAGCAGTTAAGAAGAAGTGCGGCTGAGGCACCTAAAAGGCTTGAGGTTTTGCCTGTAATAATTCGTCCGTCTGCAAGCTCAAGTGCTACTGCAGGGCTGTTGCTTTCCTCACTCTTTTTGCGAGCGGCTTCAACAACAGGTCGGTCTTTCACCGAAACCGAAGCCTGTTTCATAAGAAGCTCAATCTTAGAAACATCCGATTGCTCGCCCATACCCTGACGGACATTAACTAAGGAAGCAAAATATCTGCGGATAATCTCCTGTTTTGCAGCATCTCTCACCGCCTCATCATCGCTTATAGCAAAGCCTGCCATATTAACACCCATATCGGTTGGACTCTTATAGGGTGATTCGCCGAGAATTGCCTCAAGCATAGCGTTCAAAACGGGGAAGATTTCGATATCTCGGTTATAGTTAACCGCCATCTCGTTATATGCTTCAAGATGGAAGGGGTCTATCATATTAGCATCATTAAGGTCGGCAGTTGCAGCTTCATAAGCTATATTAACGGGGTGTTTAAGAGGAATACTCCATATAGGGAAGGTTTCAAATTTAGCATAGCCCGCCTTAACGCCACGTTTATTTTCGTGATAAAGCTGAGAAAGACAGGTTGCCATTTTTCCGCTTCCGGGACCTGGGGCAGTTATAACAACAAGACCTCTTGAGGTTTCGATATAGTCATTCTTACCAAAGCCCTCTTCACTTATGATATGAGGAATATTCGAGGGGTAATCTTCTATCGGATAGTGGCGGTAAACCTTGATGCCTAAAGAAGTGAGTCTCTTTTCAAAGGCTATTGCAGAGGGTTGACCTGTAAATCTTGTTATAACAACACTTCCAACAAAAAGACCGATTTCCCTGAAAGCATCGATAAGTCTCAAGGTTTCAAGGTCATAGGTAATTCCAAGGTCGCCTCTGCGTTTGTTTTTCTCAATCGCATCGGCGTTTATAACGATAACAACCTCAGCCTCATCCTTAAGCTCCATAAGCATTCTAACCTTTGCGTCGGGCTTGAAGCCTGGCAGCACTCGTGCGGCATGGAAATCATCAAAGAGCTTGCCGCCAAACTCCATATAAAGCTTTCCGCCGAATTTTTCAATTCTATCCCTGATATTCTGAGACTGAAGTTTTATATATTTTTCATTATCGAAACCGATTTTACTCATTTTAACTCCTCAATTTTGTTATTCATCAAGCTTTAAGACCGCCATAAATGCCTCTTGCGGAACCTCCACAGAGCCTAAACGGCGCATACGCTTTTTACCTTCTTTTTGCTTTTCAAGTAGCTTTTTCTTTCGGGTTATATCGCCGCCATAGCACTTAGCAAGAACATCTTTTCTGAGTGCCTTAACAGTTTCTCTTGCTATAATCTTACCTGAAACCGCAACCTGAATCGGCACCTCGAAAAGCTGACGGGGGATATAGTCTTTTAGTTTTTCTGCAATTTTGCGAGCCCTTGTATATGCATTATCGGTATGAACGATAAAGGAAAGAGCATCAACAACATCGCCCGCAAGCATAACATCAAGCTTTACAAGCTTTGATTTTTCATATCCCTTGGTTTCATAATCATAACTTGCATATCCTTTTGTTCTTGATTTCAAAGCATCGAAGAAATCATAAACAATTTCGCCCATCGGCAAAATATAGTGGATATCAACACGGTCGCCCATATATTTCATATCGGTATAAACTCCGCGTCTTTCCTCGCAAAGCTGCATTATAGTTCCAACATAATCGCTCGGACTATAGATATGAACATCGGCAACCGGCTCTAAAGCCTCTGCTATAAGGGCGGGGTCGGGGTAGTTGGTTGGGTTATCAACCGTTATAGTCTCTCCCGAGGTTAAGGTGAATTTATATTCAACGCTCGGAGCAGTTGTTACAAGGTCAAGATTATATTCTCTTTCAAGTCTTTCCTGAATAATTTCCATATGAAGAAGACCTAAAAATCCGCAACGGAAGCCAAAGCCTAAGGCATTTGAGCTTTCGGGCTCGAATAAAAGGGAAGCATCGTTGAGCTGCAATTTGTCGAGAGCATCTCTGAGGTCGGGGTACTTCGCACCGTCAGCAGGGTAGATACCGCAGAAAACAACCGGATTAACCTTTCTGTATCCCTCAAGGGCTTCAGCCACGGGGGAATTGGCTAAAGTTATAGTGTCTCCAACCCGGGCTTCACTAACTGTTTTAATTGATGCAGAAAGATATCCAACCTCGCCTGCCTCCAAAACATCACAGGGCTCAAGGTGGGTGGCTCTTTTTCTGCCAAGCTCAACAATATCAAAATTAGCACCTGTTGCCATCATTTTGATACAGTCCCCACTCTTTATTTTACCGCTCATAACTCTGAAATAAACAACAACACCTTTATAAGGGTCATAGTAAGAATCAAAAATAAGGGCAGAAAGGGGAGCATTTCTATCTCCCTTAGGGGCAGGGATTTCGGTTACGATTTTTTCGAGCACCTCTTCAACATTGATGCCTGTTTTTGCAGAAATCAAGGGAGCATTATCGGCAGGAATACCGATTATATCCTCAATTTCGTTCTTTATTCTCTCAGGCTCTGCTGAGGGCAAATCGATTTTATTTATAACGGGTAAAATTTCAAGCCCGTGGTCAACGGCTAAATAGGTGTTTGCAAGGGTCTGTGCCTCGATTCCTTGCGAAGCATCAACAATCAGCACTGCTCCCTCGCAAGCTGCAAGCGAACGGGAAACCTCATAGTTGAAGTCAACATGGCCGGGGGTATCTATAAGGTTGAAAGTATAGGTTTCTCCCTCATATTCATAGTTCATTCTTACCGCTCTTGCCTTGATGGTAATACCTCTTTCTCTTTCAAGCTCCATATCGTCAAGCATCTGATCCTTTGACTCACGAAGCTCGATAGTTTTGGTATGCTCCAAGATTCTGTCTGCAAGAGTTGATTTGCCATGAAGTCGGAGGCCAAGCGGTCTTAGGAAGACAATTAGAGCTCCCAACTCCTTGGCTCACAGAACGACATGGCTACGATCCGACTTCCATATCGTCAAGCATCTGATCCTTTGACTCACGAAGCTCGATAGTTTTGGTATGCTCCAAGATTCTGTCTGCAAGAGTTGATTTGCCATG
>JAZPXP010000025.1:0-36133 GCA_045543715.1 Acutalibacteraceae bacterium
TGCAATAAGTATGAAAGATACTGCAAAAAAATAGCGGAAATTCTATGTACCCACTACAAACAAGCAAACTTGTTTGATGGGCCAAGGTGCTACCTTGGAACCGTTTAAGGATTGCATCCTTAAAAATCCTGCCACCGAAAAAAGCGTATACGCTTTTTTATACGGCAAAAAATACCGTATGCGGTAAGGTGAAAAATACCTTACCCACCGCCTTAATTTTTGCCGTATTGTATGAACTATATTTTTGTGTTTGAGAACAAAAAATATAATTCATACTTTGTGTAAGACAATAACGGCTGATGCCTTATATTTTGCCTTACACATACGGATGAAAGGAGTTGTTTTTTATTATGGATAAAAAAGATATACGTGTTTATCTGGATGCTGACTTTTGCGACCACTTAAAAAGCATTGCAAAAGATAAAGGTATTTCTGTAAATTCGCTTGTTAGCGAATTAGTGAAAAAGAAATATCCTATGCAGAGCAAAGATATTTCCATCAAACTGAATGATGATAAAATTGTTTTACTTAAAAAGGCGGCACAAAAGAGAAATACAACAATTAGTGAATTGTTGATTTCTCTTGTTGATGATTTCTTGTTGTCGGTGAAACAACCCGCACTTGATGAAATTCCGCTTGATGCCGGAACTGGTGAAACTGCATCAACCATTGCCTGTGAAAGTGAGAATGTGCAACCTGTTGATGTTGTAAAACCAACCGCAACGGATGATGACCGCAAACAGAAAGAACGCCGACTTGCTGATGTTAATTACAAACTCAAAAGAGCATACAATGGTGATAAACTACCAAAAGATGAATTTCAGCAGTTAAGAGATGAACAAGCATCTTTACGTGCTGAACTCGGTCATAACTAAAAATCATCACAAAATCGCTCCACCGAGCGATTTTCACAGTACCAACAAAGTGATACTAAAATCACACATCACCGTAGGTGATACCAAAAGCGACAGTTTAACACCATCTAACTGATACTCATTCAACACTTTCAAAGGTTCGCCGCCTGTCCGTGCGATTTATCGCACGGGATAACATATCAAATCACAAAACCACCTGCACAGGAAAGCAGGTGGTTTTTTCATAAAGTGCAACAACCTATTCAACGCCAAGAAATAAAATCACAAGAACATCAAAAAATCCGTATGCCAACTTTAAGAGTTTGCAATCACCGATTTTTCACATCGCATCAGCGATGCCAAAAAATATATACAACTCTTAAAGGTTAAGTTTGCAAACCCTTAAAATAACCAAAAAGAAAAAGCGAACATTCTCAAATGTTCGCCACCAGTAAAACCGCATTAAGTTAATCAGACCATTAAAAACACGAGCATCTGGAATTTATAAGCTCAAGTTTGCAATCTCTTAAAATACACACATCCAGAATAACACACTTTAACTCATATCTTTTTTATCCGCAAAGTACGGCCGCCGTAACACCTACTTTGCGGAATCCGTTATAGAAAACCTAACGGTTCCAACGTATGTTAAATTAACACTATTGAATATAAGAAGAGAGAAACAAAAACGAAAAAATGCCGTAAACCCTTATAAATACAAGAGAAAACGGCATTTTCAATGGTGACAAATATGTCTTATAATAGTGACAGATTTGTCAGGGTTTAGTGCAAAAAAATGCACCAAATTAAAAACAAATCTATCATATTTACCTTACAAATAAAAAAGACCATCAAACGATGGTCGGAAAGGGGTAATAATATGACAACTAAAATTGAAAAAGGAATTTCAATAAACACCATAACAGGCGAAGTTTGTGATGTTTATATTGAGAAAGAGGTTAGCAGCCAAAACTTTTGGAAAATCTGGTTAGGTGATATTTTAACAGTTTTGGGTATCATTTCAAATAGTAAACAGTTAGATGTTATAATTTACATTATGGAAAATATAAGACCAAGCGACAATCTTTTTATTGGTAGTTATGAAAAAATCGCCAATGGTTCTGGTGTGTCTAAAAGAACTGTTATAAGAATAATGCAAAAACTATTTGAAACAGAATTTTTAAAAAAGGTTCAAAATGGTGTTTACGCAGTAAATGCCAAATATTTAGTTAAAGGCAATGAGAATAAGCGTAGAATGATTATTGACTACCAAAGCACACTTGAACCTTACAATAAGAATGATGCATCCGCAAACCTAAACGATGATACGGATGCAGAATAAAAAACGATATGCAGAATTTTTCGTTTTTCAAACACATCAATCATAATTATATTTGAGTGAAGTAGAGAGCACTCAAATCCATTCAGATTGTTCTTACATAGAGCATATCGGGGAGCAAGGTTATCCGCCTTGCTCCTTTTTTATTTTTGCTCATAGGCAAAAAGGAAAGCACACCCGAAAAGGTGTGCTTAAAATTTTACTTAATTACTCAATTAAGAAACAGTGCTATAAACGATGTCAGTAGCATCTGCAATAGTTACAGCGCCGCCAGAAGCCTGTGAAAGACCAACATTCATTGCTTCCTTAGAAACATTGAAAAGTGACTGAGTGGTGTTCTTTACAGCCTCAGCAATGTACTTACCGAAAGGTGTAGCAAGTGCAATCATAACAACGAGTACGAGTACACAGATAACAACCCAACCGTAATTAGAAAGTGTTTCCTTATCCATTTAGATTTTCTCCTTTCAAAAATTCAATTTTATTTGCAAATAAACCTTTTTGTATGTCATTCCAGATAATGCAAACGATTGAGATATTCGTGCTTAAACAGATATTTGATACATTGTTTTTATTTGCTTGATTTAATTATGTTAAATACTTTTTGAAAACGAAGAAAACTTTTTATTGATATAGGAAACAGACAAAAAAGATATGCAGAAAATCTCTACATATCTTTTTTACTGCAGACCCAGCCGAAAACTGCTTGAACGCTGATTTTGTTGCAAAAAACCGACATTTCCTATAACTTTTTTCAAAATGCACAATATTTTTCCTCTATACCAACATCGGTTAGTATTCCCTTAACCTCGCTATAAGGCTGGGAATATCTTTGGGTTAAATAACGCATAGAAGCACCAAGCTCACCATCAGGACCGCCATACTGCAAATAGATATATAAAGACTAATAGAAATAAACCTCGAAGCTGTTATCGGGTTTGTGGAATACGATTTTTTGTATTATTGAGCGGAGGGCTGAGTTCTTAGCACTTTCAGGCTGATTGGGGTCTCGGACCGTTTTAAGCACCTTGATTATGCGTTCCCGGTATTCTTCCTGGTTTGGCTTCGGCTTGCTCTTTTTTTGAGCCGCTTCCAATTCGGAAATAGTTTTCATTATTTTGGCTTTATTATAACTATATTCTTCCAAGGTGTCAATACCGTTTTGATATGCGAGTTTAATTCGGGCAAGTTTGCTCTTCTCGTTATCTATAAGTTTTTTATAAGTTTTATATGTATCTGAAGCGATAGCAAGAGTGCTATCCTCTGACAAGAGAACTTGACCTGTTATTACTACATTCTCGAGATATTCGATTATAGCTTGATTTGCTTTTTCTATGGTAATACTATGAGAGGTTTTGCAAACACCTCGGCCGTAACTATGGCATTGAAAAGAGGGAGATTTGGTGTTAACTAAAACAAGAGTGGAATTACAAGCTGAACAACGGACCAAGCCCTTAAGCATATATTCTATCGGCTGTTCTCGGCGCTGATATTTTCCATACATTCTCTTTTGTTCGTCAAGCTTATCCTGAACCTTATCGAAAAGCTCTTGGCTTACTATCGGCTCGTGATGACCGTCAACCACCATAATATTAGGGTTATCATAATGCCTGGTCGATGCGGCTCTGCCGTCTATACTCCAACGGATTTTACCTGCGTAAACAGGGTTACGGAGAATATATTCAATACAACGGTTATCGGGAGGGTTCCCTCGTTTTGTTCTAAGCCCCATATTGCCATATTTAACCGCTAAGGCTCTCAGTCCTATACCATTAAGAAAATCTTCGTATATTCCTTGTATGAGCGTTTTATCGGCATTAGGAATATACTTTCCTTCCTTAGTGTCATAACCAATGGGAGCGGGGGATACAGGCAGTCCTCGGGAGGCTCTCTCTTGCATTCCGCGCTTAACCTCTTGGCTGAGGTTGGTGAGGTAAAATTCATCTTGCCATTCTAATATTCTTTCAATTAGTTCGCCAAACGGACCTTCAGGGAGCGGCTCTGAAATTGATATAACTTCAATATGATTTTTCTTTAGCATAGATTTAAGTGTTATGGCTTCTTCCTGATTTCTCGCAAAACGGCTAAATTTCCATACCAAAATCGTATCAAACGGTTTTGGTTTTTTCTTTGCTATGGCTATCATCTCAAGGAATTTATCTCTCTTAGCCATACTCTTGCCCGATTTTCCGCCATCTTCCATATAGATATAATCTTCAAGTAAAACTATATCGTTTTTTTCAGCATATTCTTGAATTAGCTTTAATTGGCTATCGGGGGAGTATTCCGTTTGGTCATCAGTAGAAACTCTTATGTAACAAGCGGCAGTTTTCATATTATCACCTTCTTTATTTGTATTTTCCTATAAAAAACAAGAAATGCCCCATTTCTGAGACATTTCTCGTTTTGTACTATTCTGTGCTTACGCACTGCTGCTAAACAGCTTTTGTATTGAATAGTATATTATAGTTTACGCTAAATGTCAAGAAAAAATTCATAAACAATTTTTGGCTATTGATTTTTCTTCATACCATCAATAAATGGAGATACAAGGTCTTCTTTCTTTCGATGACAAAGATACAAGTATTCTATCTTTTTATTTATTTTATCTAAGTCATCGGGAGCGACTCTAATTTTATTTAAAGTATCTGATGGGAATTTTGGATTTAAGATACGCAGCTTAGATATAGTGGTTATTTGTCCTAATTCTACAATGCTACCAGTTTTTAATTTTAGTAATTCGTTTTGTAAGATTTTAGCTTCTTCAATTTTTCGGTTTACTGAAGCAACTTTTTTTGTGAAGATTTCCATATCTTTTTCGGAAACGACTTCTTGGTTCGCGTAAATATTTAATTCGGCAAGAGCTTGCTGGCAAGAAGAAACTAAGTTTTTATATTTTTCTTCCTGTAATTCATATATACCTTTTTCTAAAAGATAAGTAAAACATGACTCTTTATATTCACCTTTTAAAGAATCGAGCGGTGCAACAGTGATTATTGGGCTTTTTTGGCTATTATAATTGTCAAGCACCATAGCAAAGTGTCTTCCTCCAAGTTCACTTCCTATTCTGAAACCAAAGTTGACCGAAATTATATCACCTCGTTTATAACGAAGCATTTTTGTGGGATTGAAATTCTTTTCCGCACGAAGAAAATTAACATAATCCTTTATCCAATAAGCCAATAGCATAGCACGCTTTAGGTTGACAGTATTCTTTTTATTTGTTTGCAGCTCGGTAGTGAATTCGGTTAATTCATTCAAGCTTGAATCGACAAGCTTTTTCAAATCCTCAGATGATAATTTTTTAGACATTTTAAACTTCCTTATTGTTTATTCTTCTATTTCTCTAATGAGTAGTTTTGGTATTCCAAGAACTCGGCAGTGTTCGAGCTCTTCGTTTGTTATTTTAATAGGAGGGAAAGTGGGGTTAATAGGTATGAGCTTCATCCAGTCCTCGCCCATTTTGTATTCAACCCTTTTAAGAGTTCCCATATCATCATTATATATAACAACTCCGACCTGACCGCTATAATTCAATGTAGACTGCTTCAAAACGAGCACCTTATCTCCGTCTTGATAGTCGGGATACATACTTTCGCCCTTTACTCTTAAAACAAAAAATTCATCTTTACTTCTTCCTTTGAGGTATTCATCGGGAATATCAACTGTATCACCTTCCCAATCCTCGAGGGCGGGATAATCATAACCTGCGGCAACTTCACCAATTACGGGGAAAGTTGTGTAGCTTCTTGTTATATTTGGAGAGGGGAATCTATCATCAAAATCGTTTAACTGCTGATTACCGTTCAAATAATCTATTGAAACTTTAAAGAATTTTGCAATGCAAGAAATAGTGTTAATCATAGGAGTTTGGAACCCAGTTTCCCATTTACTTATCATAACTCTATCGGTTTTTAGTCCAAACTGTTCATTTAGTGCCTCTGATAGCTGAGTTTGATTTAATCCTTTTTCATTTCTTAACTGTTTTAATCTTTCTCCGAGAATATTCATTATTATCACCTCGTAGGCTGATTATAACATACAAGTGTCGAGTTTGCAACAAATAATTGAAAAAATTTTCAAAAAGGTGTTGACAAGGAAACAGACTTGTGATATTATAATTGTGTCGAAAACGACACAATCATAAATATATTATAATTTCGACACAAAAATACAAATTTTGGAAGAAAGGAAATTTTTATGATTTTAAAGAGTGAAAATTTTAAAGAAAACTGTATGCTTGAATATACGTTGAGGGGGTGTAATTATGAGAGTTAAAAAGCATAAGCAATATTATAAGATACCTGCTTTTCAAATCTTAGCTAAAAAAAGTGATGATGAAATGGCACAAATATTAGGCATTTGCAAAAGAACTTATAAAGAAAAAATAGAAGGATATTCGGATTTCACTTCGGAGCAGGGGAGAGTTTTATCATCCGTATTCAAAGTCTCTCAGGATGAAATTTTTTCAACATAGTTGTGTCGATTTAGTAACAAATTCGAGAAATAGGGAGGTGAGGGAATGACCGAAAAAGAATTTAAGCTTCAAAAAGAATTATTGCAAGAGAAACAATATTCAACTCATTTAAGGCGAATGGTTATTTTCTTTTCGGTAGCTTTTGGTAATTCCCTTGGTTGCTTATTGGCGGTCTTAATTATTTTGTTATCCACCAAAATATAAGCGAAGTTATGAATCCCATAATACCGCCGCCAATAACACTAAACATTGCAATAAACCAATCGTGTCGGCGCTGTTGTTTCTCTTTGTATTTTTCTTTAGCTTCTCTTAGCTGTATATCAATAGGCTTGGTTCCGCCAGGCACAAATTTCCCTGTAGCAATCTTAGGTTCTAACTTCATAATCTCACCTCCTATGAGGCGATTATACCAAACAATAAAAATAAAATCAATTTTTAAGGAGGTGGAAATATGACCAGGAATGAAGCTGATAAGGTAATGCTTGAGAGGTTTGAAACTATGATAGCAAAGGCGCAGACCGCCGAGACTTCGGAAGATGAAGTTCGTTATACCGACTGCGCCCACAAGTTATATGTAACCTTAGCAAGCGCAGGGATATTCGAAGCAAACCAAGGAACATCCTGCCCTATAGGAAACTGACGGTATAGGACAAAACACCTAAAAAATATTATTAAGCAAGGAGATGAGAATATGGCAAGGGGAGAACCGATAAAGGTTTACGGTTTCTTATGTATGGAAGACGGAAGTGTTAAGAGAATTGAAGACCTTACCGAACAGGAGCTTAACGATTATAGGCGGAAGGTTACACATAGATTATCGAGAGTTATGAGCGAATATTACCGCCTGCATCCTGAGGCGGCGGAATTGCTCGAGGAGGTATCTCCCGAAGAAAAAGAAGCATTTTTTAAGGAATACCCCGAATTAAAAAAATCCCCCGCATAAAGCGGAGGACAAACAATTTATAATTTGTCAAATGATAAGGAGAAAAGAATATGAGTAATTATTTAATGTTAAACGGAAAAAGGATAGATTTAACAGCTGAACAGATAGCGGATATGAAGCAAAGCTTTGGTATCGAGGATGTTAAATTATCAGATATAAAGGTTGGGGAAACTTTTAGAATCGGAGAGTATGAATTTATTGTGTTAGAACAGTCAGGGGATACTACTGCGGTTATTCTTAAGGATTTATTGCACGAAGAGGAGACATTCGGCAGCAACAATAATTATGATGGGTCAAATGTAGACAAGCTTTGCAATGAGTTTGGCGAAGAAATAGAAAATATAGTTGGTTCAGACAACCTTGTTGAGCATACAGTGGACCTTACGGCTGATGATGGGCTTAAATGCTACGGAACTATCAAACGAAAACTTTCCCTTATTACCGCCGAGCAGTATCGCAAATATGTGTACATATTGGATGAGCATAAAATCAGTTCTTGGTGGTGGCTGGCTACACCACATAGCACAGATAAACACGAGAATGCAAATTGGGTTAAATGCGTTTCGCCTCGCGGCGGCATTTACAACGACGATTACGACGACAATTACAATGGGGTTCGCCCGTTTTGTATCTTAAAATCTAATATCTTTGTATCTAAATAAGGAGAATAAAAATGAAATTATCAGAAATTAAAATAGGAAATACTTTTAAAGTTGCAGGCATTGAATTCGTAAAACTCACAGAAGAGAACGGCGTATGTGCGGTTGTATCCAAGGATATACTTTTTAACTCTAAATTTGGCAAAAACAACAACTTCGCCGAAAGCCAAATTTTAGAAAGGTTTAATAAAGAAGTCTTGCCAAAATTAGAGGCTGAGGTAGGCCCTGAAAACATAAAGGAGTTTAAAATTGATTTAACTTCGTTAGATGGCCTAGATACATACGGCAAAATTAAATCAAAAATAGGCTTGCCAACTTTAGATTTGTACCGTAAAAATGTAAGAACTTTTGATAAGTGTAAACCTAATGACTGGTGGTGGTTAGCAACCCCTGATACCACAAAGGAACACTTGAATGATAATTGGACACTTTGCGTTTCGCCTCTCGGCTACGTTAGCTACGGCAATTGCAACTTCAATAGCAATGGGGTTCGCCCGTTTTTATACTTTGTATCTTTTATCTCTGTATCTTGAGAGGAATAAGCTATGGCCGATAATGATTTGAAAGTGATAATAAAATCCAAAGAATTAGCGGTGCATTCTTTTAAGCTAACTTCGAACTGTAATAGATATCCTAAAAAATATAGGCATTCGCTTGTTGACCAAATACAATTGATAAGCTTGAAAATTCACAATAATTTATTGGAAGCAAACCGAACTAATAATGTTAGTCATTTGCGAGAACGATGCGAAAAGATAACCAGGGCTATTACTTATTGCGATGAGTTGCTCTTTTATATTGAATTATCTATCGAGCTTGGTTTGTTAGCGGATAATTCTGCAGCTTATTGGTCGAAGTTGGTATCGGATGTTAAGTATATGTCTATTGCGTGGAGAACAAAAGAAAAAAGATGAATTTATTTAGGCTGTATGTTGTATTTTTCTTTGCGTTTCGCCTCACGGCAACATTAACAACAACAATTACAACAACAATAACAATGGGGTTCGCCCGTATTGGTGGATAGCCGGTCAGAGTAGGTTCTATACCGAAATCAGAGCACCGCCATCAAAAGAACATATAGCCTTTCCGAAAGGATAAACAAAGAGAGTGTGTTGTATGACCGAGTTTGAGAAAGTAATCGATTTTAATAATATGTATAAAGCCTATCGAAAGGCTAAGCGAGGCAAGGGCTATAAAAAGAGTTCTGCACAGTTTGGAATAATGGCATTAGATGGAATAAACAGGCTCATAGAACAATTAAAAAATAAAACCTATAAAATATCTGATTATCAGGAGTTTAAGGTTTATGAGCCTAAGGAACGGATTATTAAAACTACCGCTTTTAAGGATAAGGTCGTCCAGCACAGCTTGTGTGATAACGTGATATTACCAAGACTTAAAGAAATCTTTATATACGATAACTGCGCCGGCCAAAAAGGAAAAGGCACTCTGTTTGGTCTTAACCGCCTAAGTGAACAAATGGCAGAGTTTTATGAGAGGTATGGGACTGACGGATATATTCTTAAATGCGATATATCTAAGTTCTTCTACAGCATACCTCATCAACAATTAAAAGATATCGTTAACTATTATTTTTCAGATGATAAGGATATATGTTGGCTCTGCGATTTGTTTATTGATAGCACCGAAGGAAAAGGAATACCGTTAGGAAATCAGATTAACCAGGGATTTGCTCTTCTTTACTTAGACGGTTTAGACAAGCTTGTTAAAGGCGAGTTAGGTATTCGATATTATGGGAGATATATGGATGATTTCTATTTAATCCATCCTAGCAGGGAATATCTCAAATATTGCCTTGAGGTAATAACAGAGTTTTTAAGTACTTTGGAGCTTTCTTTAAATGGGAAAACACAAATATTTCCTATAAAAAACGGAGTTAGTTATCTTGGATTTCATACTTATATTACTTCCGATGGGAAGATAATACGAAAACTAAAAAATCAAAATAAAAGAAACGCTCAGCGAAAATATACAAGAATGGCAAAATTAGTAGCTTCTGATAAATTATCGAGAGATAAGTTTCAAAGCTCATATAATTCTTGGAAAAATCATATATCGCACGGTAACTGTTATAAGTTGAATAAGGTTTCAGATAAGAAAATAAATAACATATTAAAGGAGAAATAAGATGGATACGAGTTGTATTTACATAGATGGAATTGTAATGTGGGTGGTTGTATCAATATTAGTTTTATTGGTTGCGATTGCTCTTTTTTGTTCGATATGCAGCATCGGGCTTCAGGATGAAAATTACATATTAAGGGACAAGCTCAGAAAGACCGAGGAAGAGAACGAGGATTTAAGGGATGAGCTCAGCAAAACTCAACAAAAGCTTTATTCCAAACAGTATACGGATAGCCTCAAGAGTTTAGAGGTGGAATAATGGCTGAGTGCTTAATCACAAAAAAAGCCTTACCTGAAAGAAATGTGTATTTTTCGGGTTTTTAATGCAGAGTCGATGGCGGTTGCTGTTGTCCTAATTTCAGATATGGTTTTTTAGATGGGACAAACTGTCAGTTACTCAGAAAACCCCGTAATGTTGAAACACTTTTAAGGAGGGCGGAAAATGTATAGATGCAATAACTGCTCCGCCGATTTTGAGGAGCCTGATGTTATCAGAGAGGATACAGGCGAAAAATGGTCCGTATGTCCTTATTGCAGAGGAACCGATTTCGGAGAGATAAGAAAAAGGAAGAATACCGATAACTTCTTGATGATTAAAAAGGCTGAGGTTATAGATTTTGTGGTTGCTGCTATTGCTTTTATTAACTCAGGAAAAACAATGACCGCAAAAGAAACCCTAATTGAGCTCATCGGAGAGATGGTGGAGAGCCATTTTGAATACAAGCAAAGCCTTGCACTTGTATCGGATAAAAAGTCAGCAGAGGAGCTCAGAGACAATATTATCACAATGTTAGAGGTGGAGGTTGTATGAGATACGATGAGAATTTAACCTCTGCAGAAATTAGGCTTATAGAAAAGCTTAAGGATAAGAACCGAATGGAGCAAGACCAAATAATAGGAGAGTATGAAAATGGCAGGTAATTTCGAATCGGGTGTAGCTTCTTATGTTAAGACTTATGCCGTTGTTGAGGTTTATTTCCCGGTAGACGATAAAGGAAGAGCAGATATTTCCTGTAAACGCTGTCCTTATCTCACCACAACAGGAATACAGGCTAAATGTCAGTTGAACAAAAGGGTTATAGCGTTCCCGGATAAATTTGTCGGGGATTATTGTCCGCTTAATAAAATTGAAAGTGAGGAATAATATGCAGTTCAGAGATTTAACAGCTGAGGATATAGAGGTTAGAATTCAAAGTGCAAAAGCAACCGGTGTTGTTCTTTTGCTTTATAAAAATGCCCGTGTTGATATGAATGTTCTTGATGAAACTGTAGGTGCTGAGAAATGGCAAAGAGAACATTATGACTGCAAAGGAAATCTTTTTTGCCGAGTTGGTATAGAAATAAACGATAAATGGATTTGGAAATCCGATTGCGGAACCGAGAGTAATACCGAAGCTAAAAAGGGCGAAGCCTCTGACAGTTTTAAAAGGGCTTGCTTTAATTGGGGTATTGGAAGAGAGCTTTATACCTCACCGTTTATATGGGTTGGGAAGGATAAATGCGGAATAATCGAAACAGTTAAGAACAATAAAAAGGTTTATTCCTGTTACGATGATTTCGAGGTTGAAAAAATAAAGATAGAAAACAAGAAAATAACAGGGCTTGCTATAAAAAATGCTACCACAGGCAAAAGGTGTTTTGTATGGCAGCAGAGTTAAATTTCGATTTCAGTTCGGTTTCCTCTTTTAACTTCCATATGCCTACACTTCTTAACTTTATTTCGCAGCTTAACGAGGGTGAATATACCCTTGAAATCAAGAAAAAGAAGAAGCGTAGAAGCCTTAATGCTAACGCTTATTTATGGGAAATGTGCAACCAATTAGCTTTAGAGCTTAGCAAAGACGGAACGGTTGTAACAAAAGAGGATATATACCGAGATGCCATAAGGAAGTGCGGAATATATAAAGACTTCTTAGGGCTATCGAAAAGAGATGCGGATACTCTAAGGCACGCCTGGGAGATGCTCGGAACTGGTTGGGTTACTGAGCAGGTTGATTATATGCCTGATGGCGAAAATGTAGTTATAAGGTGTTATTACGGCAGCAGTCAGTATAACACAAAGCAAATGTCGAGAATAATCAACCATATTGTTGAGGAGTGCCGAGAGCAAGGGATAGATACCCTTAGTGAGCAAGAAAGGAGCTTACTTTTATCGGAATGGGAAAGGTAAAAGAATTCTCAATAATGCCTGAAAGGGAGCTCTATTCAACCGTTCGATTGGAAGGTTTACATAGACACGAAGTTTTTTATGGCGCTAATAGGCAAAAATCCATTGATTATGGGCTTGTGGTATTCCTAACCCCCGAAATGCATAATATGAGCAATTACGGGGTGCATTTTAACAAAGCTTTTAATGATGAGCTAAGAAGAATAGGCCAAAAGGCAGCTATGGAATACTATGGCTGGAGTATACAAGATTTCCGAAATATCTTCGGAGCAAATTATTTATAAGGAGAAATATTATGTTTAATTTAGTAGTTTTAACAGGTCGCATGACCGATACACCCGAGCTTAAAACAACACAGGGCGGAGTATCAGTTACTTCGTTTTCAATAGCGGTTAATAGGCCATACAAAAAAGATAAGGAACAGGAGACCGATTTTATTAACATAGTCGCCTGGAGACAAACAGCGGAGTTTATTTGCCGCAACTTTACAAAGGGAAGCTTAATCGGAATTGAAGGAAAGATACAAACCCGAAGATACCAGGATAGGGACGGTAATAATAGAACGGCTTTTGAAGTGGTTGCCGATAATGTTGAATTTGTTATACCTAAGAGCTCGGCTGTTCGTTCCGAGGGTGCTGATACGAATGATTATCCCCCTGAGACTGAAAGCTTCTCAGAAGGCAACACAGAGGATTTTAAGCAAATTGATATATCTGATGATGATTTGCCGTTTTAGAGGTGAGCTTTAAATGACGGGATATATGAAGCTATACCGTTCATTGTTGGAGAACCCGTTGTTTGATAATTCTGACTTGCTAAAAGTATGGATTTGGTGTTTGTTAAAAGCCTCATATCAACAACATTTTGAAATGGTTGGAAAGCAAAAAATTGAACTCTTGCCGGGACAATTTGTGTTTGGGAGAAAGAAAGCGGCAGCGGAATTAAAGCTTGGTGAGAGTCAATTTTATCGCTTAATGAAGCATTTAGAGGGCGAAAATCAAATAGTCTTAAAATCGAACAACAAATACACCCTTGTAAATGTGATAAATTGGGAGTTTTATCAAGGCTTAGAGATGCAAGTTGAACAACAAATGAACAACAAACGAACAACAAATGAACAACAAATGAACACTATAGAAGAAAGAAAAGAAATATATAAAGAAAATAATAATAATAATATATCATCATCGTGTATTACGCGTGTGCGCGCGTGTGAACAAATTTCGAATGACGATGTTATCGCAATGGAGGAACTGCAAAATTTGCCATTAGAAGCTCAGCTAAGGTTCGATGATATTGCTGAAGAGCTAATTAAAAAATATTTCCAAAAAGAATGTACCGTTAGCGATAAAGCGAAAATGTATTGGTGGTTGGAATTATTGTCAAGCAAACCTCAGATGACCGACAGTGATTTAGACCTGTTGCGTACCGCTTTTGAAATTGCCGATGAGTCTGACGGTATGAATTTTAAATACATAGACGGAATTTTCAATAATTGGGTAGATAACGAAATAAGAACTATTAGCGATTACCGTATTCACGAAATAAGGAGAAGAAAATAATGGAAGCATTATCAAGACAGTGTAAACGCATTATTGATTTTATAAACACCGAAGGCAGTATAACCGCTGCAGAGGCTAAGGACCATTTAGGGATTATGAATTTCTCTGCTCGCCTTTCAGAGCTTAAGGAACAGGGATATGTTTTTGAGATGACAAGAGAAAAAGGGCTAAATCGTTTTAACGAGAAAACCTGTTACGGAAGGTATAGGTTAGTACAATGATAAAGTTTACAATACCGCTTGTTCCGATAACAAAGAAAAATCACAG
This sequence comes from Acutalibacteraceae bacterium, assembly GCA_045543715.1. Classification (GTDB taxonomy): domain Bacteria; phylum Bacillota; class Clostridia; order Oscillospirales; family Acutalibacteraceae; genus UBA737. The sequence goes on from JAZPXP010000025.1 coordinate 14,414, forward strand.
TCAGATAGTTAGACCTAAGGGGATGAATCGCCCGATTATAGTTCCGAGCAGTCAGTATAAGCAATACGAAAAGGATGCTGCTATGTTCATCCCTAAGGGTAAGCTCATTTCGGTACCCGTAAATGTTAAGTGCATTTTCTATATGCCGACAAAACGGAAGTGTGATTTAACAAATCTACTCGAAGCCATAGATGATGTTATGGTGCGTTGCGGTCTACTTGAAGATGATAACTACACGATAATACATTCTCACGATGGAAGTCGAGTTATGTATTGCAAGGAAAGACCTCGAACTGAGGTTGAAATAACGGAGGTGTAAAAATGGAAAATAATAACGCTCAAATCAATTTGTTTGATGAAATAATAATAGATAACTTTGCAGGTGGAGGTGGAGCAAGCACCGGGATAGAGTTGGCACTCGGACGTCCTGTAACGGTAGCGATAAATCACGACCCTGCTGCGATACTTATGCATAAAACTAATCACCCGTATACTGAACATTTGCAAGATAGTGTTTGGAATATAGACCCCGTAGAGATATGCAAGGGCAGACCTGTGGGACTTGCTTGGTTTTCTCCTGACTGCAAACATTTTAGTAAAGCAAAAGGGGCGGCGTTAGTTGATAAAAATATAAGAGGGCTTGCTTGGATAGTTCTTAAATGGGCAGGAACAGTCAGACCAAGAGTGATTATGCTTGAGAATGTTGAAGAGTTTAAGACCTGGGGACCTGTAAGAAAAGGAAAACCCATAAAAACAAAGTCTGGACAAACATTTGAGAAATGGAAAAAGCAGTTGTCAGATTTGGGATACGAAATCGAATATCGTGAGCTTGTTGCTGCGGATTATGGAGCGCCTACAACTCGAAAAAGATTCGTTCTTATAGCAAGGTGTGATGGTATGCCTATTGTATGGCCTGAGAGAACTCACGCCCCTATTGATAGCGAAGAGGTTAAAACGGGTAAATGCAAGCCTTGGGTGTCTGCTGCTGAAATTATTGATTGGACTTTGCCTTGCCCATCCATCTTTAAATCTTCTAAAGAAATCAAAGAAGAATATGGTTTAAAAACCTTGCGACCTTTGAAAGAAAATACTTTGCGAAGAATAGCAAGAGGTATGGACAGGTTTGTGATTAAAAATAGCAAACCGTTTATTATCCCGGTTGGATATGGCGAAAACAAAGGACAAAAGCCGAGAGTGAACGATATATCTAAACCTTTAGGAACGATAGTAAGCACAGTGAAACACAATGTTGTTGAACCGATATTATCTCCCTTCCATATGCATAACCATTCAAATGCGGCCGGAACAGATATGACCGACCCCGTAAACACAATTACAGGGACAGGACAGCAAATGCTGTTAACTCCGCATCTCTCAAAATATTTTGGAGGAGTTGTTGGGGAGGATATAAAAAAGCCTGTTCCTACAATTACCTCGATAGACCATAATGCTGTTATTGCCCCATCCCTTATTCAATATCATACTGAACAAAGCGATAAAGAGAATCGGGCATATAATTTTGAACAACCGATTAAAACGATTGACGGCTCGGCTCGTTATGGGATTGCCGCAGCACATTTAACTCAGTATTTCAAAGGAGACCATTATCATAGCCCCGAAGACCCTTTACATACAGTTACAACTGAAATCAGAGAGGGCGTAACGCTGGCGCATATAACGAAATATAAGGGGACCAACATAGGACAAGACTTTTCTGTACCGTTACAGACAATAACGTCAAAGGAAGAATTTGGAACGGTATACACCAGGCTTGAAAAAATTAGGGATAAAGCCGATATGAAATTCTGGCCTGAAGTAAGAAAATTATTGAATAAATACTGCGGTTATTCTATTGCGGATGATGAAGTCTTGTTACTTCAAATTGGTGGAGTAGATTATTTTATATCTGATATCGGACTTAGAATGCTATCTCCAAAAGAATTATATGCAGCTCAAGGTTTCCCAATAGATTACATAATTGAGAAAGATTATACGGGCAAAGCTTATCCAAAGACACATCAGGTCGCCCGTTGTGGTAATGCAGTATGTCCGCCTATGGCAAAAGCATTAGTAACAGCAAATATGCCTGAGTATTGCATTATTGACTTAAAAACCATGGCTGAATTAACAAACAGAATTGCAATATAAAAGAGAGGTAAATTAAATGAAAAACTGTGAAACCTGCACTTATTACAACACTCCCCGAGAAGACCAACCTTGCTGTAATTGTAATGGTGAGAACTATGAGGAAAGCGAGGCAACAGTATGAGCAAAACAATGTCATATATATGCGACATTTGCGGTTACGGAGAGTTAAAGGAGCGTGAGTAAGTTGTTATCACGAATAGCAAGTGATATGAGATACACTATGAAAATGATGAGAGATATAGAGCGGTGGCGAAATCAAGGTAGTGTATTTTATCAGCCTAAACGAAAACACCCAAAAAAGCAAAGAAGAAAGAATAAAAGGAAGTGAACAAAATGCCCAATAAACCAACCGATAAAGAGATTGTAAAGGCTTTGGAGTGTTGTAAAAGTGATACAAGCGTTTGCAATGAATGCCCTTATGACAAAATAGGTGAATGTATTGAGAAAATGTGTGCCGACTCTATTGACCTAATCAACCGCCTACAAGGTGAAAATGAGAGGTTGCAAGGCAGTGTTGACAGATACAACATTCAAGTCGCAAATCAACGGGAGCAAATAGAGAAATACGAACCCATTAAAGAAACATTATGTGTGCTTTGGGAAACTATGTCAAGCATTGGTGTGGCAAAAGGCAAAGAAAAGCCAACGCTTGAAGAACTTGCAGAGGCTGTAGACCATATCAAATCCGAAGCATACAAAGAGTTTGCGAATGAGTTAAAATGTCGAACACACGAAATATCTTATAACACTTTGCAAGTTGTAACAGAATATGATATTGACAACCTCTTAAAAGAATTGGCGGGTGAGGATAATGAAAGTAAGAATTAACAACAAACCCAACGCAAAACAAAAGAAGGTGCTTAAAGAAGAGTGCCGAAAAGAGTTTCATAAGCTCTTGGAACACTACAACAAGCAAGTAGCACTTCAAGTTATGAACATTCTCCACTTTGATTATGGTTTTGGAGAAAAGAGGCTTAGGCAGTTCTTTTTCAAGCTCAAAGAAATGCAGGCAAGATACATAGAACGGTATGAAGTTAAAGACGATGATGTCCCCGATATTTGCGAGATACAACTTCGAGACGCAGGTATCAACTTCGAAGACTTTTTTGAAATGGATGATGAATGATGGCAAGTAAAGAGTTATACAACAAAGTTTGCGGTAAGTGCAAAAGAGTTTTTACAACGGACAAGCAACGAGCAACGTTTTGTCCTTCTTGCAAAGCCGAGCGCAAAAAGGCCGCAGATAAAAAACAACAAGAGCAATATAAGAAACCCAAGAAGAAGGCAAAAGCTTTCCACGTTGATATCCCTCTTCTTGAATACACCGCAATCATCGAAAAATACAACCGAGAACACAAAACCCATTATACCTATGGTCAGTTCACTATGCTTTTACATAACGGAAAAATTGAGATTGAGAGGTGAGAAGGGATGCCGACTCCTTATGGTTCTGCAAATGTAAAATGTCCGTTTTATGATGAAGAAACCCGAAACAAAATTAAGTGCGAGGGTGTATTCTCAAAAACTTGCGACCAGAACTTTGAAACCTCAATCAAAAAGAAAAAGCATAAAGAAAAATACTGCAACAAAGATTTCTATTCCTGCCCTCATTACAAACAGGTAAGACCTAAATATCCTTAAGAATTATACCGTGCGTTTAGGCGTGCGGTATTTATTTTTTTGGGGGGTTAGAAAAATCAATATCCGATATAGTAAAATTTTATAGAACATACTTTTAAGGGTGGTGATTGATTAGATTGAACGAGCAAAATTTAATACCTTTAAACAAACGAACAAAGAGCGAACAAAGAGAAATTGCACAAAAGGGTGGAATAGCGAGCGGTCAAGCAAGAATTAAAAAAAAGACTACTGCAGAAATTATAAATCAAATGCTTTCTGCCCCAATGAATGCTAAAAGCAAAGAGTCCGCAGCACAATTCATTGACGGTTTTGAAGAAGAAGAGCTCACAAATAATGTTTTACTATGCACCGGGCTTATGAAATCGGCAGCAAATGGCAGTATTTTCGCTTTTGAAAAATTGCAAGCTTATCAAGATGAGGCAGAAGCGCAAAACTCCTCTGACAAACAATACACCCTACCTATCACCGACATAACAACCGACTTTGTAGAACTCTATCGAGCGGTACATAAGGTTTGGGAAAATAAGTTGAATATCCGAGAAATCATACTCAAAGGTGGACGAGGCTCTATTAAATCAAATTTTATTGCCGCCTTAGTTGAAGAAACGATATACAATGATCCTCAAGCACATTGTGTTTTTACGAGAAGGTATAAAACGGACCTTAGAGGCTCGGTATATAACCAGTTTATGAAAACAGTTATCAGACACGGAAGAATTGATGATTGGGAGTTCACCTCATCTCCACTATGTGCCCGTTATAAAAAGACAGGGCAAATGGTTATATTCGTTGGTGCTGATAAGCCGATAAGCCTTAAATCCTATAATCTATCCTTTGGTTATGTGAAGCTGCTTATTCACGAAGAATGTGATGAGATGGCAGGAGTTGAGCAAATGGATAATATTGAGGATACTTTCCTTCGTTCCGATACTCCGGCGCTTGATATTAAAATATTCAACCCGCCGAAATCCGCAAACAATTTTATGAATGAGTATACCGCAAGTAAAGCAAATGACCCACAAACGCTTGTATGCCATAGTTACTATTACAATGTCCCTGTAGAATGGTTAGGAAAACGCTTTTTCGAGCGTGCGGAGTGGTTTAAAGAAAACAAACCGAAGTATTATGCTAATAACTATTTGGGAGAAGTTACGGGAACGGGCGGAGCAATATTTGAAAATCTTGAGCTTAGAGAAATAACGGACTCGGAAATAGAAGCGATGCCTTATTTTTATCACGGCTTAGATTTTGGATTTGAGCATCCTCAAGTGTTTATTAAATGCTATTATGACCGTGATACCGATGTTTTATATCCGATTGAGGAAGTATATTCGAAACGATGTAAAAACTCTACATTCGCCCGAAGGATAAACAAATATAAAAATGTGGAAATCATTGCTGATAGTGCAAGACCGGATAACATATCCGAAATGAACGATTGGGGCTTTGATGTTATCGGTGCTGTTAAGCGTTGGGGAAGTAATAAAGGTCGAGACTATTGTTGGGAGTGGCTAAGGCAATGCAACAAGATTGTTATTGACCGAAACCGCACTCCTCATCTTGCGGACGAACTTACTAAGCTTGAGTTTGAATTGCTTAAGGATGGCACTTTTTCAAGTGAGTATCCGAAACTCAATGAAGACTGTGTTATGGCTCTTATCTATGCTTTGAATAGGGTTATTAGAGAAAGCCGAAGAGAAGATTTATATATCGATGAGGATATAGCAGATGATGAAGAAGACATTGAATTTCAATGATAAAGGGTGAAACTTTGAAATATATCGAATGTAGATTTTGTGAAAACCTAAATATTGCCAAATTTGAAGCTGAAGGTAAGTTCGATACTCCTGTATTAAAACCTTATAAATACGAACCTACGGAATTTGTTGGTTTTAATTATGCTAAATCAACAAAGGATAAATCAAACAAGAGTTTGCATTTCTTCATTGACGACTATCAATTTGAGCGGTTATGGAGAGAACCCGAAAAATACATAGAGCTTGTAGGACAATTTAAAAGTGTAATGACTCCTGATTTCAGTTTGTTTACGGATTATCCGAAACCACTGCAAATTTATAATCATTATCGAAAGCACTGGTTAGGTGCATATTGGCAATCAATGGGGTTAAATGTAATACCAACTGTCGCTTGGAGTGATGAGGGCAGTTATGAGTGGTGCTTTGATGGAGTTCCCAAAGGTGCAACAGTAGCGGTTTCAAGCGTTGGAACACAAAGAAATGCAGAAACGCGAAAACTTTTTAAAAAGGGTTGGGACGAGATGATGAAAATATTACAACCGGAAACTGTTATATTTCACGGAACTGTGCCTGATGAATGCAAAGGAAATATTATAAGAATAAAATCTTTTCAAGAAAAGTTTAAGGAAGTGAAAATGAATGGGTGGTAGAGGTAGTTCGAGCGGGTTGTCATATGGAACGGAATATCATACGCTCCTTCAATCGGGAAACATAAAATTCGTTGCCGTCAACAAAGGTGCAAGCACCGCACCGTTAGAAACTATGGCAAAAGGGCGTATTTATGTTACGGTTAACGAAAAAGAAAACACTTTAAAGTCGATATCGTTTTATGATAAAGAAAATAAGCGATACAAACAAATAGATTTAGACCACTATCATAAAATTAATGGTAAGTCCGAGAGGCCGCATGTACAAGAAGGATATTTCCATAAGGGAAAGGCGTACATTCCTACAAAAGAGGATAAACGGTTAATTGACAAGGTCGAGAGGTTATGGTATAATAAATGACGCAAGTGTGGTTTAGGAGGATGACGCCGCAATGCGGAAACTCCGGTGCAAATCCGGGCGCTTGCATATTATACCGCAACCGTAATAAAACGGTCTGCGGTTTTTTTATTTATTATTTATAAAATCAAAGAATATGAGAGGTATGAAAATTGAATATTAACTCTACTGTTAAAAACATATTTTTAAAAATTGCTAATAGGTTGGGCTTACAACTTGTTGACAAGACTAACAACGAAATTGATTTTGCCGGGAGCGGTATAAATCCAACTGCAATTGGTGCAGGTGTTATAGCAAATATAGCCATTGATGATAGTGATATCATAATCGAAGGCGATAATGCGAGAGCGGAAGCAATAAGGGAGCTTAAAGAATATTACACCGATGAAATACAAACAGCGGCAGCTGAGGTTTCGCTCGGAACAGGTGATGCCATTGTCCGCCCATACACCGATGGCACATATATCGGATTGAATATTATCGGCAACGATAACTTTGTTATAACTGAAAGCATTGGTACGCACCTCAAGGGCGTTATTATGAAGCTTGATGAATATACAAAGGATAACAAGGTTTATCGTTTGTTTGAAAGCCAAACGCTCAAGGATGAAGCAACACCAACAGTTGTTTATATCCGCCGCTTCGCATACAAGGACGACAAAGAAATTGATATTTCGCTCACCTCTTGGAACGGTATGGAAATAGAAGAATCCGTTATAGCCAACCAATTGCTTATAGGCCGATATAAATGCCCGACTATTAACAGGGATAATTACAATTCTGCTAATGGTGTTCCGATAACCTTTGGTTGCGAAGAAATAATTGATAAAATCAAACAAAAATATCAGCAGTATAATGAAGAATTCGACCGCAAGCAAGCTCTAATATTTGCTGACCGCACGATGTTTAAAAAAGATAACAACGAGAGCGGAGCGGTGAAATACAAGCTTGAGGGCACTCATTTCGTTAAGGTTAAAGGCGGTATTGAAGGCGGAGTTTCGGGGATGATACAGGACTACTCGCCTGCTATCAGAGAAACGGAATTTCAAGCTGCTAATAACTTTAATCTATCCGTGCTTGAGTTGTGTTGCGGATTTTCGCGTGGTGTATTCACCACTCCCGAAACTGCATTCGCAACAGCTACCGAAATGAAAAACAGCCTTAAAAAGACCTTTGCGTTTGTTAAAAGGTTTAGAAAGCGCCTTGAACTTGGCGATAGAATGCTTTTCAATGCTATCAATATCATTATGAATATAAATAGCACTACCCCTCTTGGCGATTGGGATATTCGGCACGATTGGTCTTATGATTACATAGAGGAAACTAAAGAACGCTTTAATCAACTCGTTCAGGGCCATAGCGCAGGAGTTGTTAAGGATGAAACACTTTGTGCTTGGGTTAATAATCTTTCGGAAGATGAAGCCGAGGTATATATGGCAGAATTAAAGGCTGATGCAGAGCCTGAAGTTATCGAGACTTATAATGCTGATGATGGAATTGACATTGAATAATGAGAAAAATTCAAAACGAACAATGGATAAACGCTTTACCTAAAGAAGCGGTTAATGTTGCGGAAGAAATAAATATTGAAATTGCTAAGGTTATCGCCGAGCGTATAAAAGAAATCGGCGAACTTTCACCTGCTGATATCAAGAAGCTTACTAACTCTCTTCAATACTTAGGCGCTGACTTCGGTAAAATCACTAAGCTAATAGCCAAATACTCTGATAAAGGGCAAATGGCGGTTGTTGATGCTTTGCAAAAGGCGGCTGAAGGCAATGATGAGTTTGCTAATATCTTTTATTCGGCAAAAGGAATAGCGGCTCATACCTGGCATACGGACCCCTATTTGCATAATCTCGTTGAGGCGATGGCAAGGCAAACGGCAGCGGAGTTTACTAATCTATCGGGGACCCTCGCATATAAGATTGATGATAAAACCATAACGCTTCGCCAAATGTATACCAGAGCTATTGATAAGGCTATATACGAGGTGCAGAGCGGAACGGTTGATTATCACACCGCTATGCGAAAAACGGTTAAGCAATTAGCTAATAATATGCGAGTGTTACAATGGGAAAGCGGATATACTCGCCGATTAGATAGCCATATAAGGCAAAACCTTATTGATGGTATAAAACAGCTTCAACAAGAAATGCTTAATTATCACGGGGAGCGGTTTGGCTCTGATGGTGTTGAATTATCAGCTCACGCTATATCTGCTCCCGACCATGTTACAGTTCAAGGAAGACAGTTTAGCAACGAAGAGTTCTTTAAAATGCAAACAGGGCAAGATTTTAAGGATATCAAAGGGAATGGATACGAAGGTTTTGCAAGACCTATTGGGAATTTTAATTGCAGACACATATCGTTTCCTATAATAATTGGTGTTTCACAACCAGTTTACACTGATGAGCAACTTGAACAAATGGCACAGAACAGTCGCAAACAATACGATAACACTCAAAAAATGCGTGCTATTGAAACTAAATTAAGACAGTTAAAAAATCAGCGCTTGGCTTTGTCCGCTTCGGGTGATGATTTAGAAGCGAGACGAGTGCAAAGGCAAATTAATAACAAGCAAAAAGAATACAGAGAATTTTGCCAAAAGCACGGTCTAACTCCACAACCCGAAAGGGCGAGAGTACCCGATTATAAAAGAATATCTGCTGTTGACAAAAACGAAAATGGTGGTATAATAAAAATGAGGAGAGATACTATGGGTACTGCAATAGAGATTGATAATTTTACACCTTGCTTAGTTGAAATAAGTAGCGGTAAAATTGTAGATACGCAATACTCTTTAGCAACTTTGGAAGATTTAAAAACAACTGGTTGGAATTTTAAGTGGTTTGACAGTGATTTAAGAAATTCAGAAATTTATAAATTAACTTTAAAAGGCGATGCCCAAATACAAGGTTTAGTTGCGTTGAATGATTTTAAAAAAGATAATGCTATTTATGTTAAACTTGCTGAAAGTGCACCGCACAACATTGGCAAAAATAAAAAATTCGATGGCGTGGGCGGTCATTTGTTTGCAATAGCGATAAAAAAATCAATAGAACGAGGATATGGCGGTTTTGTGTTTATGGATGCAAAAAATATTGAGTTAGTAGAGCATTATCGAAAAACTCTTGGTGCTGTTCATATTGGTGGAGTTCACCCATATCGTATGTTTATTGACGAAAGTAACGCACAAAAAATTCTTAATTATTATACATTGGAGGAAAAATGATTATGTCAGAAAAAGAACGAGTTACATTTATTAAAAAACTTGCTGAACTTGATGATGTTGCTGCTAATGCTGGCGGTTTTGTGGCTTTAAATTCTGATATCGAAAATGAACCTCACTATAACTATCGAGCAATAAGCAAATATTGTAAGGAAAAAGGCATTGAGCCGCTTGATATGACTTTAAGAGAATTAAATTCATTTATAGTTCAATAAAACAAAATTAAAACTTCTCTACTTTTTGTGGAGGAGTTTTATTTTTATACTTGACAAACATAGGAAACTATGTTATTTTGCACAGGCTTGCATATTGTTGGATTGTTAGCAGTTATTATTTACACTCTGATAAAATGGTATAAAAAATAATTTTCCGTCCTCTTCGGAGGGCGGTTTTTTTATTTTAAAAACAATTAAAAATTTTTATGTTTGGGGGGTTAGAAATCTAACTCCCTTTTATTTTATAATATGCTCGTGAGTTCCACATAGGCGAAAATCCTATCAAAAAACATTTTAGGAGTGAACAAAAATGAAAGATATTTTAGAAATCTTGAAGGAAAATGGCATTGAGGTTGAAGAAAGCAAACATTCAGAAATCAGAAAGGCTGTTTCGGAGAATTACAAAGCCATTAACGAGCACAACAAAAAGGTTGAAAAGTTAACGGAACAGGTCAATTCCGCAAATGAAACCATAACCGACCTTAAGGGTAAACTCGAAGAGGTTGACAAGGTTGATGTTAAGGCTTTGCAGGACAAAATCAAAGAATTTGAGGATGCTGAAGAGGCTCGCAAGCAAAAGGAAACAGCAGCGAAGGAACAGGAAGCTTTAAAAGCTCGTTTCTCACCTCTTAAGGGAGAAAATAAGTTCTTGAATGAAGGAACTGAGAGCTGGATGTTTGAAGAGTTCAAAAAGGCTATAGCACTTGAAGAAAACAAGGGCAAAAGCGACCCCGATATCTTTGCCGCTATCACAAAAGACAAGAATATCTATGAAAACCCCAATAGTAAATTCGTAAATCCGCCTGCTGCTGGGGGTAACGGTACACAAACCGATGAAGAAAAGGTAAGGGCGGTAATGGGATTACCCACAAAACAATAAGAAGGAGTTAAATTAAAATGGCAAATGTAATAGCACTATTTAAAAAGTACATTTCTCTGCTTGATGAAGTGTATAAGCAGTCATCTAAGACCTCTGTTCTTGATGGCGACAACACACTTGTACAGGCAGGAGCAAACACAAATGAAATTGTTGTTCCTAAGTTATCCATGGATGGTCTTGCCGACTATTCAAGAAACGATGGATATGTTCAGGGCGATGTTGAGCTTACTATGGAAACTGTTAAGTTCAACTATGACAGAGGTAGAAAATTCAGCGTTGATGCTATGGATAATGAGGAAACCGCAGGTGTTGCTTTCGGTAAACTTTCTTCAGAATTCATTCGCACAAGGGTTGTGCCCGAAATGGATGCCTTCCGTTTTGCAACCTATGCAGGAATTGAGGGTATCAGTTCAAATTCGGGTGAACTTGCAGATGGCAACGCTGTACTTGCTGCACTTGTTGCAGCACAAAGCAAGATGGATGATGATGAGGTACCTGAGGAGAATAGACACCTCTTTATCACACCTACTAACTACAATGCGGTTAACGCTGTAGATACTACCAAATCAAAAGAGGTATTAAATTCTTTTGCTTCTATAGTTAAAGTTCCTCAGAGCCGTTTCTATACTGCGATAACCCTTAATGATGGCACAAGCGAAAACGAGCTTTCGGGCGGATATGTAAAAGCAGCTGAAGGTAAAGATATCAACTTTATGATAATTCATAAGCCTGCCGTGCTTCAGTATCCTAAGCATACCGTAAACAAGGTTATTTCACCTGAGGATAATCAGACTTCTGATGGTTATATGTTCTTCTATCGTGCTTATGGTCTTGCAGATGCTTATGAGAATAAGACAGCTGGTATTTACTTGCACCACAAGTAATAAGGAGTAGCTGGCTATGGGTAGAACAATAGGTTTGACTTTTAAGAAAAAGCCGAATAAATCCGATAACAATAAGAACGATAAAGCCAAAAACAACAAGGTACCCGAAAATAGCAAAAAGGGTAATTAACTATTAAAGAAAGGCGGTCAGGATATGTATTTGACTTATACCGAATATACTTCTAATTTTGGCGGTAAATTAAGCGAGGCAGATTTTGACCGCTTTTCGTTTAGAGCGGATAAAGAAATCGACAATGCAACGCTTGAGAGGTGTAAAAACCTTACGGAAATACCTGAAGAGGTTAAGAAATGCTCGTTTGAGCTGATAGAATACCTTTCAAAGAATGCGAAAAACGGCTCTGCTTCGGCTGTATCGAGTTTTAGCAATGATGGTTACTCTGTTTCCTATGCAGACCAAAAAACCGCAGAAAAACAAATCTATGACATAATTTATACCTATTTAGCTTCGACAGGTCTTATGTATTGTGGGGTGGAGTAATGTTTTGGAACAAGACTATCACCCTTTACAACAAATACGAAGACAAACAAACAGGAGTTATTAAGTGGTATAGGCATAGATTAGAGCGTTGTTTTTATAAGATAACAAATAACAAGGTTAACGTTGGGAATGTTCGGTTGCAAACGGATGATAATATTATCCGCATACCTGCCCAGAACAATTATTTACCGCCTTTCAAATGGTTACAACTATCTGATGATAAAAAGAGCGAGTTTATGACTTTGCGAGGCGGAGATTTAATAATTTTAGGTGATATTGAAGAAGAGATTGATGAATATACCTCTGAGAAGCGGTCAAGCGACCTTATCGCAAAATATAAAAGTCTTGGTTCCGTATTTATCAACTCAGTAAACATAAATGATTTTGTTCCGGGCGCTCATTATTTTGTGAGAGGTGAATAATATGGATTGCATATCGCCTTTTATAAAATGGCTTTTACAAAGCAAATATATAAAAAATAACAAGGTTTTCTTGAATGCTATTGAGGCAGAAGACAATAATCTTCAAATTATCACTCAGCAAATCACAGAAAACCAGGTCAAAAAATATGTTGATGGTTCCAAGTCCTATCCGATAACATTTTCTATAAACAATTATAAGTCTATTTCATATAATCAGTTGGTTAAAACAATGATTGAAAAAGATGAGAATGTAACCGATATATTGGATGTTCAAAAGATTATAGAGTTCGTTAAGGAAATGGAAGAGAAAGGCAATTATCCCAATTTTGCCGATAACATAACGGTAGAAAAGGTATATTGCCAATACGATACACCATCAACCCCCGTTGTAGACAGTTCTTTTTCTTCTCCTCTTGCAAAATTCACAATACCTATTGTTTTTGAGGTGTTCGAAGATGCCGAGTGAGAAAAATGTATCGTTTTATATGGAGAGAGAACTTAAAAAGTATTTAACTCCTGAGTCCAAAAACTTTTTTCTTTGCACTTGGTATAGATATATGTTTCCGTATGTACCGTTTAAAACGGGACTTTTGGCAAGTCTTATGGAGTTTGCGGAGAATATAAATATTCCTCCTGAGCAGGCAATGATTATGGGGCTGGAAGCAATAAAATCAGATTCACGAAATGTGATACATTTTAGAGCACCTTATGCAGAGAGACAATACGAAGGAGTAGACTTTAATTTCACACGGGATTTACATCCCTTGGCTCAGGCACACTGGGCACAGGTTGCCGCCGACTTACACGGCGAACAAATTATTAAAGAATTTAAACATTATGTACAAAGGAGTGGAAAATAAATGACAAAATCAGAATTAAATGCTTTTCTTGCTGATTTTAAATTAACTTCTACCGGAAAATCTGATGAGGTTGGCAAAACCGATATCAAGCGTGAAGCTCTTGCTCATTATATTCGTAGAGCAGGTTCTGAAAAATTCGAAATGCTTGGATATAAGCAGGAAAGCGGCACTGTTGCTTCTAACTATGAATCCAACACAGTAACTGATATTACAGGCGTAACCTACAATGATATTACAGGCAAAGCTGAAACTATCGAGCTTTCTGAGTATATTGTTAATCCTAAGAAGACTGCATTCCTTGAGGAAGCTATTAAGCTTAAGCTTTCAGACCAGGAAGAAGATATGCAGGACTACGAGATTTTAACCGTATACGGATTTTTACGCAATGCGGAAAATAAGTGCCTTGCAACTCTTGAAACCGGATGCACAGTTGTTCTGGACAACTTAGGCGGACAGGGCTTCGCACACAGTGATGTTAATATCACATTATCAGGTCAGAAGACCTATGGAACGGTTGATGAAATAATTGCAGTTCCAACATTTGGGGAATATGCAGCGGCTTAAGCCGAACTAAAAAAGGCGGCTACCCCCGCCTTTTATTTTTAAGGAGAATAATATGGATGTAAATATTGAAAAAAACACACTTAATTTACCTGAAGATGAATTTGCCGTTGATTTTGAAACCGAAAAAACGGCGGTGAGGCTCGGAAAGAGTGATAGATATTTCTATATGGATTTTAACGATACAAACTTCCCAATTCGTTTGAAGAAAGGAAGAGAGGATATTGCTAACTTCCTTGAAGAAAAAAGGGCTGAATTAGGCGTTGAAGATATAACCGAACTGCAGGCAAAGGAACACACTCTTGAAGAGGTTGAAAAGACTATTGCCATTTCAAACGATATAGATAGCTTTATTAAGGATAAAGTTAATTATATTTTCGGCTATGACATTAGTTCTACCGTGTTTGGTATTGCGAGCAGTGTTTCGGTAACTCGTAACGGTGATTATTATTTTGATAGTTTTCTCAATTCCGTTTTGCCTTTGGTTGAAAGAGAATATAATGTCAGAATTAAAGCAACTAACGAAAGAATAAAGAAGTATACCGACCGCAAGGGAATGCACCCTGCGCTTAAAAAGTAATGCAAACAGATTTACCATATACCTTAAGCGTTGGTGGAGAAGAAAGGGAGATTTATCCTGATTTCCGTAATGTTATTCTTGTTTGCAACGCTTTTAATGACCCTGAGTTAACACAGTCGGAAAAAGTCCGTATAATGCTTGAGCTTATATATGTTGATGATTGGTGGGAACTTGGGGATATAGATGAAGCGGTTAAACAGGCTATGTGGTTTATAGACTGGGGCAAGGAGTATACGGAAAAGGAAAGCGGCCCGAGGATTATGGACTGGGAGCAAGATTATAACCTTATTGTTTCAGCAGTTAACAATAAAGTTAATGTTGTTGATATCAGAGAGCTTCCCTTTATGCATTGGTGGACCTTTCTCGGTTACTTCTCTGATAGAGGTGAATGTCAGTTCTCTTCTATTACCGATATAAGAGACAAAATAAACAAAGGCAAAAAGCTTGAAAAATGGGAAAAAGAGGTCTTGAGGGAAAATAGAGACCAAATAATACTTAAAAACAAATCCGCAAAGGATTTTGAAAATGAATTATGGGGGTGATTAGATGGCTTTTGAAGGTGTTGTAATTGGAGCAGATTTTGATACTGCAAAAGCAGAAGCGAAAATGCGTAAACTCCAAAGAGAATATGATATTGCTAAAAAGAAAGTTGAGAATAAAAAAATCGAGATAGATATGGCGACTGTTAATGCAGACAAAATCTATTCCGATTTGAACAAAATTTCCGCTGAAATTAAAGAAAAAGAAATTGAAATAAAAGAAACTTTGAAATGGATAGACTACTATGAACAAAAGGGTTCTGTTACGGGAGTTCAAAAAGAAAAAGAAAAACTTTCAATACAACAGGCGGAATTAGAAAAATTAAAAGAACTGGAAATCAAAAAAAATCAGCTTCTTGACTCGGAAACGTTTAAAATACAAAAACAAGAAATTGAACTTGAAAAATTAAAAAACAAGCAAGTTGAAATTGGAGAAAAAATAGCACTAAACGGCAAGAAACAAAATAAGTTTACTCAGGCTTTTGAAAAAAGTCAAAAATCAGCTGACCGTTTTGGCAAGAGGTTGAAAAGCCTTATTGCTTCAGCTTTATTCTTTTCGGTTGTTACTAAGGCTTTTACAGCTCTTCGTAACGAGTTTGGAAAACTTATAACTGAAACAGGCACGAAAACCGCATCGTTGGTTTCGCAACTCAAAAGCAATCTTGCCACAATAGGTAGAACGCTTTATGAAAGTGCTAGACCATACATAGAATGGGTTTTACAATCTCTTGTGAAAATGACAAATATTTTAGCAAACGGTCTTGCTAAAATACTTGGTAAAAATATAAATGAAATGAGAAAACTTGCTCAACAAACAAAGAAAGCGGGCGAAGAGGCTAAAAAGGCATCGGCGAGTTTTGACACGTTACAAACGGTTGATACTTCCTCATCAAACTCTGGTTCAGGTGTTGGTGCAGACTATTCGGCAATTACTGATGCAATAGATAATGAAATGGTGATATTGATGGCCGTAGCCTCTGGAGCACTTTTGGTTCTCGGCGTTATACTAACTTTCACTGGTGCTAACATTCCATTGGGATTGGGACTAATTGCTATTGGAGCTGTAGGTTTAGCCTCATCGCTTTCCGCGAATTGGGATACAATGACATCAGAAACAAGAGATGCCATAACAAGTGTGATGGCAATAGGCGGAGCTTTATTTATTCTACTAGGTATTGCATTGTTGATTTCAGGAGTTGGAATCCCATTAGGGTTAGGTTTAATACTTATGGGTGCTGGAATGCTTTATGGTGCGATTTCATTATCACCCGGTGATACATTCGTGGAAAAAGTTAAAAACTTATGGGAAAACTGCAAGAAAGTTACCAAAGATTTTATCAACTGGTTTTCCGAAAATGTTTTGGATGGAATTTTTGGCGAAAGTTTTGGTGATACCTTAGATGGTATGTTCGATAACTGGACATACCTTTGGGAAGATATGATAAGTTTTTTCGATTCTTCATTTAAAGGTGATTGGGAGCAAGCGGGAAAAGATTTACTTAATGTTTTTATAGATTTAATTAATCTTTTTACCGATTTGAGTTCGTTGCCGATAGTGGGTGTTATAGGGCTTATTTCAAAAATGGCGAGTTGGGCAGGAAAACTTTTTAATAAAAATTGGGAGTTTGACACTTCCTGGGCCAAGCCTATACATATTCCTAGACTCGCAACAGGTGCTATTCTCCCCGGCGGTTCCCCGATGCTTGCTTGGGTAAATGACCAACCGAAAGGACAACCTTATGTTGAGGGCAGTATTGATAACATCGCCGCTGCTTTTGAGAAATATTTAGGTGATAAAAACTTCGGTAATCAGAACTTAACTATCGAGGCGAAAGGCAACTGGGCACAGTTCATTAAGTTTATGAACTTAGAAATAAAGAAAGAAAGCAACCGAGCTTCTGTTTGGGGGTAAATTTAATGATAGAAATAGATGGAATTAAATATAACGCTGAGTGGAAGTCGAATTCGTTTGAACTGACCGCCGATATAATAAATGGAGATAATTCGGGAAGATTGCAAGGAACTAAATCAATGTTTCTTGATTATGTCGGCACTTTCTTTAATTCGGGCGGAGAAATATTACGAGGTTTAAATTGTTCAGACGATGAATGGGATAGTTTGTTTATAGCTCTTAGCAACCCCATAAATAACCATACAGTTAAAATTCCTTTTAAACAGGGATATTTAAAAACCGAGATATATGTTTCTCAGGTTAAAACAAAACTTGTTAACAAATTAAATCAAAGAAATAAATGGGGCAATTCTATAGCTGTAACATTTACTGCAATAGATAGTCAATGGCTTGCAGGCGGAGAAATTGAGGGATACGTAGAGGGGTGATAATTTGTTAGAGGTAAAACAGTTTGTCATTGATGAAAACGAATTTGTGGAAGGTGCTATTTTTGAAGAATTCTCTGCTCCTCTTTTCCCGATAACTTATGATGAGTTAAAAAACAGTTATAAAGTAACAAATTATATTTCTTTTGATGGTCTTGGAATTGATTTATTAGATGATAATAAGCAATTTTATAAAGATGAATATACAGGATATATAAGCCCTGGTGTATCATCAGAAAAATATGACAGCTCTCTAGATGGATATCCTGCACTATTTGCACAGCCGATAGTTTACACTGTAGCTGATAATAAGTATCCTGAAGGTATCACAATTAGGTTTTATGGGCATTGTTGTTCTAAAGTTGATATAACCTATTTGTATGTTGATTTGAATGGTAATAATGATTATCACTATGAACGTGAAATCGTTAACGATACGGAAAAATATATAAGGTTTAACACATATCTGAAAGAAAATTACACTGTAAAAGAAATTGAAATCGAGTTTTTATCCACACCTTTACCTAATCAGTTAGTAAAAATACAAGGAATTATTGAAGGCAAAATAAATACACTTAATAAGTTCCGCAGTAGTAACCTTTTAGAAGAAATAAATATTCTTTCCGATGACTTACCTATAAACAGTCTTGATTTTGAAGCGGTTCTTGAAGATGTTTTTGAAAAGGAGGACCCTGTAAACGTTTATAGCAATGGTAGATATTACGGAACTTTCTTTGTGGATGATGCCGAAAGGGTTGCCGCTAACATATACAATGTAAAATGTTTGAACTCTGTAGGTTTACTCGAAGCAAAAGAGTTTAAGGATTGGAATTTTGACTCTACTTTCAACAATAAAATATCAGGGCTTGATTTCTTCTTAGAGAAAATGTTTGATGAGACTTCTATAAAAGTTTCAAAACCCGAATGTAATTACTTTATTTATGGGCACGTACCTATAGAAAGTTATAGAAAAGCATTATGTGAATATGCTTATGCTTGCGGTTTTATGGTTGATAGTAGTAGAAGCGATGCTTTAGCTTTAAAGAATATACCAACCGAAATAAGCGGAGTTATAAATAAAGAAAGAATTATTGGCGATAGTTCACTCACTAAAAATCAAGTGATAACTTCCGCTAAAATACAGTATCCTGCGGAAACAACTAATGATAGTTTCGTAAATGATTATAAAAATTTCTTAGGTGTTCCCAAAGAGGAAAGAATTTATTACGAATTTGAAAACCCTGTTATATTACCGGAAGGTATGAACCCAAACGAGGATTATTTGGGTATGTATTTCATTTATGCTCTCTCAGGCAACTATATTGATTTTAAAGCCACTAGAACCGGTTCTCCATCAGTTTCTTTTAAAAAAATTGATTATCAATATATAAATGAAATTATTCATAACGAAGCTCCAGGAAAAGCAAAACCAAACGAGAAGGATTTCTCTCAAATAAAAATTTATTCCGGATATAAATCCCGTTCTGGCGGCTCAATCACTTCTTACCTGCCTCAAAAAAAGAAAGATATCAAAAAATATATTCAATCTCGAGGTAAAGTTAAGGCAAAAAT
Source organism: Acutalibacteraceae bacterium (assembly GCA_045543715.1). GTDB lineage: Bacteria > Bacillota > Clostridia > Oscillospirales > Acutalibacteraceae > UBA737. The sequence goes on from JAZPXP010000025.1 coordinate 33,546, forward strand.
TATTTTGCAAAATGAGAAAATTGGAGATTTGGTGCAAATCGAAACGGCTTATGATGGCATTATAACAGGCATCATAACAAGTATGAATATTTCATTTGGTTATAAGGATGTAGCAGATATTGAGGTGTTAGAATGGCAAATTGGATAGAAATAGTTCCTGAAAGATATCTTTCAGCGGAAAAGATGAATGCTATTAACAATAACATTCGATATATAAAGCAAAAGCTTCAAGAACTTGAATATCCTTCTTTTATGTTACCCGTTTTTCACGATGTTGCGTATACCGAAGTTTCCTCAATCCTATTTACTATGAATCGCACTGAAGAGGTTTTGAGAACTTTAGATGAAAATGTTGATTGGCTAAATCCAAATAATGCTGATTTTGAATGGGAGTATATAACCCATAATAAGAAAAAAGAGGTTGACCGATGGATAAATTATCTTAATTTTGCTTATGGAGTTTTGAACGGTTCTATAGGCGGTCCACAATATTTGATTGATTCTAACGGCAATTACATAGTAGACAAAAACGGAAATTATATTTTAGTATATAAGGAGTTCTGATATGGAAAAAACAGCACAATTTAATGGTAATGTTTCAGAAATAGAAACGAAGAAAAATAAAACCTTGTCTATAGATGAAAATAGCACGGACGCTCAATACCCAAGTGCCAAGGCGGTTTATGAATTTACAAAATCCGACCCTTCAAAAGTTGGTAAAAAAACAGCAGATGGCGGCGAAATCTTTAATGATTATGAGCACAACGAAGCTTCTGGCTTACGCTCATCTGTTCGAAACTACGGAAACAAAGCTAGCGGTAATGACGCAACCGCAGGAGGACACCATACTGTAGCTTCAGGTTGGGCATCTGACTCTAACGGTCGAGACACTGAAGCGAGTGGAAACCAAGCAACTTCAAGAGGTAGAAAGACAGTTGCTGAGGGCAACCAATCAACATCAGAAGGTTGGGAAACTCGTGCTTTAGGTACTGCTTCAAAGGCTCAGGGTATAAGAACAATAGCTCAAGCCGATAAGGGTGCTTTTGCTCACGGTGGTTATGGCGGTGCATATAACTATCAAACCGAATCAGGTGGTTACGGTTGTTTGGCAGTAGGTTGCAATTCTTCCGCAAAAGGACATTCAACCCTTGCTTTGGGATACACAACTAATACTCACGGCAGAGAAACTATTGCGGGTATGAGTGGTTGGGGCATTGAATACATAGTAAGAGGTTCGGAACCAAACACTTTGGAACTATATTTGTATGACGGACAGCCCAATAATGAAATAGCTCCTGAGGATTGTTTAAAACCGGGAACGGTAGATAATAAAGGCGAGCAGTTTTATGATATCAGTGCGTTTGATGGTAAAAAGTCAGTAGATAGTTTTTATGAAGGAATCGAAAATGGCACAATTACGGAGTTGCCAGTATTGTTTTATAAAGGCGAAAGCATTTTGATTAAAGGTTGCAGTGTTCTTAAAGATAATCGAACATCTGCTAAGCATTTATTAGTAGAGATAGATGATATTTCAAAAATCTCTGAAGACGACTTTTGTGATATTGTTAGTTTAAAGGCTGATAATACGACTTGGTCAGAACTACCAACCGATACAAATCTCTTGAAAACTGCAACGCTTGAAAATATAGGAATAGCTAACGAAGTAGAGACCGCTCTACATTACGATTCGGGCATTGAAGGTATAATAGACGGAACTCTGTCAAAGAGAGCACAGTGGCAGTTGCCTGGTGCATACAAATCCGATGGCACTAATAAAAACACCTATATTCAATCAACTTTCGAATTAGCAGACTTCACAGCTCCGGGTGAGCTTAGACTAGACTGGTTTGATGGATATGAGTCTAGATGGTACGAAGTTTTTGTTTCTGATAGTAAAGATACTTTATACGATAAGCCTTTGTATGAATACAAAAACTTAGAGGTCGGCACTCTTGAGCAGATTTTTAGTATATACTTAAATAATGTTAAGTATATTGGTATAAGATTTTATTACTTACAAAGAGGGACTGTAATTATGCCAGTTGAGTTCACTCTAACTGAACGTGATATAAAAACATTCAGTATAGACGACTCTTGGCTCGGTAATACACTGACACACGGATACCCGCTAAGACCTTGTGTTGGAGCCAATACAAACGGTTATAAAACTGAAGCTCGTGGACAAGGCTCTAATGCTAACGGTGTTGGTACAAAGGCTATTAGTAAAGGTCAGACTGCATTAGGCACATTTAATAATCCTAAACCTGATGCAATAGTGTCTATCGGTAACGGCACTTCAGATGAGGACAGGCATAATGCTTTTGAAGTGTTACGAGATGGCAGATTTAGGGTTAATGACTCTGATTACGCTTTTCTTCCTGCGCACGCAATAACTAATTTGCTTAAGGGGAATGCGGTTTTTGTAAGTGATGTTTCACCGTTAGAACACGATTTAAAAATCAAATTATCAAGTGATACTGCTGAAGATTTAAGCGGCATATCGCTCAATCAGTTCGGTAAGAACCTACTTCCTATGGGAAAAGATAATTGGGAACACGGGGTTGGAGATTTTACCTTTGACACTGAGG
>JAZPXP010000026.1:0-8251 GCA_045543715.1 Acutalibacteraceae bacterium
TTAATCGTTATAATAATCACATTCAACGCAACGTTGCCCGTTATATAGCTCAAAACCCTTATAAAATTTACAACCCGAACATTGACCTTGTATTATAATATTATCATTTTCAGGGCAAGTGTCTTTATCAATTACACGCAGATTTTCATAACTCTTTTCTCTGACATATTCCATAATGTCGTTAGGTTGACATTTTAACGCTGCACATAGCCGCTCTAACGTTCTTGTGTCAATATTTCCCTCGTTGTTTTTCATTTTTGTTAATGCTGCCTGTGAAATAATATTATCTTTTCGTATTTTGTATGTGCTTATCCCTTTTTCTTTTAGCAAGTCAAAAAGTTTATCGTATTTAAAAGCCATTATCAATACCTCTTTCTTTATATTTTGAGGAGCAGCTTATAGCCACCTTTCTTTCCCACTGTATATAATATAACATATAATATGCACGTTGTCAAGTGCATATTATAAACAAGTGTATGCACCAAAGTTTGTGCATAATGCCATATTGACTATACACGTAACATAGTGTATAATATACTTGTAAGGTCAAGGGAAATAAACCCTTTAAGAGAGGAAGTGAGGGAATGTCTAACGGAATGACAAACGCAGAGTTTAACGCTTTTCTTGAAACATTAGCAAAACTCGTTGAGAGTAAAGCGGAAACAGTCAGGGATGCTGCCGACATTATACGGAACTCTAAGACTGAATAAAAAAAGATAGCGGACACCGTCAAATGCACCGCTATCAAACATAATACGAGGGCAGGGGTTAGCCTTACAACCCTCTGCCTTGATTATAACACAGTGAGGCAAATAAAATCAAGGAGTTTTTGAAAATGAGTAAAAATGAAATAACAAGCAAGGTTAGAGAACTAAAGGAATTAAAGGCTATGGCTGACGAATTAGCGGCTGAGATAACCGCTATTGAAGATAGCATAAAAGCCGATATGACCGCACAGGGTGTTGAGGAAATGATCGTTGATGTATTTACAGTAAGATATAAGACCGTTACCTCAAAACGATTTGACACCACAGCATTTAAAAAGGCTATGCCGGATTTAGCAGCACAATTCACCAAACAAACCGAAAGCCGCCGCTTTTCAGTAGCATAAAAAGAGGTATATATAATGGGGAAACTAAAAGACGAATACATAGCTGCCATTTCTTCTCTTTTGGCGAAGTGCAATGATGTGAGCTTGCTCGATTTTATTTATCAACTAATCGCAAAAAGTATTTAAAATTTAATTTCATAATAAGGTGGCTTATTGCCACTTTATTTTTTACAGTGAATGAACAGTGAAACAAAAGGTTGCCACTGGGTTGCCAAAAGGTTGCCACGCAAACTGATTTTACGTTTCTCAACAAATACTATTCGCAATTTTAAAAAGTGCCACAAACCCAGTGTTTGAGCGGTTTTGAGTATGTTTTGAGAAAAAATAAAAGGCAGTTGAAAAACCACCTTTTTTGGCTGGGGTGGCAGGATTCGAACCTACGAATGCAGCAGTCAAAGTGCTGTGTCTTACCGCTTGACGACACCCCAATATTAAGTTTTAAACAAAGAATCCTGCCACTGTGGCAGGGTACGGTGCGCTCTCGTTTTTTGCGACCGTTCCGAACGGTAACGAAAAAAACTTCGTGCTGCCGACTTCATAGATTGGAAAGCCTATCGCGGCTTTCCAACTACTTCGACGAACCTACGAATGCAGCAGTCAAAGTGCTGTGTCTTACCGCTTGACGACACCCCAAGGTATTAAGTTTTTAAAAGGCTTTGGAGTTATTTCTTCCAAAGCCTTTTGTGTGGGGTGGAAGATGGGACTCGAACCCACGGTCTCCAGTGCCACAAACTGGCGCTTTAACCAACTAAGCTACATCCACCATACAACGAGATACATTATACCATATTTCTTAATTTTGTCAATATATATTTTGAAAAAATATTATAAAAAAGCAACCTTTTTACAGGTTGCTTTTTAGATTAAATATATTTTTCAAAAAATACAGCGAGCATATAGTCGTTATTAAGAGAAAGGCTCTTAGAAAGATTATTTCTTGCGGTTTCTTTATCGCCCATATAATCTGCGCAAAGTCCTGTCAGATATAAATATTGAGCATAACGGAGATTTTCGGGGTTATCTACAAACGGGATAAAGAAAGGTGTTGTTCCGAAATAGCCGTTATCTTTAATATCCTTAATTTTGCTCCATTCTCTTAAATATTTGGTTATAAGGTGTTGACCCTTAAGGTTTTCGCCCAAATGGTTAAAGGAAAGAGCTTGGAAATAGGGGAGTTCTTTGAGGTGCATATTGCTGAAATACTCAATTTCAGTGGTTGCAATATAACGGAATATCTCATCAGCCTCGGCTTTTTTGCCCAATTTCTCAAGGCAAATCGCCTCGTGGAATTTAAGGGGAATTCTCTTGCAATGGTTCCAAATTCCTGCACCTAAGGATTGAGGAAGTGTTTGACCTTCTTTGAAGAACTCTATTGCCGTTTCGTAATTTCCATTCAACATTTCTTCCTTACCCTTGATTAAGTGAGCTAGCATATACTGGTCGGCAATAGCGTGCTCACCGCCTTCGCAAGGAACGAATGAATGACTCATAAGGGTATCTATCGCTTTATCTGGCATAAATGCCTGGTTATATGCCTTGGCAAGCTCGGTTAGAATATCATCACGGTCAACCTTATGAGAAGTGATTATTTCTATTTTCTCTTTTGGAGAAACACCCATTTTATTCATAAGGCAAACTGTTTCATATAAAAGTTCTTGGTCGTCTTCTCGCTCAGCAACTAAATCTTTCATAATTTCAAGTGCCTCTTGGGGTTTGTTTAAGTGGCTGAAATATGCAACAGCGAGATTTCTTCTGGAAATATAATCATTGTTTTCTTCCCAGAGTTTTGAGGCTTTTTCATAATGGAGTTTATTATAAAGTAAGCAACCAAGTAACATTTTAGCGTTTTTGCTATCGGTTCTGGAAATTACATCCTCGAGTATTTTCTGTTCCTCAAAGCGAAGGGGATATGTATCACTGAGAAGGGCGGTTTCTGCCTTTCTATAATCCTCGGTTCCATCTTTGCCAACAAGGAATTTGTAATAACCCAGGGTATAATATACCATTTGCTTTTTATTTCCACTATTTATAACTCCTTCGAGTAATTCAATTATATCCTCATATCTTCCCATAGCTGATAAATCGAAGGCAATATCAAGGCAGGTTTCCGCTGAATCACTATCCATTATGGAATAGAAATCATCTTCTTTTTTGAGGAATCTTGCAAAATGGTCAAGACAATCGGTTTTTAACTGTTTATCGAGAATTTTTTCAGCCTTTTCATTTTCGCCGAGTTCTCTGAGGGCTATAATAAGTGCTGATTTTGCAAGGTTATTTTTCTTGCCGTAATCAAGAGCTGTTTTTGCGTGTTTTATAGCATTTTCATAATCTTTTCTCTTAATATCGATAAGGGAAATTCTCGTCATCGCTTTAGAAACACTGTCTGCTGCCCAGAATGCCTTATAATAATAGTCATAAGCGGTTTTAATATCACCCTGAGCCTCTTTAATCTGAGCATAGATATAATAAGCCTTGCCTGACTGATGGCGCTCGTTAAAAAGATTTAAGTTTTCTATTGCCTTGGCAGCATATTTTTCAGCGCTTTCAAAGGCATAGCGGTTATACTCATAGTTTGCCATAGCAATTAAAGAGGGGATATGGTTGATATCTCTCTTTAATGCCTCTTTCCAATAAGAATCAGGGTTGGTATGGGGGTCGCGGTATTGGTCAACATGAACACCCGCAAGATATAATTCTTCAGCACTGTTCATACCCTTTGCAGACGGCATATCGGTTATAACATCGGGCATATTGAATTTATCAAAGTTTTTCTCGGTGTAAACTGCGATATCTTTGCCGTTTTCCTTAATGCTGATGGTTGCATATTCAGGTAATTCTTCTATATTGAAGCATAGGCAGTTTTCGGGCAGTAGCTCAGCATTTGTTTCAAAATAAACCTGTGTTTCATCAAAAACCTTGATTGCGGCATTTTTATATGCTCTAGTAGACTGAATTTTAAGAATATTTTTGTCTCCTCTTTCGAGTTTGAATGCGCAATTTAAGTTTGCAAAGGTTGGAGAACCGATTTTTGAGATAGGATACCAATATTGTGAAAATTCTTTTGTTTCATAAGGAGCGAGCCAAGCGAAATTCGGCTGGTTATCCGAATAAGAGCCTGCCATAAGCTCGGCATACTGTCCGTCCTCATCAGTTAATGCATTTTCCCAAGAGGTAGCAAGCTGACTGTAAGCCCAGGTAAACATTTTCTTTCCTGGAGAGATATGGTGGTCGCCAATATGAACAACACCGCATTCTTTAGAATGGTCATATCCGCCGAAGAAATCATAATCAGAGGCAGAGGCGAAATAGGAGGTTGCCTCTCTTGTGTTTTTATGCCATGAAATATCCCTATCAGTTTTCATTGGAATTCCGTTGAAAACGCCGTTTCCGGCTATTGGGTATGTTGTTCTTGATTTTAAATAATGGAAATTAACATAGGAAACATCCTGAGGGAAGAAAATCTGATAACTTTCGTTAACGGGTACTGCCGCATTCTCCCACCAAAGAAAAGAATGTTCGGTGGCAGTTCTGTTATAAAGCTTCATTCTGGTTTCAAAACAGGTTTCATCGGGTTTTAAAACAATGCCAACCATACCCTTCATTCTGTCTATCGGGTCGTGTTCCGAAAGCCAGCAAACAGCCGAGCCATCCTCAAGCTCTTCAACCTTAAAATCGCAGGGCATAAAGCCTGATGCTCTGTGATGGAAGGGCCAGTTAAACTCAACACCGCCCGAAATCCAGGAACCTAAAACACCGATAAGTGCAGGTTTTATAACATGCTGTTTATAAAAGAAATCATAGCCGGTTGTTTTGTCTAAAGCAGAATAAACTCTTCCGCCGATTTCGGGAAGAATTTCTATTTTCACATAGCGGTTTTCAAGGGTTACAAGGGCATATTCTTTATCGATTTTCTCATCCCTGTTAACCTGCATAACAACCTTGTTGGGATAGGGTCTTCCGCTTGAACGCTGATGAACGCGGTTTTCAGCGAACATTGGTAACTCCTCCTTCGGAGGCTCGGGATAGGTGGGGATAACGATTTTGCCAATAGAAACTTTAACCTTTTCCATAAAATCTTTCCTTTACAATTATGATTTTTTATTGTATTATAATTGTAAATTGCTAATTATTAAAGAGAAAAAATTACTTTATTTTTAACTTATCTTACTGTGAGGTGTGTTATGCTTACTTTACCGACAGACATAACCTGCGGTTATTTTGATTGCAGTGAATTTCGTGGACTTAAAGTATCTCCCAAAAGAAAAGTTTTAAAATTCGAAATAGAATTCTATCTTGAGAATGCAAATTCTACCTTTTCAGACGGCAAAGAATATAAAATTCTCAAAAACCATATTCAAATAGCAAAACCCGGGCAGATACGATATAGTATTTTACCCTTTAAAACTATGTATTTAAATTTTTTTGCAGATGGTGAAATTGCTGAAAAACTTTTATTGGCACCCGAATATTTTTTGAGTAGCCATCCTGAAAGGATAATCGAAAAGCTTGATGAAATTATTCTGCTAAATGAAAGCGGCGAGGATAATATTTTGCTTTATAGCCGCTTGCTTTCATTTATAAACTTAGTTCTTTATGATTCTAGGATACCAAAGCTTCAAAGCGGTTATAATTATTCTATCATTCAAAAGGCCAAGAGATATATTGAATCAAATTATAAAGAGCCTTTAAAACTTGAGGATATAGCGAAATTCGTCAATTTAAGCCCGATTTATTTTCATAATATTTTCACTTTAGCCTGCAATCAAACACCTCACGACTATCTGATAAAATACCGAATATCCGAGGCTAAGAAAATGCTCTGGGATTCGGCTTTGAGTCTGGATTTTATTGCTGATGAATGCGGTTTTGGATGTCAGCAGTATTTTAATAAAATTTTCAAAAAGGAAACCGGAATAACACCCGGAAAATACCGCAAAGAATTCCAGAAAAATTATTTTGAAGATTGATTATTTGTGGTTGAAAGCAGAAGCGGTTTATGATATACTTTGAGAGAAAACAACTTGTAAGGGAAGTTGCAAATTATGAATTTCGGAAATGTCGTGATTTTCGGCGATAGTTATTCAACCTTTAAGGGCTTTGTTCCTGAAGGGAATGCGTTTTATTATAACGAAGAAACAGGGGAAACCGATGTCCGTAAGGTTGAGGAAACCTGGTGGTATCAATTGATGGAGGAAACAGGTTCTGACTTGATTCTCAATGACAGTTGGTCGGGCTCAACGGTTTGCCATACGGGATACAATAATAATGACTGTTCTGAAACACATTCCTTTGTTTACAGACTCGATAGATATATATCTGATGGCTTTTTTGAAAAAAATAAGGTTGATACAATTTTCATTTTCGGTGGAACTAACGATAATTGGGCGGGCTCACCCGTCGGCGAGCTTCAGTATTCCGATTTTAAAAAGGAAGATTTATTTAATATTCTTCCTGCTGTTTGCTATATGCTTCATAGATTTAAAGAGGTTGCCCCCAATGCTCAGATAATTGTTCTTATTAACAATCTTTTCAAAGAGGAAATTGAAAAGGGTATGATTGAGGCTTCGGAGCATTATGGAGTAAAGCATATCTTGTTCAAAGATATTGATAAGATTGTTGGTCATCCAACAATAAAGGGTATGGCGCAGTTTAAGGAACAGATTTTAGAAAATTTGGAAGGTTAAAAATGGAACTTGTTTTAATTACAGCACTCGGCGTTGGCGGAGCTACCGTTATCGGCGCGATTATTGGTTTTATATTTAAAAATATATCCCATAAATTTTCGGATATAGTCTTGGCTTTTGCGGCAGGTGTTATGCTCGCTGCCGCCGTTTTGGGATTGATTTTCCCATCTCTCGAATATGGCGGAAAGTATGGAATTGTTATAACCGTTGCAGGAATTTTAACAGGCGCATTTTTCCTCAACTTAATTGATAAGTTGGTTCCCCACTTGCATAAAATGGTGGGTTCTGATGCTGAATCGCATAACAATGCTGATTTAGATAAGGTTTTGCTTTTTGTTATGGCAATTGCGATTCATAATCTTCCTGAGGGAATTGCCGCAGGTGTTGGTTTTGGCTCGGGCGATACTTCGAGAGCACTTATAATTGCAAGCGGTATTGCTCTTCAAAATGTGCCTGAGGGAATGGTTATTATAACCCCGATGATATCGGCAGGGGTAAGCCCTAAAAAGACCTTTGTTTGCGCCCTTATAACAGGTCTTGTTGAGGTTGTTGGAACTCTAATCGGATTTTTCGCAGTTAGTTTTTCAACTGCAATTTTGCCCTTTGCTTTAGCATTTGCAGGCGGCACTATGCTTTATGTTATAAGCGATGAAATGATTATCGAAACCCATGCTCACGGAAGTGAAAGAGCTGCAACATATTCATTGCTTATAGGTTTTTGCATTATGCTGATTACCGATACATTATTAGGATAAAAGGTAAAATTTCAAAAATCAAAATATCAACTTTTAAAATCGGGTTTAAAACCCGATTTTTTCCTTTAGAAAATTAAGGTTTTAGGTGTTGACTTTTGCCCTTTAAAGTGGTAAAATTAGAGCAAGTTTTATATTAAGGAAGTAAACTGATGGTTATAACTGATTTTCTTGAAAGAAATGCCCGACTTTACGGTCAGGAAACAAGCCTTGTTGAGATTAACCCCTCAGAAGAGAGGGATAGGGCTACAACTTGGTGGGACTTTAATTTAATAGAAGGTGCGGATTCGGATGCTCCCTATCGCCGAGAACTCAGTTGGAAGGATTTCGATTATAGGGCAAACCGTTTTGCCAATCTTCTTTTAAGCCGAGGACTTAAAAAGGGGACAAAGGTTGCAATTCTTCTTATGAACTGCATTGAATGGCTCCCAATTTATTTTGGAATTTTAAAGGCAGGCTGTATTGCTGTTCCTATGAATTTCAGATATAGCAGCGATGAGATTAAATATTGTTTAGACCTTGCAGATGTTGAGGTGCTCATATTTGGCCCTGAGTTTATCAGCCGAATGGATGCTATAAAGGATGAAATTCCCTTTGTTAAAACACTTTTCTTTGTTGGAAAGAACGGTCCTAGTTATACCGAGGATTGCATTTCCCTTATGGGCTTTTGTTCTTCAAATGTTCCGCCTGTAGCACTTAATGAT
>JAZPXP010000027.1:0-1626 GCA_045543715.1 Acutalibacteraceae bacterium
GGCTATTTAAAGGAATATAAAAAGGCTTTTGTTGTTGTATCGCATGACAGAATGTTCCTTGATAATGTTGCCGATACCGTTTATGAAATTGAAAACGGGAAGACACATAAATATAATGGCAATTATTCTAAATTTATCGAAGAGAAAAAGGTGCTCAGAGAAAGACAGGCAAAGGAATATATTGCTCAGCAAAAAGAAATCGAACGACTTGAGGAATTGGTTGAAAGATTCAGATACAAGGCAACAAAGGCGGCAATGGCTCAAAGCAAGCTTAAGCAAATTGAGCGAATTGAATTGGTTGATGCACCAGAAAACGAGGATAGGCGAAGATTTAAAGCCGATTTTGAACCTGTTGATGCAGGCGTTAAGGATATGCTATCTGTTAAGGAGCTTGCCGTTGGATACGAAAGTATCCTTTCAACCGTTAACCTCGAGGTTAAAAACGGCGAAAAAATTGGAATTATCGGTGGAAACGGTCTTGGAAAATCAACCTTTATTAAAACACTAATGGGTAAGGTTCCTGCAATATCGGGAGAGTTCAGTTTTTCAGGTAGAGCAAGTATCGGATATTTTGAACAGCAGATGGCGGAATACAAAAGTGATGATACTATTCTTGATGATTTTCTTAAAAGATTTCCTCATCTTACTGAGTTTGAAGCCAGAAGTGCATTGGCGGCATTTCTTTTTAGCGGGGAAGAGGTATTTAAGCCTGTCAGTGTTTTATCAGGTGGCGAAAGGGTGCGTTTAGCTCTTTGCAAGATTTTTAAGAAAAGACCTAATTTTTTGATTTTAGATGAGCCGACTAACCATATGGATATCATTGGTAAGGAAACCCTTGAGGATATGCTCTTAAACTATTCGGGAACGGTTATTTTTGTTTCACACGATAGATATTTCATTAAGAAAATCGCTCAGAAAATTCTTTCCTTTGAGGTAAATGAGGTTAAACTATTTGAGTTTGGTTATGAACAGTATCTCGAAAGCCTTAAAACCCCTAAGATAAATGAGGAAATTATAAAACCTAAAAAGGAAAAGAAAAGCTATACAACTCCGTTAAAGGAAAAGGCGAAGAGGGAAAGGGCTGTTAAAAAAGCTGAAGAACAAATCGCCTTACTCGAAGAAAAGCTTTCTTTAATTGAAGCTGAGCTTACAAAGCAAGAAAACCTAACCGATTATATTAAGCTTTCTGAGCTTCAGGCTGAACAGTTATCCATTCAGACAGAACTTGAAAAGATTTATGATGAATGGGAAACTTTAAGCGAACTGCTGCTTGACAGTTGAATGTAGCGGTGCTATAATTTCATTGCTTAATAAAAGGTTGGCGGTACCTTTTTAAAGGTATAATCTGGAATAGAGGTGTAATTCCTCTGCGAACTCGTCGCCGTAATTTGCGTTAACATTTACAAATGCCACTGAGCTTTTTAGCTTGGGAAGGTGTAAATGAGGGGTAAGCCCAAGCTCCGCGCAATAAGTCGGAATACTCGCCGTCAACTGTTGGTACAAAAGAGCCACGAGTAATTGGCGGTGTACGCAAAAAGAGCCTCTTAGTATTGGGAGGCTTAAATATGCATATATTAACTCCTTTTGTATTGACCTTATTAAGACACAATACAAAAGGAGTTTTAT
>JAZPXP010000028.1:0-2112 GCA_045543715.1 Acutalibacteraceae bacterium
CCCGCACTAATCATAACATTGTTTCCAATGGTTGGATGGCGTTTACCAGTATCTTTTCCCGTACCACCGAGGGTTACTCCCTGATAAATCAAAACATCATCGCCGATTTCGGTGGTTTCACCGATAACAACTCCTGTTCCGTGGTCTATAACAAGTCTTCTGCCGATAGTAGCACCGGGGTGAATTTCTATTCCTGTTTTTCTGGCTGCCTTTTGCGAAACATAGCGCGCCAAAAACATAAGCCCGTGTTTATAATAGAAATGCGCACGGCGGTGCATTCTTATAGCCTTAACGCCGGGATAAAGCAATAAAACCTCTAAGAAACTGCGTGCCGCAGGGTCTCTGTCCCTTACCGCATTAACATCCTCAATAATTCTCCCAAACAAATCAATTACCTCCAAATCACTTGGACGGATTTATATAATCCTTACAAGCAACAAGATATATTCCGCCCGATATAGTACATAATACGGCAGAAATCCAGAAAAGTACATTGATAATAATATCACTTACTGTAACAAACAGAGCGTTATTAACGCCAAAATCGAAAATAACCGAATATAAGGCTAACGCTAAGATAATTCCGACCATCTGACTGACGGTTTTACACTTGCCCCACATATTAGCGGCAACAACCTTACCTCCTGAGGACACGGTTACTAAACGGAGAGAAGAAACCATAAACTCTCTGAACAAAACGATAAAGAGAATTGCAACCATACCCCAAGCATATTTTGTGCCTCCGTAAACGAATACGAAGCCCAAATAAGCCGAGGTTGTGAGCATTTTATCGGCAAGGGGGTCTAAAAACTTGCCGAAATCGGTTACAAGATTATATTTTCTTGCCATTTTGCCGTCTATCATATCGGTAAGCGAAGCAGCAGAAAACAAAACAAGGGCAATTAAGAATCTATAGGGAATTGCCTCAATTAGCATAACCGCCATAAAAATGGGGGTTGCTATCATTCTTGCTATTGTTAATTTATTCGGTGTGTTCATTCCTCTAACTCTCCTAACAAATCGTAATCAATACAGTCGTTTATTCTTACCTTCACAAAATCACCGATCTTAAGCGGTCTTGTCGAAAGGAAGAATATTTTTCCGTCAACCTCTGGTGCATCACTGGGTGTTCTTCCAAAATAACACTTTATGTAATCATCCCAGCCCTCAATTAAAACCTCGGTAACAGTATCTTGCTTTTCTTCATTTTTTTCGGCTGCTATGGTCATCTGCATTTCCATAATGTTTTCCATTCTATCGGTCTTAATCTGTTCTTCTATCTGACAGTCAAAACCAGCAGCTATGGTATCCTCTTCTGCCGAATAGGTAAAGCAACCGAGCCTATCAAATCTCTTTTCCTTTATAAACTCTGCCATTTCCTCAAACTGCTCGTCAGTCTCCCCTGGGAAGCCTGTTATAAAGGTTGTTCTGAGGGTAATTTCGGGAATTTTATCCCTTATTTTATCTATAAGGGCTGAAAGGCTTTCCTTATCACCCTTGCGATTCATTCTTTTTAAGATTTCACCGTTAATATGCTGAAGCGGAATATCAAGATATTTAACCAACTTTTCTTCACTCTTAATTGTTTCGAGCATTTCATCGGTAATTCTATCGGGATAGGTATAAAGGGTTCTTATCCAGTGAAGTCCCTCGATTTTACATAGTTCTTTGAGAAGCTCTGATAACATCGGCTTGCCATAGATATCCTCGCCGTAATCCGTGGTATCCTGAGCCACAACGATAAGCTCCTTAACTCCTCTATCGGCTAAGGCTTTAGCCTCTTTAACGCAATCCTCAATCTTTCGGCTTCTCATTCTGCCTCTGATTTTAGGAATTGCACAGTAGGTGCAACAGTTATCGCAACCATCGGCAACCTTAAGATAAGTGCTGAAAGGATATCCGCCTAAAATTCTCTCTCCGTTAAGGTCGAGTTGCTCCTTTTCGCCATAGCTATTTTGCTTTTCGCCCTCGATAGCCTTTTTAACTATTTCGGCGATTTTCGAGTTAGAGCCAAGGCCTATGCAAACATCAACCTCGGGAATTTCCTCAGTTACATCATCCTTATACCTTTCGGCAAGACATCCAGTTACGATAAGTGCCTTTAAGTTTCCC
>JAZPXP010000029.1:0-8814 GCA_045543715.1 Acutalibacteraceae bacterium
AGAAGCCTTAACGGCTGACTGTTTCTTTGAGGTTAACACAGGGGCTATTTCAAGAGGCTACCGCACTACCCCCTATCCAAGCATAGATCTTTTGCACATCTTAAAGAAAAACGGCGGAAAATTAGTTCTAACCTCAGATGCTCACGCCGCAAATACCCTTGACTGTTTTTTTGAGGAAAGCAAAAAAATACTTAAGGATATTGGATTTCAGTATACCTATACCCTTTATAACAACGAATTTGTTAAAGATTATTTATAAAAGACTGCTTGAGCAGTCTTTTGCTCTTTTATTACAAAAAAATGATTGTGTTTTACATTGAACAGTGCAAAACACAATAATATAATATAATTAAAAAATACAAAAAGGTGGTCGACACTATGAGTAACATCGAGCAGTTGCATAAGGGCGTTATGACCGAACTCCTTGAATTTTTGAATATCTGTTTTACAGGAAGAGCTGATTCCCGCCATTTTGAAGATAGATATTCAAAATTCTGGGTTGATGATGAGGAGCATATGGCTTGCCATTATGCCATACGTGAAGAAGGAAAACTTGTAGCTTCGGTTGGAATTTATCCTTACACCGTTTATATCGGAGATAGAAAGTTCACCTTTGCAACGGTTGGTAATATGGGGGTTGACCCCTCGACCAGAGGCAAAGGCTATATGAACACTCTTTACCTCAATGCAAACAAGGTTTTAAAGGAGAAGAAAATAGATGTTGCCAGACTCGGAGGTCTCAGAAGCCGTTATGACCGTTACGGATATGAGCCTTGCGGATTTATGTATAATTTCACATTCCTTAAAAGAAACGGTCAGGAATATTTGAGAAATAATGATGTTCCGAAATACGAAATCAAAACCTTCACTGAAAACGAGAAAGAGATTATGGATTTTGTCCGCAATATTTATTCAAAGCAGGGAATACATATTGACAGAGGCGATGACCATAATTTTTATCAAAGCCTTATTTTCTTTGCAAGCACTCCGTATGTTGCTTTGGTTGACGGCAAACCCGTTGGATATTTCTCGACAAGTGGCGGTCAAATATATGACCTTACAGCCGATACCCCCGAAAATGTTGTTGGTATTCTTTCAACATTTGTTGCAAAAGAGGAAAAAGATTTCAATTTAATGGTTGCTCCCGATATGGTTGAGAATATCCGTCTTCTTTCTAAGGTTAGCGAGGATATGAATTTAACAATTTCAAGCCGCTATAAGATAATGAACTGGGCAGGAATTGTTGAAGCAAGCCTTGCTCTCAAATCAACCGTTGCTCCATTAACTGATGGTGAGCTGATTTTAGGAATTGAGGATTACGGCAATTTTAAAATCTCGGTTAAAAATGGCAAGCCCGAATGTAAAGAAACCGAAGAAAAGGCTGATTTAACACTTCGCACTCACGAAGCATCAAGACTTTTGTTCGGTCCGTTAGAGCCCTCGGCAACAGCGGAAATCCCAAAAGATAAAGCTGCCTTTGCCGCTGCAAACTTCCCCCTTTATCTATATACCCCACCCTTTGATAAGGTATAAAATTAAAACCGCCTCTTTCGAGGCGGTTTTTTGGCACCCGTAGTAGGAATCGAACCTGCATCTAAGTCTTAGGAGGACCTTATTCTATCCGTTGAACTATACGGGCATATAGCCTATTTATATTACAATAAACCGCAATTAAAGTCAATATTTTGTTTGAAACTAAAAGTTTAAATTTATTATAAAAAAGCCTTGATTATTTTAAACAACTATGATATAATAACTTTCGCTGTGAAAATTCACATCTGCGCTGATAGCTCAGTTGGATAGAGCATCTGCCTTCTAAGCAGAGGGTCGGGGGTTCGAATCCCTCTCAGCGTGCCAAAAAAAGAGAGAATCAACCCTTGCGGTTGGTGCTCTCTTTTTTTCGTTTCGTTAGAAACGGTAGGGATTCGAACAAGCCGTTAAAAAAGTGCGATGCATTGCATCGCACTTTTTTATTCTTCATCTTCCTCTTCTTCAGGGAGTTCTTCAACCGAGATTTTTTCAATTCTTATACCGTCTGCTGAAAGAACAGTGATTTTAAGGTTTTCAAAGGTGAAGCTATCGCCTTCTTCTGCCTCGCCGTCAAGCATTGAAACCACCCAACCGCCGATGGTTGCGGTATCGCCCTCAAGGCTTTCCTCATCATCGATATCGATATCAAACTCATCGAAGAAATCGTAAACCCGCATATCGCCATCAGCTTCAAAATGGGTATCATCTATGCAAACAAATTCTCTTTCGATTTCATCATTTTCATCGAATATCTCGCCAACGAGTTGCTCGAGAACATCTTCCATAGTTAAGATTCCCATCGTTCCGCCATATTCATCCAGAACGATTACCATATGTGCCTTCTTTTCCTTCATCTTTTCAAGAACATCGGGAAGAGGCATAGTTTTATAAACCGTAACCGCTTCAAGCAGCATTTCACGGATATTAACCTTTTCCTTTAAAGCAAACCTTTTATAGAAATGATTAACATGCAAAATACCGATTATATTATCGGGGGTATCTTCAAAAACGGGAAGTCTTGAATAAGAGGTTTCCTCAATTTTTCTTACATTAACTTCATAAGGGTCTCTGATATCAATAGCATCCATATCAACCCTTGGAGTTATAATCTCATAAGCTAAAACTTCATCGAAATCAAGAGCATTCTGGAGTAAATCGCATTGCTCCTCATCAAGCACGCCCTCATCCTCAACGATATCAATAATATTTTCGAAATCATCCTCAGAAACTGAATCGCTATCGCTGATATTATTTTTCCATAGCTTTGAGCTTAACTTAACTATTCCCATAATCACAAGTGTTACAGGCTTTAAAATAAGCGAAAGAATATAAATCGGAACAGCGGTTATTGTGCAGAAACTTTCTGCCATTTGCTTAGCTAAAACCTTTGGAATAATCTCTCCAAATATTAAAACCAGCAAGGTCATAACAACCGTTGCAACCCAGGCGTTATCCTCGCCCAGAGTGTTTATAACAATAAGCGTTGCAATAGAAGAGGATGCCATATTTGCAAGGTTATTACCAACAAGAATAGCGCCGAGCGTTCTATCATAATCATCGGCAATTTTTATAGCAAGACCGAGACTTAACGACTCATTTTCCTGCCTTTTTGATTTTAATCTCGCAGTATTAACACTGGCAAAAGCTATCTCGGTTGCTGAGAAAAACGCCGAGCACAAAATCAGCAGAGCAATAGCTATATAATAGTGGGTGTTACTCATTGTCAGCACCCCCTACATCATCCTCATCGTAAATTTCGCCGACAAGCTCCTCAAGAATATCCTCAACCGTTACAATTCCTGCAATTCCACCGTTTTCATCCCTTACAATAGCAAGGTTTCTTCTATGATTACTCATTTCGGTGAGCACCTCATCAATAGGCTCATCAAAATCAACATAATAAGGATAATCGGTTATACTCGCAAGAATAACTGCGTGTTTTTGCTTGGTATAAGCCTTGAGAAATTTTCTGATTTGCAGAATTCCTTTAAGGTTTCCCTTTCTATCAACAACGGGTATTCTCGAATGGGGAGAATTTTTAACAATTTTAAGTATATCGGGTGTTTTGAGTGCAACCGAAATCTTCTCAACCTCATCCCAAGGAACTAAAATATCCCCAACAACAAGGTTCGAAAATTTAAGGGCGGATTTAACCAGTTTTCCCGTATCCTCATCAAATCCGTCTTCCTCGGATATGTTTTCAACAATATCGCTTAGCTCTTGCTCAGTCATGGTTACCTGATTTTCGGTATGCTTTTTAAAGGGTTTTGAAACCGCACTTGATAAAACTGTGAAAAGATACGAAAAAGGCTTCAGTATTTTCATTAAAATAACAAGTGGGTATGATGCCATCTCTGCAAACTTTTCGTTACAAGAATGGGCGAAGCTTTTAGGAAGCATTTCCCCGAAAATAAATATAACAACGGTTGCAAGCACTGTTGCGATAGGAACAGCATAAGGGCTGATTTTAGCCGCAATAACTGTTGCTAATGTTGCGCAGGCAATATTAACAATATTGTTGCCAATCAGCAATACAGAAAGTGCCTCATCAAAGTTTTCAAGGATATTAAGCACCCTTTCGGCGCCCTTTATTCCCTTTGAGGCACGGCTCATCATATGTATCTTATTAACCGAAGCCAAGGAAATCTCTGTTCCCGAAAAATAAGCGCTAAGTAAAATCAGCAAAAGGAATATTATAATACTCCCCGCAGGACTATCGTCCACGAAAAATCATCTCCTAAAATTGAATTATATTTAAATATTACACTAATATAACCTATTTGTCAACATTCTACATATTAGCTTTAAATACATCTGCCACTTCATTTATGGTTATATAGGCAGTTTCGTCCAAATCATGAACTATCTCTCTCATCCTTGAAATCTGAAAACGGTTAAGTACAAAATAAATAATTGTTTTCTGGGTGTTCGAATATCCGCCGATTGCCTCAATTTTAGTTGCACCTGTTCCAAAGGTTTCGGACAATGCGTTACAGATTTCATCGGGGCAAACAGTTATTATCATAGCGGCTTTCGAACGGTCAAGACCTTCAACAATAAAGTCTATCGTTTTAAGTCCTGCCGCATAGGTTACTATCGAATAAAGAGGCAATATCCAACTGTTCATAACTATTCCGCAAAGGATATATAAAATAACATTGTATACCATAACAAAGGTGCCAACTGTTATTCCCATTCTCTTTGAAAAAATAACCGCCATAACCTCAATACCATCCATAGCGCCGCCGAAGCGAATAGCAAGACCTGAGCCAATACCTGAAATTATTCCGCCGAAGAGGGCACATAGCAATAAATCATCTCCCGCAAGGGGCGAGGCAAAGCTTACATCTACAGGAAACACATCGGTTATAAGCCAAGCCGCAAGAGAGTAAATAATAACAGTATATATAGCATAAACGGTAAACAAAACTCCCTGTTTTTTCATTCCGTATAAAAACAACGGGATATTGAGAAGAACAAGAAATACCGAGAGAGATAGCGGTGTTACTTGAGATAAAAGTATAGAGGTTCCCGAAATACCGCTGTCATAAAGATTAACGGGAGCTAAAAACATCGTAACACCGATAGCATTTATAACGCCCGCAATGGTTAGTAATAAGAAATTAGAAAGCTTTGCTTTGCTTAACTCTTTTGAAATTTTCATTTTAACCTCTCTTCTCGAGCGGAATATACTCAAGATGCTCCTGAACATTCATATATGCAGGGCGGATAATCTTGCCTGCATTAAGAATTTCCTCAATTCTATGAGCACTCCAGCCCGAAATTCTGGCTATTGCAAAAATAGGTGTGAAAAGTTCCCTTGGCAGTCCCAGCATATCGTAAACAAAGCCACTATAGAAGTCAACATTAGCACTGACTCCCTTATACATCTTGCGTTCCTTTGCGATAATCTCGGGCGCTAATTCCTCAACCATTGAATAAAGGGCAAATTCATTACTTAACCCCTTCTCATCCGAAAGAGATTTAACAAAGCTCTTGAAAACCTGAGCTCTCGGGTCAGAAACAGAATAAATTGCGTGGCCGATACCATAAATAAGCCCTGCCTTATCGAACGCTTCCTTATGAAGAATTTTGGTAAGATAAGCAGAAACCTCTTCCCTATCTTCCCAATTCTTAACATTATTCTTTATATCCTCAAACATTGAGGATACCTTTAAGTTTGCACCGCCGTGCTTAGGACCTTTAAGAGAACCTAAAGCCGCTGCGATAGCAGAATAAGTATCTGTTCCCGAAGAGGAAACGACATGGGTTGTAAAGGTGGAGTTGTTGCCGCCGCCATGCTCTGCGTGAAGAGCCAAGG
Organism: Acutalibacteraceae bacterium; assembly: GCA_045543715.1. Taxonomy (GTDB): domain Bacteria; phylum Bacillota; class Clostridia; order Oscillospirales; family Acutalibacteraceae; genus UBA737. Next base: position 5,852 of record JAZPXP010000029.1, read on the forward strand.
CAATATCAAGCACCCTCGCTTCAAGCTCGGTGAACTTCCCATCAATCCTTAACATATAAAGCAGATTTTCTGCTGTTGAAAGCTCAGGATTTGGCTCGTGAATAAAGAAGCTGTTGCTCTGCTTCCTATTATATTTATGAGCGTGATAACCATAAACCGATAAAAGCGGAAATCTCGCTATAAGCTTTAAGCACTGAGAAATAACATTCTTAATGCTTGTATCATCAGGGTTTTCATCATAAGAATAAAGGGTTAAAACGCTTCGGCTCATAGAATTCATAAGGTCGGTTGAAGATGCCTTCATAATAATATCTCTAACGAAATTATCGGGAAGCGGTCGAAGATTTGCCAAGAGTTTTTTAAACTCATCTAATTCTTCCTTTGTCGGCAAAGCGCCAAAAATGAGCAGATAAGTGATTTCCTCAAAAACAGGGCGGTTATCCGCTAAAGCACCATTTATAAGTGCTTTAACATCATAACCTCTGTAATAAAGCTCACCTGCGCAGTTAACCTCTTTGCCATCAACCGTTTTATGCGAAATAACATCGGAAATTTCGGTAAGACCTGTAAGCACTCCCTTACCGTTTAAATCACGAAGTCCCCTATAAACCTGATGCTCGGTATATAAAGAGGGCTTAATCCGGCAATTATCGAAGCATAATTTTTCATACTTCTCCAACTGCAAAAAATCTTTCATACTAGTTTGCCTTTCTGATATCTATTTTAATTTCATCTTCCGCACTGAGTGTTACCGAGGAAATATCTCCCTCTTTGTTTTCAATAATGATATCAACAATTCTGTTTTCAATCTCTCGGCGGATAATATTGCGAAGCTCTCTGGCTCCTCTTTTAGAGCCGTCGCACTTCTCTGCTAAATAATCACAAATTTTCTTATCATATTGAAGCTCAATAAGCTTTTCGCTAAGCGCCTCTTTAAGCTCATCAAGCATAAGAGCAGCAATAGAAGAAAGCGAAGTCTTATCGAGAGGCGAGAAAACAACAATTTCATCAACCCTTGCGATAAACTCTGGTCTTAAGAAGCCTTCAAGAGCTTTTAAAGCCTTTTCTTTAGAAGCATCGGCGACCGTTTTTCCAAAGCCTAAGAGGTTTTCGTTTCTATCACTTCCTGCATTTGAGGTCATAACAACTATTGTGTTCTCGAAATTAACCGTTCTGCCGCCTGCATCGGTAATTCTACCGTCATCAAGAATTTGAAGCAAAATATTTAAAACATCGGGGTGTGCCTTTTCTATCTCATCAAATAAAATAACCGAATAAGGCTTTCTTCTAACCTTTTCTGTAAGCTGTCCCGCCTCATCAAAACCAACATATCCAGGAGGAGCTCCGATAATACGGGAAACAGAATGCTTCTCCATAAACTCGGACATATCAAGTCTTATGAGAGTTTCGGGGGTATCAAAAAGCTGTTCGGAAAGCACCTTGACGAGCTGAGTTTTACCAACACCCGTAGGTCCTACAAATATAAAGGAAGCCGGTCTATGAATATTTCCTGTCTTAATTCTTGAACGCTTAACAGCAGAGGCTACAAGCCTTGTTGCCTCATTTTGACCGATAATCTTTTGGTTAAGCCTGCTTTCAAGCTCACTTAGTTTTTTAAGGTCGCTTTCCTGAACCTTAGAGGCAGGGATGCCTGTCCAAAGCTCAATTACCTTTGCAATATCGGCATCGGTTACAGTGTTATTTGATGCCGGCTCATAAAGTGTTTCTGCCTTATTCTTGTATTTTTGAAGTTCAGCCTTAACCATAGCCTGTTTTTCATAGTCGGGATTTTCAACCTCGGCTTCAAGCTCTTCTAATTTAACAGAAAACTCTGCAACCTTTTTGTTTGCAATATAAAGCTCATCAATAGCCTTGTTTTCAAGACTCGTAAGGGCGCAAGCCTCATCCAAAAGATCAATCGCCTTGTCAGGCAAATATCTATCGGTTACATATCTTTCGGATAAAATAACCGCCTTTTTAACAATACTTTCGGGGATGACGACATTATGGAAGCCCTCATAATAGCTCTTAACTCCCATAAGAATGTCCTCTGCCTCAGAAAGCGAGGGTTCTTCTATTGTTACAGGCTGAAAGCGGCGCTCTAATGCAGCATCCTTTTCGATATACTTTCTGTATTCCTTAAAGGTTGTAGCACCGATTACCTGAATTTCGCCTCTCGACAATGCGGGCTTTAAGATATTTGCCGCATTCATAGAGCCTTCAGCGGAATCGCCCGCACCAACAAGATTATGAATTTCATCGATAAATAAAATTATATTTCCCGCTTGCTTTATTTCCTCAACAAGACCTTTAACTCTGCTTTCAAACTGACCTCTGAACTGAGTGCCTGCAACAAGACCTGTTAAATCAAGAAGATAAATCTCTTTATCAAGAAGTCTTGCCGGGGCTTCACCCTTTGCAATCTGCAAGGCAAGTCCCTCAGCAATAGCTGTTTTGCCGACACCCGGCTCGCCTATAAGGCAAGGGTTGTTTTTACTGCGGCGGGATAAAATCTGAATGGTGCGGTAAAGCTCCTTATCTCTGCCGATAATAATATCTATTTCACCTTTTCTTGCCTTTTCGGTAAGGTTGGTGCAATACTGCTCCATAAATCTGCGGCGTTTCTTCTTAGGGGCTTCTTTAGAATCAGATTTCTTCTCCTTTTCCCCGGTCTTCTCGGGATTAACCCCGAAAGAACCTAAGATTTTATTGAAAATGGGCATAGCGGGTGCCGTTCCCAAATCGAATGTTTCATCATTTAAAGCAGCATCGTCAAAATCTTCATCAAGATTCATCAAATCCATAAACTGCTCACTCATCTGCTCGATATCCTCATCCGAAATATTCATCTTTTTGAGCATATCATCAACAGGCTTTATGCCAAGCTCTTTTGCACAGACAAGGCATAAACCGTTCGGCTCGGCATCGGGTTTAGACATATCCGAAAGAAAAACAACTGCCGG
>JAZPXP010000030.1:0-1512 GCA_045543715.1 Acutalibacteraceae bacterium
ACCATAGGAACAATACTTATTAAAAGCAAAATTTTTTCCATCATAGCAATTCCTCCCGTATATCCTATGCGAGAGAAATCTAATTGCTAAATATAGGCATCGGGCGGCCAAAAAGCCGCCCTTAGTTTATTTTATATTAACAGTTGTTTTGTAAGAGCCTATTGCCCAAACACTATCATACTCCTTAAAGCAGATAACAACATCAACAGTATGCTCTCCTGCCTTCTTGTCAGTAAGGTCAACCATAGCGTAAACATTAGAAGCCGATATCTTGTTAACCATAGTTCTCGGACCGCATATCTTAACATTTTTAATGCTTACCGCTCCGCCCGCCTTAAGGCCGGATGAAAGTCCCTTGTATTCAAAGTTGGTAACAGTAAGTGTTTTTTCAAGATATCCGTCAGTATTAACCGTAACTGTGAAATGGTCAATAGTATCAAGAAGTCTAACACCCTCAGGAAGCTTGGGTGAAACATCAAAACTGTTTTTATCCTTTGAAATTGAATTAAGGGGTATAGCCGAAAGAGAAACCGAGGTTGTTTTATCAATGGTTTCAGGTGTTCCGATAATAGTAACATTAGGTATATCAACCGAAACCGAAAGCTTATCCGCATTAAATCCTTTTGGTATACTTGAAAACTCAACCTTAACGGGAACTGTTTTCTTTTTTGAAATCGGAACTGTAACCTTAACCTTTGAGGCACTGAGCGTTAAATACTCAGGCTTTATAACATTACCCTCCGCATCATATAAAACAATATCCGCATCAAAGGTTTCGCTAACGCTAAGGGTTTTATTAACCTTAGCAGTTGCAACAACCGATTCAATCTTGTTAACAACCGCTCTCGGACCTGTTATTGTAACAGTATCACTCTCGGTTCCGCCAACAACACCTGTTTCTGCAATAAGTCCCTCAGCGGCAACCGCGCCCTCAGCCAAAGCGGTGATGGTGAACTCCTTAGTTTCCATATAGTCGAAATTAATTTTAAGTGTTTTTGGGGAAATACTTAAAATTTCATATTCTGTTCCCGTATTTGAAGTGGCAACCTCAAGGGAATATTCACCCGGAGCATCAACCGTTGCAGCCGATGCGAAAAGAGCAATATCTGATGAAGTAAGAGCCCCAACCGAATAACTCGGTCCTCTCACAACAACGGTAAACTTTTGTTCAGAGATATCACCGATAATGCTCATATCGTTTTCGGAAGCATAGGTGTTTTCTAAGTTAACATTAACTGTTATATCGGAAATTGTTCTATCTATAATCGGCTTTTGGCTAACCACCAAAGAAAGCCATAAAACAAATGCCAATACAACCGAAAACGCAATGGTGAATTTTTTATTATCTAAAAGTTTGCTCAAAGAAAAGTTAAAAGGAAATTTCATTATTCTTCATCTTCCTTTCTGTTTTTCTTGAAAACTTTTTTGAAAAATGCCGAAATAGAAAAGCTCTTTTCCTTTTCCTCGGAACTCAGCAACAAACTCTGAAGCTCGGCCGCTGCTGAAACAGCG
>JAZPXP010000031.1:0-7589 GCA_045543715.1 Acutalibacteraceae bacterium
AAAGGACTCAGTTTTTCCTGAGTCCTTAATTTTATTTTTTCGATGTGTATGAAGGCCCGTAGGGCTGTTTATGATAGCGTGAGTTTATGCTTCCGCGCTGTTCGGTCTGATTGAGAACAACGCCGATAATCTCGCAGCCGCTCTTTGAAAGCTGTTCCTTAACCGATAAGGCTTCCTGTTGTTTAACCTTTCCAGAGGAAATAATTAGTATTGCACCATCGCAGTTAGCAGAGATAACTGCAGCATCAATAACGGGACTTAATGGGGGAGAGTCTATAATTATGTAATCATAAACATCCTTAAAATCTTCCAAAATCCTTTTAAAAACATCATTGCTCAAAAGCTCAACTGGGTTGGGCGGGAAATGACCGCTGAAAATAACATCGAAATCGGGCATTTGGGTGTTATAAAGCACCTGACTTACAGTAGCCTGACCCGAAAGAAGCTCGGAAAGTCCCAAAATTCCTTGAGTTTTTAGGTTGCGGCGAAGAATAACCGATTTTCTCATATCGGCATCAATAAGAAGGGTTTTCTTGTTGATTTCCGAAAGGCTTTTTGAAAGCTCGGTTGCAACAGTGCTCTTACCCTCATTTTCAAGAGTTGAGGTTACGAGAATAACTTTTTTATCTTTTCCGCAGAATAAAAGATTTGAACGAAGTGTTTTAAAGGCTTCGTTTGTTGAATAATCGGTTGTTGCAGCGGCGTTAAAATTAACCCTACCTGCAGTTTTAAAATCATCAAAATTTAAAATACTCATTTATTTAACCTTTCGGATAGTTTAATATTTAGACTTTTGTTTGCCCTGATTATAAGGAATTGAAGCCAAAACACTGAGGTTAAGATATTTTTCAACATCTTGCCTGGTTGAGATTTTATTATCGGTTAAGTAGATAGTTAAAATAATTATTGCCGAGACTATGATACCGAAAATCAAAGCATATATAAGGTTGAGAATGGTGCTGGGGGAGGCAGGAGTTTTTTCAAGGCTTCCGTTTCTTATGATATTGATTCTGTCAAACCCCATAACATCAACCAACTTGTTCTGAGATATACGGCAGATACTATCGGCAATTTGCTTGGAATCTTCAGCCTTGGGAGAGCGGACCTTTATCTCAATAATACGGGTGTCCTCAGGCTGAGAAACGGTTATAAAACCTTTAAGGGTGTTTATATCGTATTTATTGCCAAGGTCATTTGCTACCTCTTCAAGAACGACCATATCTCCGATGATTTCGGTAAAGTCGTTAGTAAGATATGTAGATATGGAGAAATCAACCGAATTTACAACCTGAGTTTCCTTATTGACAACATAAAGCTTTGCGGTTGAATCATACATAGGAGTTGCGATAAAGCTTGAATAAATAAGAGAAATCACCATACAAACAATTAAAATAGGAGTTATTATAAACCAACGCTTAATCGCCAAAAGCATAAGTTCGGCAAAGTTAACCGTTTTTTTATTCTCGAAATCACTAATAAACTTCTCAGACATTTTCTTCTCCAAATTATAGAATTTTCTTTGATTGCACATCACAATTCAATTTATTCTATCATAATAAACTATAATTTGCAAGCAATATATTATGGAATATTTAATAATTTTGTATAAAAGTCTTGTTTGTTAGACTTGAAAAATTCATTAAAATGTAGTAAAATTAAGTTGTATTGTTGTATACAAGTTTTTCAGAAGGAGTATGTTATGGAAAAAACAGAAAGAATACTTCACCCTGTTAAAATAATCTCAGGTGGAGCAACCTTGCCCCATTTGAAAAAGTCTGCTGAAACCGAAACGGTTGTTATGCCTCCTGTAGCTGAGGTCCGTATTCCTTTGCAACAGCATATCGGCGCTCCTGCCGAAGCGGTTGTTAAAGAGGGTGATAAGGTTTTTGTTGGAACACTTATTGCAAAATCGGGCGGTTTTGTCAGCGCTCCTGTGCATTCCAGCGTTTCGGGAACGGTTCAGTCTGTTGGAAGCCATATTGTTATTGAATCGGATGGCCTTATGGAAAAGGACCCTGAGCTTAAGCCGTTCCCCGTTAAAACTCCTGCCGATTTGGCAGAGGCTGCTGATATGTGCGGTCTTGTTGGTCTCGGCGGTGCAGGCTTTCCTGCTAAGGTTAAGCTTACGATTAAGCCCGAAACCAAGATAGATACCCTTATAATCAACGCTGCCGAGTGCGAGCCTTATATCACAAGCGATTACAGAGAGTGTATGGAAGCTTATGATGATGTTATTGAGGGAGTTTATCTTATCAAGGATATACTCGGTATTGAAAAGGTTATAATCTGCGTTGAAAGCAATAAGAAAAAGGCTATTGAAAAGCTTTATGAAATCGCAACAGATAAGAGGGACAGTGATGACACTGTTAAGCTTATGCGACTTCCTACCCAGTACCCTCAAGGTGCTGAAAAGGTTATAATCTATTCTGCAACGGGTAGAAAAGTGCCGCTTGGAAAGCTTCCGAGTGATGTTGGCTGTATTGTTATGAATGTTACAAGCGTTGCAACTCTTTACAGATTTATTAAAACCGGTATGCCTTTAGTAGCCAAGAGGGTTACGGTTGACGGCACCGCAGTTACTGAGCCGAAAAATGTTATCGTTCCGATAGGAACACCTATTAAGGAACTTCTCGAGTTTGTTGGAACTGTTGATGAGGAAGCCGATGAAATCATTATGGGCGGACCGATGATGGGTATCGATGTCTGCGAAGAAACAGCGGTTGTTGAAAAAAGAAACAACGCAATAACCGTTATGAAAACGCATGATGCCCCAAAGGTAACTGCTTGTATTCGTTGCGGAAGATGCGCTTCTTCTTGTCCGATGAAGCTTTATCCTGCCTCGGTTGACGGTGCTATAACCTTTGCACCTGAAAAACTCAAGAATTTAAATGTTAATTACTGTATGGAATGCGGAAGCTGTTCCTTTGTATGTCCTGCGAACCGACCGCTAACTCAGACTATGCGACTTGCTAAATCAATGCTAAGAAAGGGGATATAAAAATGAAAAGTATTTTAAATGTTGCTTCATCTCCCCATATCAAGCATATTGATACAACAAGTGGTATAATGCTTGATGTTATAATCGCTTTGCTTCCTGCATGTGTTTTCGGTTGCATTCTTTTTGGGATAAGAGCTGCTCTAGTGCTTCTTGTAACCGTTGTAAGTGCAGTTATAAGTGAGTTTTTATGGAACAAGATTTTAAAGAAAGAAACAACTATCGGTGATTTATCGGCAGTTGTTACGGGACTTTTGCTTGGAATGAACCTGCCCTCAACCATTCCGCTTTGGATGGCGGCAATCGGCGGTGCAGTTGCGATAATTGTTGTTAAGCAGATGTTCGGCGGAATAGGTTGTAACTTTGCAAACCCTGCAATAGCGGCAAGAATTGTGCTGCTTGTTTCTTTCCCTGCTGCGATGACAAGCTTTGCAGAACCCATTTCGCATATGCCCGTAACCTCAGCAACACCCCTTGCAGCAGAGGTTGCACCCTCTCTTAAAAACCTTTTCTTTGGTTTACATAGCGGTTGTATCGGTGAAACCTCAGCATTTTTACTTATAATCGGCGGTCTTTATCTTATTATCCGCCGTGTAATTTCTCCCATTATTCCCGTTTGCTTTATCGGAACAGTTGCTATTTGTTCCTTAATTGCAGGGGATAACCTCTCAGTTTCATTACTTGGCGGAGGACTGATGCTTGGCGCTATATTTATGGCAACCGACTATACCACAAGCCCCACAACCAAGCTTGGCAAGTTGGTATTTGGTATCGGCTGCGGACTTATAACCTTTGTTATAAGAAAGTTTGCCGCTCTTCCCGAGGGAGTTTCATATTCGATACTTCTTATGAATATTTTAGTTCCTCATATTAACCGATTAACCCTTTCTAAACCCTTTGGCTTTGTAAAGGAGGGAAAGAGTAATGGTTGATTTTATTAAGAAAAACTGGAATGATATTTTCAAGCCCGTTGTGGTTTTGCTTGCGATTTGCGTTGTAATTCCTTTGGCTCTTTCCTTAACCAACAAAATAACAGTCAATAGAATAGCAGAGCTTGAGAAGAAAAATACAAATGAAACTATGGCAAGCCTTATTTCTGCCGAAGAGTTTGATGAAAAAACATTCGGCTCAGAAAATCTCTTTAACTATTATGTTGCAAAGAGCGAGGATAAGGAAATAGGCTATATCTTTGTAACAAAGACTAAGGGCTATGGCGGCGAGGTTTCCGTTATGACCGCTGTTAATATAGATGGCACGGTTAAATCGGTTGCTATTTTAGATGCCTCAAACGAAACCCCGGGTCTTGGACAAAATGTTACAAAGGAAAGCTTTTACTCTCAGTTTACAGGCAAAAAAGAGGGAGTAAAGGTGCTTAAAAACGGAGCGGATAGCGAAAAGAATGAAATTGATGCCGTAACAGGTGCAACAATTTCTTCCCGTGCCGTAACCAAAGCGGTTAATGAAGCACTCGGAAATTATAAAATTGTAAAATCACTTTCTTCAACCTATGTACCCGAAGGGGAGGTGGCAGTAAATGAGTAAGAAATATTTAGGATATTTTACAAACGGTCTTATAAAGGAAAACCCTGTTTTAAGACTTGTGCTTGGCACCTGCCCCACCTTAGCGGTTACAACTGCCGCTATTAACGGTATCGGAATGGGAATTTCGGCAACGGTTGTTCTTGTTTGCTCAAACCTTGTTATTTCATTACTCCGTAATGTTATTCCCGATAAGGTTAGAATTCCCGCATTTATAACCGTTATCGCAGGCTTTGTTAGTGTTGTTCAGATGCTTGTTAAGGCATTTTTACCCTCGATTGATAAGGCACTTGGAATATTCTTGCCGTTAATCGTTGTTAACTGCATTATTTTAGCCCGTGCCGAAATGTTTGCTTCCAAAAACAGTGTTGTTCCAAGTATTTTAGACGGACTTGGAATGGGAATAGGCTTTACCGCAGTTTTAACCCTTATGGGTGCTATTCGTGAGTTGTTTGGAGCGGGAACATTGTTTTCTCTCCCCGTAACCGCCGAGTTTATCGACCCGATGGTTATATTCTTGTTACCTCCCGGTGGATTTTTCGTGTTTGGTGTTTTGGTTGCAGTTTCTAATGCAATAGCCAAGAAAAACGGAAAGAAACCTGTAGAACATTTAGGCTGTGCAAATTGCCCATCACGTGCTATTTGCGGCAAGACAGAGTGCGAAGAAAAGGAGGCAGTAGTTAATGAATAATACAACTATAGTTTCAATTTTACTTGCCTCTATTTTAACAAATAATATGGTATTATCGAAGTTCCTTGGAATTTGTCCTTTCTTAGGTGTTTCCAAGAAAACCAACACCGCCTTTTCAATGAGTATTGCCGTTACATTGGTAATGGTGGTTGCAACGGCGGTTACATGGCCGATTTATACCTATATTTTATCCCCTAATTTCACCTATCTTCAGACAATAGTTTTTATCCTTGTTATAGCGGCGATTGTTCAGCTTATTGAAATTGTTTTAAAGCGTTATATTAAGCCGATTTATAATGCCCTTGGAATATATCTTCCCCTTATAACCACTAACTGTGCGGTTTTGGGTATTACAATGCTTAACATAACTGATGAGCTTAATTTTGTTCAGTCTTTATTCAATGCTTTAGGAGCAGGACTCGGCTTTATGCTTGCTATGCTTCTTTTCTCGGGTGTTAGAGAAAGAATGGAAACTTCAAATGTTCCCGAATTTTTAAAGGGACTTCCCATAACACTTATCGCAGCAGCCTTGGTATCTCTTTCATTTTTAGGCTTTGCAGGAATAGGAGGTTAATATATGGAAATTCTATTACCTGTAATAATTGTAGCTGTTATAGGTCTTGTGGCGGGTGTCGGTTTATCCTTAGCCTCAAAGTTTATGGCTGTTCCTGTTGATGAAAAGCAGGAGAAAATATCTGAGGCACTTCCAGGAGCCAACTGCGGTGCCTGCGGATATTCAGGCTGTGATGGTTATGCTGCGGCTATAGCTTCGGGTGAGGCTGAGCCTAACCTTTGTGCCCCCGGTGGAGCGGCAGCAGCGGCTGCCATTGCCGAAATCTTGGGTGTTGAGGTTAAAAATGAGCCCAAGGTTGCCTTTATTGCCTGTAAAGGAAACAGAGAAATAACAAAGCAAAAATATAACTATCAGGGGCTTGAAAGCTGTGCGGCGGCATCTCTTTTATATAAGGGTCCGCTTGAGTGTGAATTTGGTTGTATTGGCTTTGGGGACTGTATGAGAACCTGTCCTTTCGGTGCAATTACCCTTGAAAACGGCAAGCCCATAGTTTGCGAAGATATATGCGTTGGTTGTTCAAAATGCGTTGCAGCTTGTCCTAAGGCAATTATTTCGCTTATCCCGAAAGACCATAAAACAACCGTTAACTGCTCTAACAAGAATAAGGGCGCAGCAGTTGTTAAGGCTTGTGCAGTTTCCTGTATTGCTTGCCGTTTGTGCGAAAAGCAGTGCGAAGTGGGAGCTATCAGCATCGTTGATAATCTTGCTGTTATCGACCATTCACTTTGTAACGGCTGCGGTAAATGCAAAACCGTTTGCAAGAGGGGCATTTTAATTTAAAATTCGGGAGATAAAATGGAAGTTAATTATAAAAACGAAAAGTATTATAAAACCTCTAAGTATCCCATAAGGCAACCTAAAATAATGGCATTTTTGCTTTATCTTGTGAGTAAGATTATGATGCCAAGGGTGCCTTACAAAATTGAGAAGTTTGGTATGGAAGACTTGAAGCCTCCGTATATTCTTCTCAGTAATCATATGTATTTTGTTGATTTTCAGTTGTCGGCTATGGCAACATATCCCCATCGTGTTAACAATGTTGCAACTATAGACGGGTATTACAGAAGACCTTGGCTTATGGAGCTTTTGGGTTGCATTTGCAAAAGAAAGTTTACCAACGATTTGCATCTTATAAAATCAATAAGAAAGGTGCTTAAAAGGGGAGATATACTTTGTATGTACCCCGAGGCGAGATATTCGCCTGTTGGAACAACGGCTATCTTACCTGATTCCCTCGGAAAGCTTATAAAAATGAATAAGGTGCCGGTTGTTGTGCTACTGCACCACGGAAATTATCTTCATACTCCTTTCTGGAATTACAGAAAGCCTCGCAAGGCTCCGCTTTATACTACAATGACCAAAATCCTTTCAACCGAGGATATTGAAAGAATGACGGCTGAGGAAATCAATACTGCCGTCAGAGATGCTATGAAATATGATGAATATGAATGGCAAAAAAAGCAGGGTATAATTATTGATGAGCCTTTCCGTGCTGAAGGACTGCATAAGGTTTTATATCAGTGTCCCAACTGCAAAACAGAGCATAAGATGGACTCTAAGGGAAGTGAAATCTTCTGTACGGAGTGTGGGAGACGTTGGAGAATGAACGAGGATGGCTTACTCAAAGCTCTTATAGGCGAAACCGAATTCAGCCATATTCCCGATTGGTATGAATGGCAAAGAACTGAAGTCAGAAAGCAGATTGAAAATGGCAGTTATTCTTTCTCTGATGAGGTTGAGGTTTATTCTCTTCCGAGGTGTATGCGATTTATGAATCTCGGCAAAGCAAG
>JAZPXP010000032.1:0-10249 GCA_045543715.1 Acutalibacteraceae bacterium
ATTTGCTTATACATCATTCGGCGCTTCAGATTCACTTATTACTGACACAACCTTGCTAATCTATACCTTAATCAGCACCGCCGTGTCTTACATAGCATATTTCATTAAAAGACCTTAGGAGGAATAAAAATGAATTCAAAACCTAAATTTTATATCACAACTGCAATAGCCTATGCTTCAAGTAAGCCCCATATCGGCAACGCTTACGATATCGTTCTTGCCGATATGATTGCTCGATATAAAAAGCAGATGGGCTTTGATGTTTATCTGATGACAGGCTCAGATGAGCATGGTCAGAAAATTGAAGAAAAGGCGAAAGCAGAAGGTATTGCTCCGCAGGAATATGTTGATAGAGCGGCTTCTGTTATCAAGGGTGTTTGGGATAGCCTGAACACTAGTTATGATAAGTTTATCAGAACAACTGATAATTATCACGAGGCAACAGTTCAGAAGATTTTCAAAAAGCTTTATGAACAGGGCGATATCTATAAAAGCACCTATGAGGGTAAATACTGTGTTCCCTGTGAATCATTCTATACCGAGTCTCAGCTTGTAGACGGCAAATGCCCCGACTGTGGAAGAGATGTTATCGACTCCAAGGAGGAAGCATATTTCTTAAAGCTTAGCAAATATCAGGATAAGCTTTTGGAATATTTCGAGCAAAACCCTGATTTTATTCAGCCCGAATCAAGAAAAAACGAAATGATAAACAACTTCTTGAAACCCGGTCTTCAGGACCTTTGTGTTTCCCGTTCTTCTTTCAAATGGGGTGTTCCCGTAAGCTTTGATGACAAGCATGTTATCTATGTTTGGATAGATGCACTTTCAAACTATATAACAGGTATCGGCTATGATACTGAAAACAATTCCGAGCTTTATAATAAGCTTTGGCCTGCCGACCTTCACGTTATCGGTAAGGATATAGTTCGTTTCCATACGATTTACTGGCCGATAATTCTTATGGCTTTAGGTCTTCCCCTTCCAAAACAGGTTTTGGGTCATCCCTGGGTGCTTGTTGGCGAGGACAAGATGAGCAAATCAAAGGGTAATGTTGTTTATGCCGATGAACTCGCTAAACGCTTTGGTATTGATGCTGTTCGTTATTATCTGCTTTCTGAAATCCCCTTTGCTCAGGACGGCACCTTTACCTACGAAAGCTTTATAACTAAATTCAATACCGACCTTGCAAATACTCTCGGCAACCTCGTTAACCGTTCTGTTGCTATGACCAATAAATATTTCACCGGCAAGGTTTCTAAGGGTGAAATAACCGAAGAATGCGATAAAGAGCTTATTGCCGCTGCTGAGGATGCCATAAAGGCTTACTATAAGAATATGGATTCTTATCACAATGCAAACGCTTGCGAAACAATAATGAACCTTGCAAAGAGATGCAACAAATATATCGATGAAACAACCCCTTGGGCACTTGCTAAGGACGAGGCAAATAAGGACAGACTTTCAGCCGTTCTTTATAATTTGCTCGAGTGCATACGTTTGCTTTCTATTATGCTCTCCCCCATTATGCCTGACAGCAGTGAAAGCATAAAGGCTCAGCTTTGCACCGATAGTGCTACCCTTTCTTTCGGAGAGGTAAAAGAATATTCCGTAGGCAACGCTGTTCCTCTTTTTGCACGCCTTGACGCCGCAAAGGTTTTAGAGGAAATTGCAGCCGAGGAAGAGAAGAAAGAGCAAGAAAACATCGCTAAGCTTTCCGAAATTTCAATAGATGACTTTGCAAAGGTTGAGCTTACCGCTGCAAAAATCATTGCTTGCGAGCCTATTCCGAAAGCTAAAAAGCTTCTCAAATTAACACTTAATGACGGAAGCGGTAAGGAAAGAATTGTAGCTTCAGGTATTGCTAAATGGTATACTCCCGATGATTTAATCGGACACACTGTTATCGTTGTTTCAAACCTTAAGCCTGCTAAGCTTTGCGGAGTTGAATCTAACGGTATGATTTTAGCAGCCGACTGTGCTGAAGATGATGTTAAGGTTATTTTTATTGATGGTGTTCCCGAGGGTTCTAAGATAAGATGATAGAATTTTTAAACGAAACTCCCCTTAAAGAGCCTTTGATATTTGATACCCATGCTCATTATGATGACGACCGGTTTGATGATATCAGAGAGGAGTTGTTATCCTCTCTTCAAAAAAACGGTGTTGATGCCGCTATAACCTGTGGCTGCGATAAGGAATCTTCAAAAAAAGCTACCGAAATGGCAGAAAAATATGAAAATGTTTTCGCCGCCGTTGGAATTCACCCCTGTAATATTGACAGCGGTACAACCATTGAAGAAATCGAAAACCTTGCAAAGCATAAAAAATGCGTTGCCATAGGTGAAATCGGGCTTGATTATTATTGGACTCAGGATAACAAACCTGAGCAAAAACAAATTTTTATAAAACAGTTAGAGCTTGCAAAAAAAATAAATCTTCCTGTTTTAATTCATGACAGAGATGCCCACGCCGATACCCTCGAAATTTTAAGGCAATATAAACCAAAGGGTGTTGTTCATAGCTTTTCGGGAAGTCCTGAAATGGCTAAGGAGCTTATTGATTTAGGACTTTATATCGGTATAGGCGGAGTTATAACATTTAAAAATGCAAAAAAATTGCCAGATGTTGTTAAAATGCTCCCGATGGACAGAATGTTGCTCGAAACCGACGCTCCTTATCTTACTCCCGTTCCCTATAGAGGTAAAACCAACCATTCGGCGATGATTTATTTTTCAGCAGAAAAAATTGCCGAAATTAAGGAAACCTCAACAGAAGAGATTTTAAAACAAACTTTTTTAAATGCTAAAAATTTATTTTTAAAATAGAATAAGCACCCCGTTTTCAAGAAATAATAATCTTGAAAGCGGGGTGTTTTCAATGGATAATTACAACAATAAAAATCAGAACAATAACCAGAACAATCAGAATAAGAACGACCAGAACAAGAATAATCAGAATAAAAAAGACCAGAACCGTAACGACCAGAATAAGAACAATAAGTAAGTTTTGGCAACAAAAAATAAGCACCCAGCGGGTGCTTATTTTTTTAATTTAATTATTCACCTAAAAC
Organism: Acutalibacteraceae bacterium; assembly: GCA_045543715.1. Taxonomy (GTDB): domain Bacteria; phylum Bacillota; class Clostridia; order Oscillospirales; family Acutalibacteraceae; genus UBA737. The sequence goes on from JAZPXP010000032.1 coordinate 3,071, forward strand.
AACTGTTACCTTATGAACATCGCCATTGGCAGTAGGTTTAAGAACATTTCCTTCAACCTCTACACCGTCAACAATCATCTTAGAAACGCCGCAGCAAACCTTATTGGGATTCTTAACCTCAATGATAAAGGTGTTTCCGCGGAATTTACGGGTAATGGTAAATTCCATCTCGTGCTGACAGCAAGGGTCAATAACCAGTCCGTCATAATCAGGTCTGATACCCAAGATATACTGAGAAATTGCAATAAAGTTCCAAGCAGCGGTACCTGTTAAGAAGGAGTTCTTAGCTTCACCCGGCTTCTTAGCATAAGCGGGCTTACCGCCAACCATCTGAGCATATACATAAGGCTCAAGGCGATGGATTTCGCTAATATCCTCAATGTATGCAGGAGCAATTCTCTTATAAATCTCGAAAGCGTTATCTCCACGGCGGTGAATAGCCTCAGAGCACATAAGCCAGGGGTTATTATGGCAGAATATACCGCCGTTTTCCTTGTATCCGGGCAAGAATGAGCCGATTTCGCCGATTTCATAGTCATAGGTACGATAAGGCGGGTCAACAAGAACAAAGCCGTAAGGTGTTGCAAGGTGCTCCCAAGAAGCGTCAAGTGCTTTCATAGGCATACCAAGGTCCTTACCGATATCTGCCATCGAGCACCAAGCCTGAGACTCGATGAAGATTTTACCATCAAGGCAGTTTTTAGAGCCTAAAGGTCTGCTCTTATAGTCATAAGCTCTTAAGTACCAATCACCATCCCAGCCGTCCTTAATAACAGCGGCTTCCATAGCGGCAATATGCTTTTCAGCCTCTCTTGCATCATCTTCAAGACCTAAAAGTTCGCAAAGCTTAACATAATCTCTGCCATAATAAACAAACTGACCTGCAATCATAAGACTTTCTGCAGTTGTACCGTCAGCATGCTCACATCTCTGGAAACTCTCTCCCGGGGTTTTTGAAAGACCGTTAAGTGTTAAAGTATCGTTCCAGTCTGCTCTACCGATAAGTGGCAAATCGTGCGGTCCCTTATTATTAACAACATGATAGAAGGAACGCTTCATATGGTCAATAAGAGGCTGAGCTAAATCCCAATCATTCTCATAAGGAACCATTTCATTGAGAACATCAACATCGCCTGTTTCCTTAATATATGCAGCACAAGCAGCTACAAGCCACATCGGGTCATCACCGAAGTTACCGCCGCTTTCATGGTTACCCATCTTGGTAAGAGGCTGATACTGATGATATGCACCGCCATCTTCCATCTGGGTTGCAGCAAGGTCTAAAAGACGCTCACGAGCACGAACAGGGTCAAGATGAACGAATCCCATAAGGTCTTGGTTACTATCTCTGAAGCCCATACCCCTGCCGATACCACTCTCAAAATAGGAAGCACTTCTCGACATATTGAAGGTAATCATGGTCTGATACTGGTTCCAGATGTTAACCATTCTGTTAAGCTTATCGTCAGAACTTTCAATAGTATAAACCGAAAGAAGCTCATCCCAATAATCCTTAAGCTCCTGCAAAGCCTTATCGGCATCCTCAGCAGTTGCGAACTTATCAATCATCTTATAAGCGTTTTCTTTATTAACAACATTAAGAGCGGTCCACTTCTTATCCTCTTCGTTTTCAACATAACCAAGGATAAATACATAAGATTTGCTCTCTCCCGGTTCTAATGTCAAATCAAGACAATGAGAACCAACAGGAGCCCAACCAACAGCAATCGAATTCGAAGGACCTGTTTCAAAAACAGTTACAGGACGGTCAAAACCGTTGTAAATTCCAAGGAAATCCTCTCTATCGGTATCAAAGCCTGTAATATCAGCGTTAACACTATAAAAAGCATAGTGGTTTCTTCTCTCGCGATACTCGGTTTTATGATAAATAACATTACCCTCAACCTCAGCCTCACTAACTGATAGGTTGCGTTGGAAATTGGTTTGGTCATCAAGACCATCCCATAAGCAGAACTCTAAGAAAGAATGAAGTCTGAGTTCCTTCTTGACATCAGAATTGTTAGTAATAACAACCTTTTGAACCTCGCCTGCATAATCTAACGGAACAAAATATGTACAGTCAGCCGAAACGCCGTTCTTTTCACCGTGGATTACAGTGTATCCCATACCGTGACGGCACTCATACTTATCAAGCGGAGTGCGAACAGGTCTGAAACCAGGGGACCAAACGGTATCTCCGTCCTTTATGTAGAAATACTTACCGCCATCATCCATAGGTACATTATTGTATCTAAAACGGGTGATACGGCGAAGTCTTGCATCCTTATAGAAGCTATAACCGCCACCAGTATTAGAAATCATCGTAAAGAAATCACGATAACCGAGGTAGTTAATCCAAGGATACGGAGTGTTCGGGGTTTCGATTACATACTCTTTTCTTTGGTCGTCAAAATGTCCAAATTTCATAATTGCCTCCAAAATTTTTTATTCTCCGATATAATATCGAGGATAGGTAATTTTCACCTAAAATTACCTTTATTTCCAAGAAAATTATACAATATTGATATGATAATTTCAAGCCTAAAAATAGAGAAAACTTCAGATTTTTAACTTTTTTACATTATTTTAAAGAAAAATAAAGAAGCAGACGGAATTTGTCTGCTTCTCTGTAAAATTATCTGTTTAAAATAAGTTTTGTAAGTTCAACAGGCTCAACAATCTTGCCATCCTTATAAACTCTCATATTGCCCGAAGCAATCTCATCAATAAGGATAACCTCGCCATTGTTATAGCCAAACTCAAACTTGATATCCCAAAGGTCAAGACCGATAGATTTTAAATCATCAGCAACAATCTTTGTAATCTTCAAGGTCTGCTCTTTCATGCTTTCAAACATAGCGGGAGTCATAACGCCAAGTGCCGCCAAGCCTTCGCCTGTAACTAACGGGTCGCCCTTTTCGTCATTCTTAAAGGTGCATTCAACATATCCGCCCTCTAAAACAGTGCCGTCCGCCATATATTCACCGTAACGGCGGATAAAGCTACCTGTTGCAACCAAACGGCAGATAACCTCTAAGCCGTGGCCAAAAACGGTTGCAGGAAGAACTTCCATAGTTGCATTCTCTAGGTCAGCGCCTACATAATGAGTCTTGATTCCAGCTTTTTTAAGAAGCTCAAAATAATGAATAGAGGTTTCAAGATTTGCCTTGCCAATACCCTCAATTGTTAAACCAACAGTATTCTCGCCAGGATCAAAAACGCCGTCTTTACCTGTGCAATCGTCCTTAAACTTGAGCATAACATTGCCGTTATCAAGCTCGTAAACATCTTTTGTTTTTCCTTCATAAATCTTTTTCATTTTAGAACACTCCTTAAAATTAGTAACTATAACTTGGTTCTTCTAATTTATTAACCTTGAACTGACTTATAGCATATTTGCTAACATCGGGCTCAAGTTTTTTAGCATAATCTTCAATAATCTTTTTATACTCTTCATCAGCTATAAGATGACGGGCAGTCATATCAAGATTTTCAAGGTAATAATCATCAGCAGTTATATCCTGCTTAACAGCCAAAACAAAGCCGGATTTATCTTCAAGCTCTATAAGCTTAACCTCGCCAACAGCCATAGCCTTAACAGCTTCATAATTATCGTTGGCATAGCTAGTACCCTCAGCGCCTAAGATGGTTGCATATTTATCCTTTGGTCCATCCTCAGAGCTTGTTGTATTATCGCTTCCGTTATAATCTTTATAAACCTCAGCAAAGGTCTTGCTGCCGTTCTTAAGAGCGGTTACATAGCCCTCAAGTTTGGTCTTTAATGTTGCCTTATCCGCATCAGTTGCATCGGTTTCATAAGAAGCATTGATTATATCAGCGATAATAAAATTATCATAAATCTTGGTTTTAACAGTGCCTGCTTCAATAGCCTTTTCACCCTCAGCACCATAAAGGAACTCAAAATATTTTTCAGAATAATAGGTATCCTTCATATATTCAGCATAGGTAGCCTGACTAACACCATTGGGCTCGAAATATGCCGAATAACCGTAATTCGACCAATAATAAGAAGCATACATCATAGCGTTATTTGCCTCTTCTTCGGTAAGTTCAAGCTTATTTTCCTTGCAAAGAAGCTTATAAGCAGCAATAGTTTTAAGCTTTTCTATCGCCTCATCCTCAACCCATTTATCAAAAGCTTTATCATCAATTTTCTTTTTAGAATAATCAACAGCACCTGATGATTTTTCCTCATCAGATAAGGTTTCATAAACCTTATTCTGAGCCTCAGTTTTGGAATTTATAAGAGCGCAAGCATAATATGCCGAGGTGAATTCAACACCGTTAATTTTAACGGCAATTTCGCCCTTCTTATGAATACATCCTGTAAAAGAAAATGCCATAAGCATAACCAAACCAAAAGCTATAATTCTTTTAACTGATTTCATAATGAACCTCCGTTACTTTCACAATAGGGTTATTATACAACATTTAATTCAAAATGTCTACATTTTTTTAATTTATAATGATTGTAGTTTGTCGAAACACTAAAAGCGCTTGGACAGCGGAATTTATTACTGTTTCGCTTAACCTATTCCATTATTATAATGCTCTTCCCATTTCAGCAACTAAATCACTCATTTTCTGCCCGCTTTTAAGCTTTACTGTGTAAACAGGTTTGCCCGTTACACTAAGCATAAATCTTGTGCCGAAATATTGGGATAACTTTGAGGCTATTTCGGGTTTTATTGAGTTTATATGCAAAATGGCAGTGTTTTTAGTTCCCGTTATCTCGGCAATATCCGCTGCGGCAGCTTTGTTGCGGAGAATTGCAATATCAATAAGTCCCATAACCGATTGCGGCGGTTCGCCGAAACGGTCGCAAAGCTCATCTATAACATCCGAAGCATCTTCATCATTTCTTATTGCAGCAATTCGCTTATAAATACCAAGTCTTGCCGAAAGGGACTCGATATAACTTTCGGGAATATGTGCCGAAACATTAAGGTCTATAGTGCAAGGAATATCGTCCTTTATAGGCTCGCCGTTTTGTTCATTAACCGCATCGGACAAGAGTTTAAGATACATATCATACCCTACCGACTCCATATTTCCGTGTTGGTAGCCGCCCAAGATACTTCCCGCTCCCCTAATTTCAAGGTCGCGCATAGCAATTTTAAATCCCGAGCCAAACTCGGTGTATTCCCTTATAGCCTCAAGTCTTTTAGATGCTATATCGCTAAGCTGTTTATTCTTACCAAAACAAAAATAAGCATAAGCTCTTCTGGGAGACCTGCCAACTCTTCCTCTTAACTGATGAAGCTGGCTAAGCCCCATTCTGTCCGCATCCTCGATAATTAGGGTATTAGCATTAGGAACATCAACACCCGTTTCAATAATAGTTGTGCAAATAAGGACGTCTATTCTGTGTTCGAGCAAATCCTCCCAGACCTTAGTCAGTTCATCCTCGCTCATCTTTCCGTGAGCAATACCAATACTGACATCGGGCAGTTTTGTCTTAAGCCTTGCGGCACAGCGTTCAATACTTTCAACCCTGTTATGCAGATAATAAACCTGACCGCCTCTTCTGATTTCTTTATTTATGGCATCAATCAAAACACCCTGATTATATTCAAGAACATAGGTCTGAACGGGGTGTCTGTCCCCCGGAGCTTCGTCAATAGACGACATATCCCTAAGACCCGACATTGCCATATTAAGAGTTCTTGGAATCGGGGTTGCGCTCAGAGTTAAGATATCAACAAAAGGATAAAGTTCTTTAAGTCTTTCCTTTTGAGCAACGCCAAAACGCTGTTCCTCATCTATAATAACAAGTCCAATATCCTTAAAGGCAACATCCTTTGATATAAGTCTATGAGTTCCAACAACCATATCAAGTCTTCCGCATTTTAGGTCGGATATTATCTTTTCCTGTTGCTTTTTCGAAACAAATCGGTTTAAGAGTTTCACCGTTACAGGCATTTCACCAAAACGGCGGATAATGGTATTATAGTGTTGCATTGCAAGTATAGTTGTCGGCACCAATAAAGCGCACTGTTTTCCCTCGCTTATGCACTTAAAGGCAGCTCTGAGTGCTACCTCGGTTTTGCCGAAGCCAACATCTCCGCAAAGCAGTCGGTCCATTGGAATAGACCTCTCCATATCCTTTTTAATCTCGTTTATACAACGGAGTTGGTCCTCGGTTTCCTCATATTCAAAACGGCGCTCAAAATCATTTTGAAGGTCGGTATCCTCACTAAAGGCATAGCCTTTAACCGACATTCGTTTAGCATAAAGAGCCGTTAACTGCTTCGCCATATCTCTGACGGCTTTTTTAACTCTGCTTCTCGTTTTTTGCCATTCACTGCCACCTAAACGGTGGATTTTAACAGCACCATCCTCAGTTGCCGCGCCAATATAACGGGAAACCAAATCAAGTTGGGTTACGGGGACATACAGAACATCGCTTTTAGCATATTTAATCTTTATATAATCCTTAGTAACACCTGCATTTGTTATGCGGTTAATACCGTCAAAAATTCCAATACCGTGCGCCGTGTGAACAACATAATCGCCTCTTTTGAGTTCATCCAAAGAGCCTATTTCCTTAGCATTTTTAGGTCTTTTACCTTTTCGTCTGCCATCAGAAGCAATATATCTATGGGTTATAAGCAAAAACTTTTGGGAAGGGATTTCAAATCCGCTTGAAAGTCCGCCCGACATAACAGTTACTCCGCCCTGTATCTCATTAGCAGTAGATGCGAAAACTGCATTTATTCCCTTTTCTTCAAGGGTATTTGTAAGCACCCTTGCCGCCTTTTGCTCACCCGCTAGAATAACAACCGTTCCCTTATTTGAATGGATATATTCGATATCCTCAAGCAGAACATTTATATCGCCCGACCAACAAGAAGAGCGTTTAAAATTAAAATTGATTATATCCTTAACCTTTAGAGGATAAGAGCTTCTCGGAAAATTTTCAAGAATAAGAGAATATTTAACCGAACTTAAAAATTCCGATTTATCAAGATATAGTTTAGCTGTCTTACCGCTTAAAAAGCCCTCTTCCAAGAAGATTTCTATATCAGCAGACTGCTGAATTTCGATACTATTAAGTCTATCACTTATATTTCCGCTTTCACTCATAACCATAAGGGTATCGGATATATAATCAAAAACTGTTTCTCCGGTTTGGTAAATAAGCGGAATATATCTATC
>JAZPXP010000033.1:0-3091 GCA_045543715.1 Acutalibacteraceae bacterium
TTACCGATACAGATGGAACTACAAAATGGGAACAGCTTGGTGAGCTTTATCACGGCACCTCCCAATGCAACGACTATGACTCCAATATCTTTAACGGTTTCGACCAATCCATCAACACTGACCGTTGGCGTTCTTCACAAGTATATCACGGTGTGAAATCCGGCTCCACGATTGAAAGCATTATCACCGGTTATAAAAATTCTCTTAAATAGATTTTTATGTAAATTAGTGAAAGAATATAATTAAAAGCGAGGTGAAATCACCTCGCTTTTGCTATGTATAGGTCAAAATATACTGTTTTTCGTCAAAAATTTTTCTATAAAAATCGCCTGTAAACCCAGTATTTATAAAGCTCTATCGCACTTTTGTGTTATCTCATACGAGTGAAACGAGTATCTATGTTCTCAAAAACAGTCTAAATCTTTAATTTAGCAACTGTTTTTAGAGGTTATAATAACACCAGCATCTATTCTTCTCACAGTACCCATAGCTTTCATAATATAATTAACCGCCAATGTAAAAAAACAGGCAAGAAAGGGTTTTAAATCAAAATATTCAAGATAAGCCTTATTGAGCAGCACCAAAAAAACAGATAACAACAGCCGCCAAAGCCGCAGTCCAAAAAACAATGGTAACAAAAGCATAAACAGCGGAGCTTTTCGCTCCGCTGTTTATGTTAAAATAAAAGTTTATTGCTCTAAAAGATATTGACCGATATATTTCCAACTATCTTTTTTTCTGGAATCACCCTCTATAATATATTTATGCGGCAAATAATAATCATAATCTTTTTCAGGGTCTTGAACACTCCAATAAAATTCCCTCGTTATCTCATCTGTTTCCTTGACTTCAGTAATAGGAGTACCGAAGGGAGTGGGGTCTGCACCCAACTCTTCTATAACAGTAGGGAATATATTATCGTGCCAAACCGGAGCTTCAGAAATTTTGAATTCAGTCTCACTGCCGATACCCGAGGGTTTGTAGAACATAATGGGATTAACATTTGGACTATTTAAACTTTCCAAATCTTTTATCAAAATTGTTTCGCCATGGTCTGATGTTATAAATATAGCCGCATCCTTATAAAGATTTAAAGACTTAAGCTCTTCAATATATTTATAAACTATTTTAAGAGAACCCTTGCTCGTTGTAATCAAATCAGTTTCAGATTCGGAATATTCACCGTTAGCATTTAAATGATAGGGGAAATGCGCACCACAGAGATGAATAAACTTAAATGCCAAATCTCCATTAGAATCATCTATAGAAAGACCCTTTTTTGACAAATTTTTGCTAAAAAGAGTATCCTCCGTATGAGACTGACAATGATAAATATCATTATCTTCGCTAGAAAAAGCGATATTAAAATCTCCTGAAGTATAACTGAACCTTTGCTTAAAAAAGAAAGGAGAAACTCTATATAAAGCCGATTTTATAACTGGCTTTATTAAAATTTTGAAATCTGCCTTGAGCTTGCTTTCCTTGACATTATCAACTATTTCTGTTATATTTTCAGCAGTTGTTTCCATATACATAGGCTCTGTATATATATTAAGATTATCTGCCTTTTCGCGAATCGTTTTAAGGTATTCACTATTCTCAATGTTAGTAGCTTTTTGTTCTGCGGTAACATATAAATCAGGATTCTTTATGCCTGTAATCAAGTAAGGAAGAGTATTCTGTGTATAAACATATGAGCCAACTGTATTAGGATAGAAGGTGAAACCATCTAAAGGTTTAAGAAAATCCGGCTCTTGTGCCACAATCTCGTTTATATTATTACTGTCAAATCTATCAAGTATAAAAACTATAACATTTTTCTTGCCCGAAACATTATAAAGTCCTTCTGATGAAAGATAAATTTGCGTATCGGGAGTTTTAGCAGTAAAGGCTACCGAAATAAAACCTACTAATTGAACGACTACAATGCCTAAGGAAAGTAATGCATTAAGTTTAATTGACGGTTTTTTGAAAAACAACGTAGCAAAGAAAGGCGCAAAGGCTATGGCAAGCCAAATAATAAGATTAATTAATTTTTGAGATAATGACCAATTATCCGCAGAGCCGTCAAGCTGTTTCATCATTCCGTTAAGAAACATGCTCTGAATATAACAGGCTATTGTAACGCCAAAAACCAAAGATATACATAGTTTGAAAAGTTTACCTTTGAGAAGCATTTCAAAGAGTGTCATAACAACAATAAGTGATGCTCCTAATATAATCACAGGTAATACCAAAGAAAAGAAACCAAACGAAAAATCAGCTGTATTTCCTAAATAAGTTTCGAGTGGTATAAACATAAATACTGAGAAAACAAGACCAAAATTCACAGCAAGACTGATGAGAATTTTTTTCTTAAAAGAAATACTATTATCCACAAATAGAAATTTAAATATCTTTTCAATAACATTACAAATCATATTTTTTACCTTCTTTACTAAAATCAATGTAAATTATATCATTATCAATAATAAAAATCAATATTTTTAATATTTTTCTAAAATCATTTTTCTTGAAATAAAATTATAAACCACAACAATTATTGTTGCGAAAATTTTGGTCAGCATATAATGAAAATTAATTATTTCAGTTCCAAGAAACATCAAAGCTTGATTAAAACCTAAACCTATAACGCTAAGTAAAGCAAATATCAAAAGCCCTTTTGCTTTGCTTTTTTCTTCTACATCAAAAACCCGAAAAACACTCAATACATGAATAAATATAACCGAAACCGAAAAAAGAGATTGCAGAAGATACCAAATAATTAACATTAAAAGCTTCGGTCAAAAGCACCATTATGCCATAATCTATAGCGGTTGCAATGAAAGCGACTATACCAAACTTGAAAATCTTTAAAATCAAACTTCTCATTTCTTAATCTTTTACCATTGCCTCAAAGGCGGCGATATCCTCTTCTCTTGTTATTTTTATATTGTTAACTCCGCCCTCGATAAAATTAATCTTGAAACCCAAAGAATGCATAAGCATTGTAAAGCAAGACTCGGTCAGCTGATGGTTTTCTTTTTCGGCCTTTTTGAAAACCTCAAGCATTAAGGAAAGCTTATGTGCCTCGGGCGACTGCAAGGCTATA
>JAZPXP010000034.1:0-10027 GCA_045543715.1 Acutalibacteraceae bacterium
TAAAGAGGGCGAAAAAGAAAGAATTCAGGTTTTCGAGGGAACAGTTATCGCTAAGAACAATAGCGGTATTTCTGAAACCTTTACCGTTCGCCGTGTTGCCTATGGTGTAGGCGTTGAACGTGTATTCCCGGTTCATTCACCCAGCGTTGCTAAGGTTGAACTTGTTCGCAAGGGTAAAGTTCGCAGAGCGAAGCTCTACTATCTACGCGATAGAGTTGGTAAAGCAGCAAAGGTTAAAGAGCTTATCTAAGCCAAAGCAATTAAGCACGAAAAGGGGAGACTTCACGCAAAGTCTCCCCTTTATTCAATTTTATTTTCGAGGTGGTTTTATGGGTAAATTCGATATTTTCGGCTCGGATAAAAAGGAAAGCTTTTTAGAGGAAGGCTTTTCAGTTGATACCAAATTTGCCGATTCTCTTCCCGCCGAAGCTCCTGCAGATGAGCCTGACAGTATTTCCCATCAGGTTGTTGAATGGGTTGAGGTATTATCGGTTGCGGTTATTGCGGTTGTTATTATATTTTGTCTTCTCTTCCGCGTTGCAACCATTTCGGGCGACTCTATGAAAAACACCCTTATTCATAACGACAAGGTTATCATAACAAATTTAGGATACGAGGCAAAACAGGGCGATATTGTTGTTATCTCCCGAAACGCCCAAAACTCCCTTGAGGCGCAGACACTTTCTAACGAACCGATTATCAAGAGGGTTATTGCTGTTGGCGGTCAGACCGTTAACATTGATTTCGAAAAAGGAATAGTTTATGTTGATGGTGTTGCCTTAAAGGAAGACTATATCAGCACCCCCACGGTTGACAGTGCCGATGTTCAGTTCCCCCTTTATATACCCGAAGACTCGATTTTTGTTTTAGGAGATAATCGCGCCGAATCGCTTGACAGCCGTTATTCCCAAATAGGAAACGGCGGCATTGTTGATGAACGCTATGTTTTAGGCCACGCCGTTTTCAGAATTTTCCCCTTTGATAAAATAGGAAGGCTTGACTGATATGAACGATAACACACAGAGCATTCAATGGTTTCCGGGGCATATGGCGAAAACCCGCCGTAAAATCAAGGAAATTTTGCCCCTTATTGACGCCGTTGCCGAGGTTGTTGATGCAAGAATTCCCCTTTCAAGCCGAAACCCTGAGCTTAAAGAACTAATTGGTGATAAACCGCATATCATTCTGCTCAATAAATGCGATATGGCTGATAAAAGGGTTACTGACGGGTGGATAAGCCATTATAAAAATCAAGGTATAACCGCTATTGCTATTGACTGTAAATCGGGAAAAGGTCTCAACCATTTCAAAGACACGGTTAAAACCGCACTTAAAGAAAAGTTGGAGCTTTATGCCAAAAAGGGTATGGTTGGAAAACCGCTTCGGGTTATGGTTGTTGGTATTCCCAATGTTGGAAAATCCTCATTCATAAATAAAATTGCAGGTAACACAAAGGCAAAGGTTGAAAACCGCCCTGGTGTTACCAGAGGCAACCAATGGTTTACTATTGACAAACAGCTTGAGCTACTTGATACCCCCGGTGTTTTATGGCCAAAGTTTGAGGACCAGACGGTTGGCGAGCATTTAGCTTTCACAGGTGCTGTTAAGGACCGCATTTTAGATACCGAGCTGCTCAGTATGCGGCTTTTAGAAATTTTGGGCGAAAATTACCGTGAAAATCTTGAAAAGCGTTACGGAGCTCTTGATTTTGACTGTGATTCTTATGACCTCCTATGCCAAATCGGCAAAAAGAGGGGTATGGTAATTCGTGGCGGTGAGACCGACACCGAAAGAGCCGCTAATATGCTGCTCGAGGAATACCGAAACTGCAAAATCGGTTATATTTCACTTGAAAGGGCGGATAATAATGCCTGATTTAAGTTACGAGAAAGCCGCGAAAACAAGCGGCTTTAAGTATATCTGCGGAGTTGATGAGGCAGGAAGAGGTCCCTTAGCCGGTCCTGTTTGTGCGGCGGCGGTTATTTTACCTGAAGACGCCGAAATCGAAGGTCTTAACGACTCCAAAAAACTTAGTGAAAAGAAAAGGGAGGCACTTTTCCCCATTATCTGTGAAAAAGCTGTGGCTTTTTCTATCGCCTACGGCACTCTCGAAGAAATCGAAGAGCTTAATATATTAGAGGCTACATATCTTGCTATGAACAGAGCGATTGAGGGTCTAAATGTTCCTGCCGATTATGCTTTGATAGACGGTAACCGAGTACCAAAGGGAATAAAAATCCCTTGCGAAACGGTTGTTAAGGGGGATGCCAAATCATCCTCAATTGCGGCGGCTTCCATTCTTGCAAAGGTTACGAGGGACAGACTTCTTCTTGAATACGATAAAGAATATCCCGAATATAATTTCGCAAAGCATAAAGGCTATGGAACCAAGGAGCATACCGAGGCAATTTTAAAATACGGTCCCTCAAAAATACATAGACTTTCCTTTCTTAAAAATATTCTGGAGAAAATAGGATGAATATAGGAACGGTTGGAAAAAGCGGTGAGGACAGAACGGCATCCTTTTTAAGAAAAAGGGGCTATGCCATTATAAAACGCAACTATCAGTGCCGCTTCGGTGAAATCGACATAATAGCCGAAAGAAAAGAATATATTATCTTTGTTGAGGTTAAAACCCGAAAGGAAGGAAGCCTTTACGCCCCTGCAGAAGCGGTTGATAGCAAAAAGCAAAAAAGGATTATGTTAACCGCAGAGGACTTCCTTTCAAAATTCCAGACCGACCTTCAGCCAAGGTTTGATATTGCCGAGGTTACAGTAAAGGAAAATGCGGACGGAAGCTTAAGCTACAGCCTCAACTACATAGAAAACGCTTTTTGAGGTAGTATATGAATTTCTTTGACCTGCACTGCGATACACCCTTTGAATGTTATAAACAAAACGAAGAGTTTTATGTAAACTCACTTGCCGTTTCAGGCAAGAGCGGTGAAATATTTGAACGATGGAAACAGGTTTTCGCAGTATGGATAAGGGATGATGAAGATAACCCCTTTAAAACTTACAAGGAAATTTTAAAGGATTTCAAGGCAAGGCTTAAAACCGCTCCCAAAAATCTTACCCCTTATTTTGCCGTTGAGGGCGGTGCGGTTATTGAAAGGGATACCGATAAGCTTTTTGCTTTAAAGCAAGACGGCATAAAGCTTTTAACACTAACCTGGAACGGCGAAAATAATATTGCAGGCGGGGCTTACAGCGAAAAAGGGCTTACCAATTTCGGCAAAAGTGCGATTGAGATAATGAACCGCCTTAAAATCGGCTGTGATTTATCCCATATAAATGAAAAGGGTTTTTACAAGGCGATAGAAATTGCAGATTTTCCACTAGCTACCCATTCAAACTGCAAGGAAATCTGCCCCCATAAGCGAAATCTGAGCTTGGAGCAAATAAAACTTATCTGTGAAAAAAACGGAGTTATAGGTCTTAATTTTTATACTTTATTTTTAGGGGAAAATGTATTCGATAAAATTTATCAAAACATTTTTTATCTTTTGGATAAGGGATACCAAGATAATATCGCCATCGGCTCGGATTTTGACGGTGCAAAAATGGATAAAAATCTTGATAAAATATCAAAAATTCCAACTCTTTATGCATTTTTAGAGGCTAAAGGAATAAATAAAGCTATACTTAATAAAATTTTCTTTAAAAATGCAGATAATTTTATTGCAAAGCTTTGAAAAAACGAGTATTATATACGAAGGATAGTTGATATATAGGAGTTATATTTATGAATTACATCAGCACAAGAGATAAATCGGTTAAGGTTTCTGCGGCAAATGCTATCGCAAGGGGAATTTCCGCCGAGGGCGGTTTGTTTGTTCCCGATAGCTTTCCTGCATTTTCAAAAAAAGACTTTGAAGAAATAGCAAAGCTCGATTATAAGGGAAGAGCTAAATATATCTTAAAATATTTCCTGAACGATTTCAGCGAGGAAGAGGTTGAATATTGCGTTAACGGAGCATATACCGGAAGCTTTGATAATGAGCAGCCCGCTCCCATTTCTCTAATCGGCAAAAACGCTAATATCTTAGAGCTTTGGCACGGACCCACCTGTGCTTTTAAGGATTTGGCTCTTCAGCTTCTCCCCTATTTGCTTACAACCTCAGCTAAAAAGGTTGCCGGCGGTAAGAAAATAGTTATTCTTGTTGCAACCTCAGGCGATACAGGTAAAGCTGCACTTGAGGGCTTCAAGGATGTTGAAGATACCGAAATTCTCGTTTTTTATCCGAGCGAGGGTGTAAGCCCTATGCAAAAGCTTCAGATGAGCTCGCAGGAAGGCAAAAATGTTCATGTTTGTGCAATTATCGGCAACTTTGACGATGCTCAAACAGGGGTTAAAAAGATTTTCACGGATAATGCTGTTAAAGAAAAGCTAGCTGAGAACAATATGCAGTTTTCTTCTGCAAACTCAATTAACTGGGGCAGACTTGCTCCCCAGATAGTTTACTATGTATCGGCTTACTGCGATATGCTGAGCCGTGAAGACAATTATCTTGAAAACGGCTTTAATATTGTTGTTCCAACAGGTAACTTCGGAAATATTTTGGCGGCTTACTATGCTAAAAAGATGGGTGTTCCGGTGAATAAACTCATCTGTGCTTCAAACGCTAATAATGTTTTAACCGATTTCATAAACACCGGTGTTTATGACCGCAACCGTGATTTCTATACAACCATTTCTCCCTCGATGGATATTCTCATTTCAAGCAACCTTGAAAGAATGTTGTTCGAGCTTTACGGAAATGATGATAAAGCGGTTGCCGCTTTGCAGAACTCCCTTTCAGAAAACGGAAAATTTGCCGTTACCGATGAGGTTAAGGCATCCCTTTCCTCTCTCTTCTGGGGTGGCTGCTGTGATGATAAAGAAACTAAGGCTACTATCGGAAAATACTTCGAAGATTACGGTTATCTTGCCGACACCCATACTGGAGTTGCTCTTAATGTTTATCAGCAATATGTAAAGGCTACCGGAGATGACAGGCCAACCGTTATCGCCTCAACCGCTTCGCCCTATAAATTCGCAAAGAGTGTTTTATCCTCGGTTACTGATGAAAAGGCTGACAGTGAATTTGCAGAGGTTAAGCTGTTATCTGAAATTACTCGAACAGAAATTCCAGAGCCTATTGCCGCTCTCGAAAACAAAACCGCAAGATTTAAAGATATTTGCGAAAAGCAGGATATGTTAAATGCGGTTTATAGCTCTCTCAATATAAAATAAAATCAATATCCGGCTTTTGCCGGATATTGATTTCTTAACACCTTATTTAGCTTTGAAGGTATCGCAGCAGGTGTCTTCAGCTCGGTTTGCCGAGCCGTTTCCGACTTGAATCTTGCCTGCAGAACAAGCGTCATCCTTTGTGTGATAAACACAGTTCTTAACGTTACAAGCGATGCAAGACTTTGTTTCACAACTATAATCTGTCAATTAAATCAAGTCCTTTCCGACCTTAAAGGTCGATTATAGTTTGTGCTTTTTTAATGACAATATTCCAAGAGAAAGAAGGGAAAAAATGAGTATTTTTGCAATTTCAGATTTGCATTTATCCTTTGGCACCGATAAGCCGATGAATATTTTCAAAGGCTGGGATAATCATACCGAAAGATTAAAAGCAAACTGGCTTCGCCTTGTGAAAGAAGAGGATACTGTTATTTTGCCCGGTGATTTTTCTTGGGGACTTAAAATTGAAGAAACGGTAGAGGATTTTAAATTTTTAGAAAGTCTTCCCGGAAAAAAGATTTTACTTAAAGGAAACCACGATTTATGGTGGAGCACTGCGAAAAAAATTCGTGAATTTTTCGAAATTAACAATTTTTCATCCTTCGATATTGTTTTTAATAACTGCATAGAGGTCGAAAACTATGCAATAGCGGGAACTCGGGGTTGGTTTTATGACAATGCCGCCGATAAAAAGGTTTTAATGCGAGAGGCGGGCAGACTTGAAGCTTCTCTCTCAGCCGCCGAAAAAACAGGACTTCCAATTTTAGTGTTTCTCCATTACCCACCCGTTTATAAGGATTATGAATGCCGCGAAATTCTGGATATTTTAAAGCAGCATAATGTTAAAACTGTTTACCACGGTCATATTCACGGCTTGGGCTATCTGAATGCAGTTACGGAATATGAGGGCATAAAATTTAAGCTAATATCGTGCGATTGCATTGATTTTACGCCATATTTTATCGCCTGATTATATAATTTAACAAAATTTAAAAAAATGCTGGTAAAAATAGACTGTTTATGATATAATAGTTTGGATTACAAAAGCTTGTGCGGAGGTAAAAATAAAATGAGCTTAAAAGAAACAAAAAAGATTTCAGCCAACAGATATGAGTTGGAAATTATTGTTGAGGGGGAAAGATTTCGCGAGGCTATCAAAGAGGCCTATAAGAAAAACGCTAAGAAAATCAATGTTCCCGGTTTCAGAAAGGGCAAAGCTCCCTATGCTATGGTTATGAAGATGTATGGCGAGGAGGCTTTCTTTGAGGATGCTCTCAACCTTATCTATGGCGATGTTGTTGAAGAGGCTATAAATGAATCTGGCCTTAGAGTTATCAACGATAAGATGGACTTTGATATGGTTTCCATCTCAACCGAGGATGGCGTTGATTTCAAGGTTTCGGTTACAACCTATCCCGAAATCGAAATCGGCGAATATAAAGGTCTTAAGGCTGAAAAGAACAAGGCTTCTGTTACCGCTTCTGAGGTTAATGCTCAGATTAAGTCTATGGCAGAAAGAAATGCTCGTATGGTTTCAGTTGAGGACAGGGCTGCTAGCTTAGGCGATACTGCAGTTATCGACTTCGAGGGCTTTGTTGACGGTGTTGCATTTGATGGCGGCAAGGCTGAGGGCCACGCTTTAGAGTTGGGCTCAGGTCAGTTCATCCCTGGCTTTGAGGACCAGATTGTTGGTCATAACATTGGTGAAGAGTTCGATGTTGTTGTAACCTTCCCTGAAGAATACGGTGCTAAGGAGCTTGCAGGCAAAGAGGCTGTTTTCAAAATTAAGCTTCACGAGATTAAGGTTAAAGAGCTCCCCGAAATTGATGATGAGTTTGCTAAGGATGTAAGCGAATTTGATACCCTTGCTGAGCTCAAGGCTGATATCAAGGCTAAGGCACTTGAAAGAAAGCAGAAAGCTAATGACGAAGAGGTTGAGAATGCTCTCGTTCAGCAGATTGTTGATAGCATTAAGGGTGAAATCCCCGAGGCAATGTTTGAAAACCGCCTTAACCAGAGCGTTGAGGAGTTTGCTTACCGCTTGCAGTCTCAGGGTCTTAACCTTGAAACCTATCTTAAGTATACTAATTCCAGCATAGAGGATTTCAAGAATTCTTTCCGTCCTCAGGCTGAAAGCCAGGTTAAGTTCAGACTCGCTCTTGAGAAGATTGTTGAGCTTGAGAAAATCGAGGCAACCGAGGAAGAAATCAACGAGCAGATTGAAAAAATGGCTAAGGATTACGGTATGGAAGCTGAGCAGATTAAGGCTGCTGTTCCTACCGAGGAAATCGCAAAGGACCTTGCAGTTGGTAAGGCTATCGACTTCATAAAGGATAACGCTGTTATCACAGAGAAGAAGCCCGCTGCTAAAAAAACAGCCAAAAAGGCTGAAGAAGAAACCAAAGATGCTGAATAACTGATTAACTTTTCTTTGTTTTGTTCACACTATGGTTGCCGGCATCATTCGGTGCCGGCATTTTTTAAATTACACTATAAAAGGAGTTATAATTATGAGTATTGATATGGCTTTAGTTCCTTATGTTATCGAGCAGACAGGCAGAGGCGAGCGTTCTTATGATATCTTCTCCCGTTTGCTTAACGACCGCATTATTATGCTTAACGACCAGGTTGACAATGCAACTGCCAGCGTTATAATTGCACAGATGCTTTATCTTGAGGGTCAGGACCCCGATAAAGATATAAGCTTCTATATCAACAGCCCAGGTGGCTCGGTTAGTGCAGGTATGGCAATTTATGATACAATGCAGTATATCAAGTGCGATGTTAGCACCATTTGTATGGGTATGGCAGCAAGTATGGGCGCATTCCTCTTAGCCGCTGGTACTAAGGGCAAGCGTTTAGCTCTTCCTAACAGTGAAATTATGATTCATCAGCCCTTAGGTCAGGCTCAGGGTCAGGCAACCGATATTCTTATCCACGCAAATCACATTGAGAAGACCAGAGCCAACCTCAACAGAATTTTAGCTGAGAACACAGGCAAACCCCTCGATGTTATCGCAAAAGATACCGAGAGAGATAACTTTATGTCGGCAGCTGAGGCTCAGGAATACGGACTTATTGATAAGGTAATTACTAAGAGATAGGAGTTTTTCCTATGGCAAAGGAAAAAGATTTAGAAATCTGTTGTTCTTTCTGCGGAAAATCACAGGATGAGGTTACCCGTCTTGTTGAGGGTCCCGGTGTTTATATCTGCGATACCTGTATTGAATTCTGCAATTCCTTGCTTTTTGCAGATGAAGAGGGTGCAAAAAAGAGCAACAAGAAAAAAGAAAAATCGGAGTTTATCCTTCCAAAACCGCAGGAAATCAAGGCTCAGCTTGACCAGTATGTAATCGGTCAGGAAGAGGCAAAGAAAACCCTTTCGGTTGCGGTTTATAACCATTATAAAAGAATTTTCAAGAACACTGAAACGGGTGTTGAGCTTAATAAGAGCAATGTTTTAATGTTAGGACCTACAGGTGTTGGCAAAACCTTGCTTGCTCAAACCCTTGCTAAAGCCCTTGATGTTCCGATTGCCATAACAGATGCAACAACTCTTACAGAGGCAGGCTATGTTGGTGAGGATGTCGAGAATATTCTGCTTAGACTTATCCAAGCGGCAGACTATGATATCGAAAAGGCAGAAAAAGGAATTATCTATGTTGATGAAATAGATAAGATTGCAAGAAAATCGGAAAACGCTTCTATAACAAGAGACGTAAGCGGCGAGGGTGTTCAGCAGGCTTTACTTAAAATTCTTGAGGGCACTGTTTCAAATGTTCCCCCTCAGGGTGGCAGAAAGCATCCCCAACAGGAATTTATCCAGATTGATACCACCAATATCCTCTTTATTTGTGCGGGTGCGTTCGATGGAATCGATAAAGTAATCGAGAAAAGGGTTGGCGGCTCAAGTCTTGGCTTTGGTGCAGATGTTAAATCCCCAAAAAGCATTGAGGCCGAAACTCAAAGTATGACCGCAACCCATCAAGATTTAGTTAAATTCGGTCTTATCCCCGAGCTTGTCGGCAGACTTCCTGTTATAACAGCCCTTAAGGGTATGGATAAGGATACTCTTGTTAAGATTATGACCGAGCCCAAAAACTCAATTATAAAGCAATATGAAGCCCTCTTTAAGATGGATAATATAGAGCTTGTATTTGAAAAAGCGGCACTTGAAAAAATCGCCGAGCAAACGGTTGAAAGAAAAACAGGAGCGAGAGGACTTCGCTCAATAATCGAGGGCATTTTGCAGAAATTTATGTTTGAAGCCCCCAGTGATTCTACCATCCGTAAAATCACAATTACCGAAAAAACCGTCCTAGACGGCGAAGCAGAAATTGTGAGAGAATAATGTGTAAATAATAAAACAAGCCGTGAAAATTCACGGCTTGTTTTTTATAGTTATTTAAATTCCAAACTCCATTTTAACGTGTATAACGCCTTCTTCTAAAAACTCATCGGAAACGGTTTTAAAACCTAATTTTTCATAAAATCCTATGGCGCTTTTTTGAGAATTAAGGCATATTTTTTGGCATTTCATATTTTTCTTTATGTCTGCCATAGCTTTGCGCATAATATCGGCACCAAGACCTATACCGTGCGTTATTGACAGGACCCTTCCAATCTTAACGACATTCTTACTATCATCGGCATAAAAAGCTCTCAGGTATGCCAGAACATTGCCGTTTTCTTCTATATAAAAGTGTCTTGCCCTAAAGTCGATACCGTCCATATCCTGACAATGCATATTTTGCTCTAATATAAAAATTTGTGAGCGTGCCCTTAAAATTT
>JAZPXP010000035.1:0-49316 GCA_045543715.1 Acutalibacteraceae bacterium
CATACATATATTTCTTTCTGTATTCGTTCATATCAATTATGGTACCGTTAAGTCGGGACTCCTCGGCCGCAAAAGACATTAAATGATTTTCACAGGAAATTCCGATTTCGCTGACATCTTCAGCACTCAAAATTCCGTTTATGTAATCATAAAGCGCTTCAACGATTCCTTGGTCTCCGCCACCATGGCCCGAAACTATAGTTGTTCCCTTAGTTACGATATTGGCATCGAGAATTTCGGTTTTTCCTGTTTCGAAATTATAAAATTTGAAATTCTCATTATTTTCATCGCCCATATCGGCATAAAGATGACCCTTTGTTCCGAAAATATGAGTATATCGTCCACCCTGATTAAAGGCATTCATTGTATGAACAACTGTTGTTCCGTCCTCAAACTCCATATTAACGGTCTGATGGTCAACAACATCGTTATCACATTTAAAAACACATTTACCATACTGGGTGGTTTTCAATGCCTCCATAACCTGCTCGTCCGTAGGGTCGGCTTTTTTGGTTGAAGCCCAGCGGAACCAAGCATTATCCTTATCATCATAATAAAGCTTAACCGAGTTATAAAGGCAGGTGTCATATACAGGACAGCCTTCATAGCATCTCTCAGGCGAACCCTCTGGAGCATTTTCGCGGCGGAAATATGTTAAAGAGCCAAAGGACTGAATTTTTGTACACCTCTTGCCGATTAACCACTGGAGAATGTCCATATCATGACAGCATTTTTGCAAAATCATAGGAGTGCTACGAACGGAGTTACCCCAGTTCCCTCTAACAAAGCTATGGCTTTGATGGATATTGCCAACATCTTCTCTATGGTCAATAGAAATAACCTTTCCAAGTATTCCCTCATCGATAATTTCTTTAAGCCTGGTATAAAAAGGAGTGAATCTAAGAACATGGCAAACCATAACCTTTCTGCCATACTTCTTAGCTACCTTATAAATTTCAGCGCAGTCCTCAGCAGTTGTTGCAGCAGGCTTTTCAAGGAGCAAATCATACCCCATTTCCATAGCCTTAACTGCAGGAGCTAAATGCAGGTCATCCATAGTTGCAATGATTGCAACATCGGCGAATTTTGGAATTTCAAAAGCCTTTTCCCATGTATCAAAACATTTATCGGGGTCAACGTTGTGTTTTTTTCTTATGTTTTCAACAAGGCTCTCCTCGGGGTCTGCAACGCCAACAACTTTGAATTTTTCAGGCATTTTGAGCATTGGGTCGGTCATACATCTTCCTCTGCCGCCTGCTCCAATTACCAAAATTTTAATCTGTTTCATAATGTGAAACCTCCTGTAACACTGCTGCATTTAGTATAACATTATAAAAACCTATTATCAATTTATATTGCGAAAAAGTATCTTTTTTATTGACTTTATTATCCATAAATGTTATAATCATTTTGCAATAGGGAGCTTGATGAAACTCAGGCTGAGAGGAAGTCCGTTTTAAACTATGACTTCGACCTTTAACCTGATGCAGATAATGCTGCCGTAGGGAAATACGAAATGAAGTATTGCCGCAGGTTTATTGCCTGCGGCATTTCTATTATCCGGAGAATAGAAATTCCTTTGGTTAAAATTGCAAAAAAACTAAAAGGAGAAGAAAAATGAAAGAAAATTCAAGAAAATCAATTTACAGGCTATGCCTTGGTGCGATTTTTATCGCCCTCGGTACCGTTCTCAGCATGATTAAAATTTACGAGCCACCCCTTGGCGGCGGAGTAACCCTTTTCAGCATGCTTCCGATTATAATGTATATCGGTATGTTCGGTTTTAAATGGGGAATGGGAATTGCATTTACCTATTCTGTTTTTCAGATGCTGCTATCTTTCGGCGAGGTGCTTTCTTGGGGACTTACACCCTTGACTCTTATAGCCACCTTTTTGCTCGATTATATCTTAGCATATACCGTTTTAGGTTTTGCGGGACTTTTTGCAAAAAAAGGCTATCTTGGTATTTGCATCGGCACAGCTGTTGCAGTATTTTTAAGATTCATTTGCCATTATATCACAGGTGTTTTCATCTTCGATATCTGGTGCGAATGGGATAACGTTTGGCTTTATTCCCTTTGCTATA
This sequence comes from Acutalibacteraceae bacterium, assembly GCA_045543715.1. Taxonomy (GTDB): domain Bacteria; phylum Bacillota; class Clostridia; order Oscillospirales; family Acutalibacteraceae; genus UBA737. The sequence goes on from JAZPXP010000035.1 coordinate 2,087, forward strand.
ACGGAGCCTATATGCTCCCCGAAATTATTTTAACAACTGTTGGTGCGGCAGTTATATTTAGACTTCCACAGATTAAAAAAATAATAAACGGTTAAAAATAAACCGCAGTGATTTTCACTGCGGTTTATATTATTCTTCCTCTTCTGCCTTTTCAAATTCAACATCAGCAACGCTGACATTAACCTGAGTAACGGCAGTGCCGGTCATATTCTGGATTTTCTCTTTAACATTGCTTTGAACCTTTTCGGCGACCTCTTTAACAAGAGCATCCTCTTTAACGGTTATAAAAACATTGATTTTCAAAGCGCCGTTTTCGCTTTCAACCTTAATGCCTTTGAATGGGTTTTTATTCTTGCTTTTAACCGCACCCTTAATATCAATAGCGCGCTTTGCAAGACCTGCAACGCCCGAAACCTCTTTAGCCGCAATTTCAGCCATTTTTTCCAAAACCTCGGTATTTATAGAAAGTTCAGTTGCTTTATTATTCATAATAATCCTCCGCCTTGAATTTCTTTAAGTCTATTATACCACATTTTTCAAATAACACAACTTTTTTTTAATTTAAGATATCGGAATTATTTTTATCTTATTCAAAGTGATACTTGTTTGCTCGGTAACGATATCCTGAATTTGTAAAGTCTGAGCAGAGGTCAGCCCCTCTGAAGCCACAACAACATTTATTCCGTCATCGCTTATAACGGCAAGGCTTTTCTCAAAGCCTTTAGCTTTAAGAAGGCTTTCGATGTTGCTCTCTTTCTCAATTCTATCCCCGATTTCCTCTATCTTAGAAAGGGCGCTCTTTTTATCCTCGTCAGACAGTTTGTCGCTTTTAATGGTTTCTTCGATAGTTTCAACCGCTTCCTTACGAGCGCTTTCCCTATCTTTTTTAGCCTTGGTAAAATAATCCTCTTCGGGCTTTGCAGAGGTTTCCACCGCCTCCTCCTCAGAAGAATTGCTGACATAGGAAGCTTCGCCAAGATATTTTGCTTCGCTCGGTAAATACTTTGCATTAAGCCAGATTGCTGCCCCCAATGCTAAAACCATAACCGCAACTGCGATTTGTCCTTTCCCGAAAACCTTACCCTTTTTCATCTTTATTTCCTCCCGCAAATATATACTCTTTTAGATGTTATATTCAATGCCGCCATAACGGCATTTTGAATTTTTTGGTTGATAATCTCGTTGTCGCCTCCCTCGCAAACTATGGCGATACCTCTGATTTCGGGCATTCTTGCGGTTACAAGCAAGGCTTCCTCACCGCCATCGGCGGTTTTAACGGTTATATAGCCCTCTTTGAGTTCGTTATCTGAGCTTTGGCTTTCCTTTTCGTTCTTTTCGGTTTTGGTTTCCTCAAGGCTTTCGGCATAATTATATCTCACCGAGCTTTCAAGAGTTACAACCACCTGCACCTTTCCGCTTCCCGTTATATCCTTAACGATTTTTTCTATTTCCTCTTCTATAGACAGGCGGTATTCCTCTGCCGAAAACTCATTCGTATTTACCTCTTTTGTTTCTTTATCGGAAGATAACCCCGAGAGGAAAATAAGAAGTATACCGCAAAGCCCTGCAATCACCAAAACCTTTGGCGAGCGCAGTTTTTCAAGTATTTGAGTTTTAATTTTAATCATTTTTTATTTCAACCTCTATATTCTCTGCCGCCTCGCCTAAAGCAGAGAGAATTTTATCTCTTTGTTCTGATGATTTTATTATAACCTTGCTAATATATATGCTGTCCTCTTCGGATTTATCCGTTATAATCTCGATTTTTTCAAAAGTTAGCCCTGACTTTTCAAGAATAGAAGAATAAACAAACCTTGCCGAAGAAATATCCAAATCGGTTGCCGCTTCTATATCAACATTTGATATAGGAATTTCAATATCGGCATTTTTAAGGGTTATCCCTGTCGCCGCAATGACCGACAGTAAAAAAGCCAAGGACAAAACATATTTAATACTTTTAGAAATTCGTCCCTCAGGGCATAAAATATATAGCGCTCCAATAAATACTGCCGAGGCGCAAAAAGAGGTTAATATAGAAGTTATAATTTTCATACTGCTCTCCCCGCCGTTACAACCACCGATAAGGAAATGATAAACATAGCGGCGGTTAAAAGAATTATTCCGCCAAGCACCGACATAACTGTATCAACCGTCCTTAAAAGAGAAGAAATTTTTGAAAGTGAAAACAAATCTGATATTATAGATAGCAAGGTAAGACAAATTTTCCATATTAAAAGCTCGGCTAAAATAGGCAAAAATATTGCCGCGCAAGCAACAACTCCGTAAATTCCAACAGAGGATTTTAAAAGGCCCATTGAAGCTGTAACTGTGGTTAATGCCTCAGATAGCACCGTTCCCGCAACGGGAACCGAAGAGCCGATAATAAATTTTGCGGTTTTTAAGGATAATGTATCAGCCGAAGCATTAACGGCGGTCTGGATGCTGAGTATTCCTAAAAAAACGGTAGTTAGGAGCGACATTATCCAAAAGGAAAGCTTTTTAATTCCCTCAGCAATTCCCGATTTTGAAATTAAAGGAGAAACTGATGACGCCAAGGATATACTCATATAACCGCCAAGCAAGGGAACCACAACAAAATTTGAAATATAACTAACTGCACTTGATGCCGTTAGCAGCAGACCTGACATTGAAAGCGAGGTTATGGGCGAGCCCGCCGAGGCTACAATGACAGCGAAAATCGGGATAAATGCTGCTATAAATATCGAACACCCTTGCATTGCCGAAACACTTGTTTTAACTACAGAAAATGCCGGCGCCGAGATGACCGCCGCCGCACAAAGCGCCGAAGCATACATAGCCGCTGCCGCCCCTTTTTCCTCTGCCGAGCTTTCTATTGCGGCGCTTATAAGAACAACCGCCAGTATTCCGCATGATGCCAAAACAGGCGTTTTTGCCCCCGTTTTTAAAAAGCTCCAGATATGCGAAAAAACATTCTCGCTTGATAGGTTGTTAACCCAATCTGGCTGGCTTGGTGAAATATCGTTTTGCTCTAAAAAATCCTTGGTTTCTTTTGGCAAGCTATCATTTATCTCTTCAGCGCCGCTCAAATCATACTGCTCTTTGTAAAAATCTTCCGCCTTAGTTTCTGCCGAAACCGAAAAAGGAAACAGCAAAAGAAATATTATTATAAAGATTATTTTTCTTTTCATTTTATAAAGCCTACCGCTGTTTTTAAAACTGAAATTATTAGAGGGACCGAGAGTATAAATATAGCACTTCTGCCCGCAAATTCTGCCTTTGAGGCTAAAGAGGTCTGTCCGCTGTCCCTACAGGTATCGGCTATAAAATTCGTTATATACCCTATCCCTAACGCTTTCAGCGAAACCTTGAAATACTCGGTATTAACCCCGTAATTCTCAAGACTGTCTTTTATCAGTATGAAAGGTTGGGATAAGTTTTTTAAAACCATAACCCCAACTATAACCCCTGCCGTTATTGCCGCCAAAAGAGCATATTCTGAGTTTCTGTTTCTCAGCACGATACAAACCGCCGCAGTAACTAACAAAAGGGCTAGAATTTTGAAAATTTCTATGTTCATAATCCAAAAATACTTTTAACCGTTGTAAATAGCTCGGCAACGGCATTAACAACCATCAAAAGAACAACAACAAGACCCGCTAAGGTTGTCAGCATAGCCTGTTCCTCTCTGCCCGAGCGAATGAGCACCTGATTTAAAACAGTTACTATTATGCCGATTGCGGCAATTTTGAAGATAAAATCAACATCCATTTTTCCACCTACAAAAAGAAAATACAAATAAATATCCCAAAAAGCACACCCAAGGAATTATAAAGCCTCGATAGTTTTTCTTTTCTTTCTTCTGCCTCTTTTCTTTGCTTTTGCAAAAGTGAGGTAAAAAGAACTATCCTTTCATACTCGGAATTTATATCTCTTCTCCCAAAGGATTCGAAGAATTCCTCAATTAAGGATATATCCCCCTTTTCAAGCAAGGGAGAGTTTATAGTTGCTTTATTATCCTTTATATAAACCGTTTCTTCAAAAAAGGACAATTTAACCGCCCTTTCAAGCTCGGTTTTTTCGGCTTTTATTCTTGCACCCAGCATTTCAAAAGAAAGACAAATCTCCTTTAATTTTTCGGCTCGCATTTTTAAATTATATGCTTTTAAGAAACCTAACAAAGAAGAGCTTGCGAAAAGGATTAAAAGCCCTATTACCTTAAACAAAATTCATACTCCCTAAGCTCTTTGGCGTCCAAAATCTCGATATCCGAGCCGTGAAGAATTGGAAGCAGAGCAATTTGTGAACAAACCGAGCTTCTGATTAACTCCTCGGTTACTCGGCGGGTTAAAAGCTCCTTTCTTTCGCCAATATGCGCGGTTGTTATAATCTGAACACCCGAATAAAAGCTTTCTGAAACCCTTTTTAGCTCTTCAGCCGTTCCTATCTCGTCAAAGGCGATTATATCGGGGAACATAGTTCTGAGTGCTATTTCTATGCCTTTTGCCTTGTCATTGATCTTTAAAACATCGGTTGCAGGGCCTAAATCGAGCATACCCGAGCCCGAAAGCTCGCCTCGGCCATCAATAACGCAAACCCTTTTAGGTTTTCCCGAAGCACCGCTCGAAATCTGGCGTATTAGGTCTCTTAAAACAGTGGTTTTACCGCTTGCCGGCGGTCCTGCAATTAAAAGACCCCCACCCTGATAGTTTTTAAGAATATCATTTGCCGCACCCCTGATTTCCCTTGCGATTCTGATATTAAGTGAGGTGATTTCACTCATATTTCCATTTGTGAGTCTGCCGAAAACGCCAGCCCTGCAACCGTTTTTCATAACAACAAAGCCTTCGGCAAGCTCTTCGCCGTGGGCATAAACCGAATTAGAGCATATATTATAAAAGCTTTCCTCTATATCAGAGGTATTTGCCCTGAAAAGCCCCTCGCAATATGTAAAACTAAGGCTTGAATCCTCTTTTATAAAAACCGTCTCGCCCGAAACGGTTAATGCTAAAGGAAGATTTTCCCTAATCCTTATTTCCTCGGCGCTGAATTTTACCGTTTTAGGCAAATTTTCAAGGATATTCCTTAACCTCGGCGAAAGACCGTATAAAGCATTTTCAAAACTTTTTATTCCTTCCATATTCAACACCTCATTTTAAAGATATGCTATGGTTGTCCCTCATAGAACAAAAAAAGCAACGCTAAAAGCGTTGCTTAAATTTTTTTGATATATAGAATGCTAAGATTACTAATATTATGTCTTTTATCAGAAACAAAAGCGAGGAAACTATAAAGGATTTGAAAAACCCTGTGGAGGTTACCGTTGAGAAAACCGCCGTTCCGCATATATGACAGAGTAACAATCCAAAAAGGCTAAGGAAAATTTTTGAAATATCCTTTTTTAGTTTTCCCGATAAACCGCAAGCGGCGGCTAAAGCCAAAAAACCTATTATAAATCCGCCTGTTGCGGAAAACAATATTTGGGCTCCGCCTCTGAAATGGGAGAAAACGGGAAGCCCCACAGCGCCCAATGTTATGTAAACCAAAACGCTGCCGAGCGAGGTGGCAGTACCAAGCAAATATCCCCCGAGGGCTATTATAAATGTCTGCAAGGTTATCGGCACCGAAATAAATGTTGGAATAGCAATTTGGGAGGTTATAGCCAAAACTGCCGCAAAGAGCGCCGAAAAAATCAGATTTAGAAGCTTTTTATTTTTCATCTTCGGTTTTCTCGGCAACTATATATTTCGGGCGGTTTTTAACCTCTAAATAAACCTTGCCGATATATTCCCCGATAACTCCAAGGCTTAAAAGCTGAATTCCGCCGAGGAAACAAACGATACTAACGGTTGAAGCCCAACCTGCAACCGTTTTGCCGATAAGTGCCGTTATAACCGACCATAAAACTCCCACACCACTCACTATTGCCACGATAAAACCTAAAAGGGTTATAAGTCTTATAGGCTTTACCGACAAGCTAGTTATGCCGTTAAGAGCTAAAGAAATCATCTTTTTAAGTGGATAATGACCTTTTCCCGCAAGTCGTTCGATTCTTTCATAATAAACACAGGTTGACTTAAAGCCTACCAGCGGCACCATTCCGCGAAGAAAAATATTAACCTCTCCGAATTTTGATAATTCCTCTAAAGCTCGGCTTGAAATAAGGCGGTAATCGGCGTGGTTATAAACCACTTCAGCTCCCATTGATTTCATAAACCTATAAAAGCACTGCGCCGAATGTTTTTTGAAAAATCCATCTTTACTGCGGTTATTTCTAACCCCATAAACTATCTCTGCACCGCCAAGATATTCATCAACCATTTTATCCATAACCGATATATCATCCTGACCATCGCAGTCGATAGATATAGTTATATCGCAATTCCCTTTAGCTTCCATAAGCCCTGCAAGAAGAGCGTTCTGATGCCCTCTGTTTCTGCTAAGGGCTATGCCTTTAAATTCCTCTGTTTCACTTGAAATCTTTGAAATTATATCCCAAGTATTGTCTCGGCTTCCGTCATCAACAAAAAGAATACGGCTTTTATAACTGATTTTTCCCGATTTCTGCATTCTTTTAAGTTGCTCGAGAAAAAGAGGTGCCGTTATAGGCAACACCTCTTGCTCATTATAGCACGGTATCACGATATAAAGTATTGGTTTCATAACAAAATCCTTATCCCAATATTACTATGCCCGAAATAACGAGGGCTATCATTAAATAATGCTTCCAGGACATCTTTTCTTTTAAGAAAATTCTGCTCCAAAGCACCGAAATTGCGCAATAAGCTGAAATGATTACCATTCCAACCGAGAAATCACTGAATAAAACTGCCATATAGAAAATTTGACCTACTGTTTCGCAAAAACCGCCAAAGAATAAATGCTTATTTCCTTTAAAAATATTATCCTTTTTAACAAATTTAATCCAAATAAATGCAAATATTGCCAAACAGAAGAATGTAAGCTCAAATGCCGAGTTTGCAGCATAATCGGTGATATCGGTTTTGATGAAGATTAGCTCGTCCCCTGCAGTTCCCAATGCATCTATAACAAGATATAGAATAGGCATAAGAAATGCCAAGATGCTCTTGGTATATTTGCGGTTGGCTCTTTCTTGTCTGGCTTTTTTGATTTCTTCGTCCTCATTTTGCTCAACAAAGCCAAGTCCCACGATACCAATCGTTATAAGAACAATACCTATAACAGTTACTGCGGTTAACTCTTCTAATGAGAAGATACCAAAAAGAAGGCATAAAAGGAATGCCAAAGCTCCCGAAGAGTTGCAAATAGGCGAGGAAATCGATAATTCAATATAACGAAGTCCTATGTAACCCAAAACCATTGCCAATATATAAAGGGCGGCAACGGGGAAATATCTTATAAAATCAAAGGGTTTAAAATCGGTATAGAAAATGCTTGCTATAACCTTAGGAACAGCATCAACACCAACAGTATTATCAATAACCGCTCCGCCTATAAGGGTTATAAAGAAATGGATACCCATTATAAGACCAACAGCGAAAACTACCTTCCAATGACTATTCTTGTCTCTTTCTCTGGTTCCCATTTTAGAGAACAAATCCGAGCCGCTCCAACAAAGAAGGGCTAATATTGAAAAAATGTAAAACATAAACTTCTCCTTTAATAAAACTTAATTTTGAATTAAGTTTTATTTGGAGGGGGCCTTCGCCTGAAATGGCGGCTTGGCATAATCCTTTTTAGTCTCTTAGTCATATACTTAGTCCGCTAATTTCTTTGCAAATTCAGAAAGCTCTTTGTCGCTGAAAAATTCGATAGTAAGAGTTCCTTTGCCTTTACCCATTGGTTTTATGTAAACCTTTCTTCCCATTTCATTTTTGAGAGAAAGTTCAACCTCGTTATAGAAATTAGGTTTAACTATTGCCTTTGTTGTTTTAGGGGATTTCTTTGAGGCGGCTGCCATTTTTTCTAGCTCACGAACAGATGCACCGTCTGCTGCGGCAAGAAGCATTCTATGGCGAAGCTCCTTATCATCAACAGATAAAAGCGCTCTGGCGTGTCCCGCGGAAATAATGCCCTTTCTTAAAGCCTCAAGCTCGTCATTATATAAGCTTAATAGTCTTAAAGCATTGGTAACGGCACTTCTTGATTTTCCCATTCTTTCGGCAACTGCCTCTTGAGTTAAACTAAACTCATCAATTAAGGAGCGATAACCCAAAGCCTCTTCAACGGGGTTCAGGTCTTCTCTTTGCAGGTTCTCAATAAGGGCTAACTCCATAAGGGTTTTATCATCGGTATCCTTAACCATAACAGGAACCTCATAAAGCCCTGCAATTCGGCAAGCTCTCCAACGGCGCTCGCCCGCAATAATCATATATCTGCCATTTGTTGTCGGCTTAACCACAATAGGTTGTATAAGACCGTGTTTTGCGATGCTATCTGCCAATTCGGATAATGCACCCTCATCGAAGTCCTTACGGGGTTGATTTCTATTAGGCTCAATATCGTTTATATTAACGGTAACTGCGCCGTTTTCCTCGGTTGAATTATCATTAAAGAGTGCATCCAAGCCTCTGCCGAGGCCACCTTTTTTAACTGCCATTTTAACCTCTCCTGTTTCTCTTTAAAAATTCTTTTGCCAAATCGTTATAAGCGGCGGTTCCCTTTGAACGCTTATCGTAATACTGAATCGGCATTCCGTAGCTCGGGGCTTCCGAAAGTCTCACAGCCCTTGGAATTGCCGTTTTATAGAGCTTATCGGCAAAATATTTCTTGATTTCCCCAACAACCTGTTGAGTAAGGTTAAGTCTGCCGTCAAACATTGTAAGTACAATTCCCTCGATTTCAAGGGTTGGATTATAAAGTCTTTTAACCTGACGGACGGTTGCCATCAACTGCGAAAGTCCCTCAAGAGCGAAGTATTCACACTGAATAGGCACTAAAACGGTATCGCTCGCATTAAGAGCATTTATAGTTATAAGTCCCAAAGATGGCGGACAGTCTATAAATATGTAATCATATTTCTCTCTCGAAGAAGCCAAAGCCAGTTTCAACTGAGCCTCACGGCGTTCGATTTCGATTAAATCAACCTCTGCCGCTGCCAAATCCATAGAGGACGGCACAACCCAAACATTCTTGAACTCGGTATCTATTGCTGCTGTTTCGGCAGTTGCCTTGCCGATAAGCAGGTCATAAGCCGTAACCTTTGCTTCCTTTTTGTTTATTCCATATCCGCTTGTTGTATTTCCCTGAGGGTCGGCATCAACAAGCAGTACCTTTTTGCCCGACATTCCGACTGCCGCCGCAAGATTAACTGCGGTTGTTGTCTTCCCGACACCGCCTTTTTGATTAACAATGGAAATTATCTTACCCATATTTAAAAATTTCCTCCTATTATTAGTAAACACTAATAATGTTTCACGTGAAACAATTTAAACATATTTTAATTATATTATAGCAGTAAACGCCGAAAATGTAAAGAAAATAAAGGCGGAAGCCGAAACTTCCGCCTAATTTTTATCGTGTGGCTTAAATATTAACGCCATTATAAAACCGAAGAAAACCGATGCCGCTATGCCCGCCGCCGTTGCGGTAAGACCGCCGCTCAAAACTCCGATGAGTCCATACTCGGCAACTGCTTCCTTAACTCCTTTTGCAAGACTATATCCAAAACCCGTTAACGGAACGGTTGCACCCGCACCCGCAAACTCAGCTATAGGCTCATAAACGCCTATTGCGGTAAGGATAACTCCCAAAACAACAAAAGAAACAAGTATTCTTGCAGGTGTTAATTTCGTATAGTCAATAAGCACCTGACCTATAAGACAAATAAATCCGCCAACCAAAAAAGCTTTTAAACAACTAATTATCAAATCCATAATATTTTCCTATTAAAAAAGTAGTAATGTTTCACGTGAAACATTACTACTATTTCCTAAAAAACCAAAATTATTCATTTATAAAACATTTATATATATCTTCGCTAACCTTTTCATAATCCATATATCGAAGACGAATACTGTCAGCTTGCTCGCTGCAAACAGTAAACCTGACAAGACAGGTGCTTTGCACCAAATCAAAACCCATCTGCAAAATCTTAATCTGACCGACATTTTCTTTCGGACAGTATATTTCCCTCGTTTTAAACAAAGATGTTCCTCTTATATAAATGTTTTTCCCTAAAGTTAGTTTGCCATATTTAAACTCATATATATTCATATAGGCATAATAAAATACGAGTGAAAGACAAATAAATGTTAAAAAGAATATAAATCTGCCGAATTCAGTAAAAATCACTGCAGAAACAACAGCAAGTCCTAAAACCAACAAAAGATAAATCGCAGGGAAAAATAAAAATCTGTTTCTGACCTCATTTCGATAATTCGGTCTTAAAACCCTACCCTCCGACTTCAAAAAAGGAAAATAAAGCGAAAAGTCTCGGTTTATTTCCTTTCGATTTGCAACAGGCACTATAACCTGAGATGCGCCCTTGCTCTCACCGAATCCTCCAACACTAACCTTCATGGAATATCTTTTGAAGAGGTGCAAAAGCGGAGTTTGCTCGATAGTTACATTGTTAACACACCGTTTTTTGAAATAAGTCCAGGTTCTAACAAAGAATCCCGATTTAACCTCCAGCTTATCCTCGCCTAAGGTAAGCTTGAAGTTTATATACTTTATGAACAGATAAATAAAGGAAACCGCATAAGCTAATAAAATAATTAATGATACGGTATTAACAACAGGCGGAAAATAGGTTTGTATTTTAGAGGAAACTATAGCTATTTCCTCATAAATCTTATTGAAACCAACACCCAGAAGCTTACCTGCCTGATTTATAACAGGAACGCCAACTAGCATACCCGTAAAAGCCGAGGATGTTGCTGCCGCCAAAAAGGCAACCCTGAAAGGAGAAAATTTCATTTTCGAAACAGCTTGTCCTTCATATAGGTTTTTAGAGATTTCCTTGCTGTTTTTAGCGCTTAGCTTAAATCTGAAGTCCGAACTGTTTTTGGCGCCGGCTTCGGTGTTAACTTTATAGGTAACTGCTCCAAATATAGCGTCTATGGGACTTTTTTCAATTTGCACCGAAGAAAGCTTTGAAAGCTCGATTTCTGCCGCTTTAACAAATATAATACCCATTCTAATATAAATGGTTTTTTCATCAATAGAAACCTTGAAGGCAAGCCAACGGGCTATCGCTATTACGGTTAACATAACAACCATTAAAATTTCAAGGGTTAAAATATTGTTAACCTTGCCGTTAACCGCATAACTAAGCAAAGCCTTTATAAATGGCAAAAGCAAAACAAACAAAAAAGGCTTCATAAGACTCCATATCATAAGCGGATGGGCGCGGTATTCTTTCCTCATCAGGATTCACCCCTTGAAATCGCCAAAAGCAGTTCTTCGGCATCCTCTTTGTTCATTTCCGGAATAAAAATATAGCTTCGCGCAGCCTTTAAAGTTAAGGCTGAAAGTGAAAAAAGCTTTGCAACGGGCGTTACCAAGGTTTGAGTATAAATCAGTCTAGAAAATGGCAAAATATGGGTGTTTTTGATAAAAACCCCCCTTTTTATTACCACTGCGCCGTTTATAAACTGTATTTTACAGGTTTCGAAGAATTTTGGCAAATACCAAAATATAATCAGACCAAACAAAACAGCAATAATAGCCACAGTTATAGCAAAGGGTTTTAAATCGAAAGAGAAATAGGCGGAAACACCCACAAATAAAAGAGCGATAGCTATTCCTCTTATTTGCCAAAGCCATAAAGTTTTTTTCGGTAGATTATATTCCTTCATAATATCACCAAACTTTACTTTTTAATTTTTGCCCAATAATCTTTAAATGCTGCTTCGGTTTTATTATCACCGAAATTATAGTATTTCTTATTTTTTATTTGGTCGGGCAAATACTGTTGGTTTACATAATGTCCGTCATAGTCGTGGGGATATTTATAATTCTGCCCTTTAACTAAAGCGTCTTCCCCGTCAAAATGTTTGTTCTGCAGTTGTCTTGGAATATCGCCGCCTATTCCCCTTTCAATATCCTGCATAGCCGAGTTAATAGCCATATAAGCAGAATTCGATTTTGGAGAATTTGCAACTAAAATAACTGCGTTTGCTAAAGGTATTCGTGCCTCAGGAAGACCTACCATCATAGCGGTATCAACTGCCGCTTTAACAATGGGTATTATCTGGGGATAAGCCAGTCCGACATCCTCATTGGCGCAAACCAAAAGTCTTCTGCAAGCACTCGGCAAATCGCCCGCCGCTAAAAGTCTTCCGAGATAGTAAACTGCGGCATCGGGGTCGGAGCCTCGCATAGATTTCTGATATGCAGAGATTATATCGTAATGCTCATCTCCCTCTCTATCATATCTTACGGCATTCGAGGCTAATATCTGTTCGGCAATTTCATCCTCAATAACTATTTTCTCGTTTTCCTCTGCAGTTACAAGGCAGAGCTCCAGCATATTAAGGGCTCTTCTCACATCTCCCGCAGCGGCAAAAGCCATTTTTTTAAGCGAAGCCTCAGAAATTTCTATTTCCTTTCCCTTTTCCTCACTCAAGACATCTTTTGAGCGGACCAAAACCTCTTTTATATCTTCATTTGATAAGGTTTTGAACTCAAAAACGGTTGAACGGCTTAAAATCGCATTATAAACATAAAAATATGGGTTTTCGGTTGTTGAAGCGATAAGGGTTATATCGCCGTTTTCAATATAGGAAAGCAAAATTTGCTGTTGTTTTTTATTGAAATACTGAATCTCGTCAAGATATAAAAGAATACCGCCTGACGCCTCAATAGAGCCGATACTATTGATTATTTCCTTGATATCCGAGGTTGATGCAACGGTTGCATTAAGATGATAAAGTTTTTTACCGCAATTTTCAGCAATTATATTAGCAACTGTTGTTTTTCCAACCCCCGAGGGCCCGTAAAAAATCAGGTTTGGGATATTGCCCGAATCAATAATACGCCTTAACACCTTTCCCTCATCTAAGAGGTGGTGCTGACCTGCAACATCCTCAATTTTTTTAGGTCTTATCCTATCAGCCAAAGGAGAATTCATTATTTCACCCCTCATTTCATACTATTTAATAACTCCCGAAAAAGAAGGTTTTTCTATTGAAAAAGACTGTTTTTATAAAAAACGCCTTAATTTTAACCGTTTCTTCGCTAATTCTCAGATTTATAGGCATTATTTTCAAGGTTTGGCTTGCAAAAGAGATTGGAAGCGAAGGAATCGGTCTTTATCAACTGATTTTTTCGGTTTATGTTCTAATTTCAACTTTTGCAACCTCAGGGATTTCAACCGCCGTTACAAAGCTTTGCGCCGAAGAGTTAGCCCTCGGCTCCAAAAAAGGCACACTTAGAATTTTAAAAAGAGCAATAACAATAAGTCTTATTTTAGCCGTTATTTCTTTAAGTATTGTCTTTTTTGGCGCCGATATTATAGCAAACAACCTAATCGCCGACGGAAGAGCGGTTTTGGCCCTTAAAATACTGCCTTTTTCTCTTCCCTTTATAGCGGTTTCTTCTTGTATTCGAGGATATTTCATATCAAGGAGAAAAGCAACACCGGGTTCAGCCACACAAATACTTGAACAAATTATCAGAATTTCGGTGATTTTCCTTCTTATAGGCAAATTTGCAAATCGGGGAATAGCATTTTGCTGCGCCGCCGTTATAATAGGCGATGTTTTAGCAGAAGCCATTTCAACTTTATCTTTAGTTTTGATTTATAAATTCGACCAAAAGAATTTATCGGTTTTAAAAGGAAGAGAAGCTCCGCCTTATAAGGTTACAAAAAGGATAATAAATATTGCCCTCCCCATAACCTCGGGAAGATACCTGAATTCAGGCCTCAGAACAGCCGAAAACATTTTAGTTCCAAAAAATCTCTCAAAATTTTCGGCAAACTCTTCCCTTGCTCTTTCACAGTTTGGAATGATAAAGGGAATGGCTCTGCCCCTTTTATTTTTTCCCTCAACCCTTTTAAATTCAGTATCAATCCTCTTAATTCCCGAAATGAGTGAAGCCTTGGCGCGAAAGAGAAAAGGAATGGTTGAAAAATCGGTCCGCAATATTTTAAGGCTAACCGCCGTTATTTCCTTTATTTTCGCAAGTATTTTCTTTTTTGCAGGGGAAGAAATCGGTATGCTAATATATAAAGAGCATCAAACGGGGCTTTTGATTAAATATTTAGCGCCAATTGTACCTCTAATGTATCTCGATAGCATATCAGATGGGCTTTTGAAAGGCCTTGACCAACAAAACTTTACCTTTCGCACCGCCGTTTCGGACTCAACAATCAGAATTATCTTGATTTTACTTATCTTGCCACTCTTTGGAATGAAAGGTTTTATAGGAATTATGTATTTTTCCAACGCCTTAACCTGTTTTTTAAATGTTGGAAGGCTCCTAAAGGTGAGCGGTGCAAAATTTAAACCAACCGAAGATATAATTTTTCCGATTTTGCTATCAGTAACATTAGGACTGCTCAGCAAATTTTTGCTTTCCTTTAATAATTTTGGGGATTTGGTTTACATAATCCTTATTTGTCTTATATGTTTGCCTTTATATTTCCTTTTGTTGTCCCTTTTTGGAACGATTAGTATAAATCAAATTAAAAATTTATTCTCTTAAACCTTTAAAAAAGCCTTTTATCAAATCAAGGCATTCGTCTTCCATAATTCCGCCGTAAACCTCAACCTTATGGTTATAGGGTAAATCGCAAAGGTTTATAACCGAATCGATACTTCCCATTTTAGAGTCGAACGCACCGAAAATTAAGGTTTTTATTCTGGAATTTATAATCGCCCCCGCACACATAGGGCAAGGCTCCAAGGTAACATACATTTCGCAGTCCTCAAGCCGCCAACTGCCCAGAGTTTCGCAAGCGTTATTTATCGCTTCTATTTCAGCGTGAGACAAAGCGTTTTGCTTTGCCTCGCGCTCATTTTTTCCTCTTGCTATTATCTCGCCGTTTCTAACTATAACTGCGCCAACGGGAACTTCCCCCATTGCGCCCGCCTCTTTTGCGAGAATAATTGCTTCTTTCATAAACTTTTTGTCCATTTTTTCTCCATTAAGCAAAAAAAGCTAAAGACTCAACCAAACAAAGAATTATAAAGAAAATTATCAAACCGTTTTTAAAGAAATATTTATATTTATCTTTCTCCCCTGTTTTGAGACAAGATGGGGAAAGCTTATAGGCTTCGGTGTTGTTTTTAAGAAGCAAAACACCGATTATTCCCGCCAAAAGATTTAAAATCAAGAAAACGGTATATATAATATTCTGGGTTTCGCCCGAAAAAGAGGATAAAAGATAATCAAAGGCAACTGAAATAAAATTGTTATAAGCATGAACTATAACGGCAGGCCAGATAGAGCCTGATTTAACGGTTATAAAGCCTAAAACAAGACCAACCAAAAAAGCAAAGGGAATTTGCTCGAAATTTGAATGAACAAGACCAAAAAGAATTGCCGAAACCATTATTGCAAAGCCCTCGCCATGCTTTTTAAGTCTGCCTAAAATAAGACCGCGGCAAGCAAACTCTTCAACAAGTGCGGGAGTTATAACAGTTGCAATAATAGAAATCAAAAAACCAAAAATCCCTTTTGGGTTTTCGGGAAAATTAACATTATATTCAATGCCAACGCTGCTGAATATGCTTCCCGCAATAGAAGAAGCGATATTTGCAAATGAGCAAAAGCCTATTCCAAAAAGGAAATAGGGGAGAAAGGTCTTTTTCTCGGGCTTTGCGAAACTTATTAAATCACTAATTCTTATCTTAAATATTTTAAATGAGATTATAAAAGGCAAAGTAAAGCTTAAAATAGAAAATAAGATTTGCTGAGCTTGCATAATCATCGGGTCGCTTAAAAGACCGAAATCATCATTATTTAAGTGTTTTAAAACAAAGCTTGCCGTTAAAACCATCATATTAAGGGTTATAATAAAAATCTGCATAAGCAGAAATCCAAGACCGATAGCCTTTGCAGACTTTTTGATGGATAATTTCTCATATAGAAATTCGGCGGGCTTTGAATTTAAAAAAAGTGCAGAGAAATCAGGGGGATTTTTAATATCCCCCTCTTTTTCTGCACATACTTCCTCTTCCTGTAAAATTTCTTCACAGGAAGAGATGTTTTCATTTGTTTCGAAGTTGTTATCATTCGGCATAACTTTTTCCTACTTTCCAAAAGGTTTGCCGCTTTTTATTCCTCAGTTACCTCTGCTTCGGCAATTTCCTCAGCCGAAACCTCTCCCGCATCAGCATCAGCCTCTTCGGGTTTTTCGGTAACCTCTTCCTCATTATGCTCAGTAAGTGCTACCGAGAGAATTCTCTCTCCCTCAGCAACCTTCATTACCCTAACACCCTTTGCAGGACGGGCAAACTGAGAAATATCCCCGCTGAAAATACGGATAATGATACCGTTTGAAGCTATCATAATGATATCATCGTTATCGCCAATCGGAATGGTTGCCGCAACCTTGCCGAATTTCTCAGTGCGGTAGTTGATAAGTCCCTTACCGCCTCTTGACTGGAGTCTGTAATCGGAAATACTGCTAATTCTTCCGTAACCTGTTTCGGTAACGGTTAAAATACGGGTGTTTTCATCGGTTATAGCCATATCGATAACCCTGTCATCCTCACGCATATTTATGGCGCGAACACCACGGGCATTTCTTCCCATCGCTCTGACATCAGTTTCTTTAAACTGAATTGCAAGACCGTTTCTGGTTGCGATAAAGATGTTCTGGTCCCCATCAGTCATACGAACAAAGCCTAATTCATCATCTTCATCAATAGAAATTGCGATAATACCGCTCTTTCTTGTGTTTCTGAATTCTGATACCTTTGTTCTCTTAATAGTACCTTTCTTGGTAACCATAGCGATATATTTTTCCTCATCAAGCTCGCTTGCGGGAAGAATAATGGTAATCTTTTCGCCCTGCATCAAAGGCAGAATGTTAATAAGGTTCATACCCTTACTTGTTCTGCTTCCCTCAGGAATTTCATAAGCCTTGATGCGATACATACGTCCAAGATTTGAGAAGAGCATAATATAATCGTGAGAAGAGCAAACAAACATATTCTCAATAGCGTCCTCTTCCCTTGTGGTCATACCAGTTATACCTCTTCCGCCTCTATGCTGAACGTTATAGGTATCGGCAGGAAGACGCTTAATATAACCGTTAACAGTTTTGGTAAGAACGCAAGCCTCTTCGGGAATAAGGTCTTCGATATCAACCTCGCCTGCAACATCGGTAATTTCACTGCGGCGGTCATCGGTAAATCTATCACGAAGATTTAATGCCTCGGTCTTAACTATATCGAGAATTCTTTCCTTGCTTGCAAGAATTGCCTCGCACTCTCTGATGAATGCCAATTTTTCATCAAGCTCGTCAAGAATTTTCTGTTTTTCAAGACCTGCAAGCTTACCTAACTGCATCTGAACGATAGCGGTAGTCTGAATATCGTCAAGACCGAATCTCTCAGACAAAGCCTCTTTACTTTCAGGAATAGTTTTGCTTCTTCTGATTATTGCGATAACCTCATCAATAAAATCAAGAGCAATTTTAAGTCCCTCTAAAATATGGGCTCTTTCTTCTGCCTTTTTCTTATCAAATCTTGTTCTTCTTTCAATAATCTCGCATTGGAAATCAATGCAGTTCTGAAGCATCTCTTTAAGGGTTAAAACCTGTGGCTTTCCGTTAACAATAGCCAAAAGAATTGCGCCAAAAGTAGTCTGAAGCGAGGTATATCTATAAAGTTTGTTGAGAACAACCTGCGGATTTGCGTCTTTCTTGAGGTCAACGATAATTCTGATACCGCCATCCCTCTTTGAAGAATAGTCAACAACATCGTCTATTCCTTCAATTCTCTTATCAGCCGCTAAATCATAGATATTCTTAACTAGTTCCTGTTTCTTAACCTTATATGGAATTTCGGTGATAATTATGCGGAACTTACCGTTTTTAGTTTCCTCAATTTCGGCTTTACCGCGAAGAATTATCTTGCCCCTACCTGTAGCATAAGCTGCGCGAATACCCGCTCTTCCCATAATGATACCGCCTGTTGGGAAATCGGGGCCCTTGATATATTCGCAAATATCCGAAAGCTCTGCCTCAGGGTTATCTATAAGGCAACACATACCGTCAATAACCTCACCTAAGTTATGAGGCGGAATTTCGGTTGCCATACCAACTGCAATACCCGAAGAACCGTTAACCAAAAGCTGAGGGAATCTAACGGGGAGTACCTCAGGCTCTTCCAAACGGTTATCATAGTTAGGGGTGAAGTTAACAGTATCTTTCTCGATATCATCAAGCATATGAAGAGAAAGTCTATTCATTCTCGACTCTGTATAACGATAAGCAGCGGCAGGATAACCGTCTATATTACCGAAGTTTCCGTGTCCGTCAATGAGGGGATAGCGAAGTGAAAAGTCCTGCGCCATACGAACCATTGAATCATAAACAGAAGCATCTCCGTGGGGATGGTAACGTCCAAGCACCGAACCTACCGTATCGGCGCACTTGCGGTATGCCTTATCGGGAGTAAGTCCGTTTTCATACATAGTATAGAGTATTCTTCTGTGAACAGGCTTAAGACCGTCTCTAACATCGGGGATAGCGCGGCCAACCAAAACCGACATAGAATACTGAAGCATACTTTGTTTAACTTCATCAACTATTTCAACCGGCACGATATTAGTTTCTTCACTGCTCGGCCAATATACATTTTCTTGTTTTGCCATTATCTATCCCTCCTTAAATATCCAAATCGGTTGCAAACACTGCATTTTCTTCAATAAACTTACGGCGAGGCTCAACTTCTTCGCCCATAAGCATTGTAAATGTCTGGTCGGCAAGCTCAGCATCTGCCATAGTAACCTTTAACATTGTTCTGTGCTCAGGGTCGAGGGTGGTTTCCCATAACTGCTCGGGGTTCATCTCACCAAGACCCTTATATCTCTGAACATCGGCAGTTCCGCCAAGCTGTTCAATATACATATCCTTTTCTTCATCGGTGAAAGCATCGAAATACCTTTTACCCTTTGCAACTCTGTAAAGAGGCGGTTGGGCTAAATAAATATGTCCCGTTTCAATTAACTCGGGCATATAGCGGAAGAAGAAGGTAAGTAAAAGTGTTCTGATATGGCTTCCGTCAACATCGGCATCGGCCATAATAATAATTTTATCATAGCGAAGTCTTGAAATATCAAAGTTCTCGCCTATTCCTGTGCCAAGTGCTACAATAACAGGGGTTAACTTATCGTTTCCGTAAACCTTATCAACCCTTGCTTTTTCAACATTGAGCATTTTACCCCAAAGAGGTAAAATTGCCTGATAGGTACTGTTTCTTCCCTCAACAGCACTTCCGCCCGCACTGTCTCCCTCGACAATGAAGATTTCGGTCTTTGTTGGGTCATCGGAAATACAGTCTTTGAGTTTTTCAGGCATTCTGGTTTTTCCGCCGATACCTGATTTATTACGGGAAGCATCACGGGCTTTTTGAGCAGCTTCTCGGGCATTTGATGCCGCAATAGCCTTATCAATAACGATTTTTGCTTCGTTCGGGTTTTCTTCAAGGAATTTATAAAGTTGGTCGTTTATAATTTCTCTAACCAAATGTCCGATAGAGGTGTTACCAAGCTTTGCTTTGGTCTGACTTTCAAACTGAGCATCCGAAAGCTTAACAGAAACAACTGCAACCAAGCCCTCTAAAATATCGTCTCCCTTTAAATTATCGGAAGATTCCTTTATTTTCTTAAAATCGTGAGCATATTTATTAACAACTCTTGTTACTGTCTGTCTGAAGGCCTGTTCGTGAGTACCGCCGTCAATAGTATGAAGTGTGTTAGCAAAAGAAAGGATTTTGCTGTCATAAGCGGTGGACCAAAGAAGTGCTATTTCAGCAGTACTGTCTCCTTTAGAGCCTGAAAGATAGATAACATCTTCGTTAAGACTTTCTTTCTTTATTCCCTCAAGCAGATATTCAACATAAGATTTAATACCGCCCTCATAGCAGAGGTCGTCCTGTTTATCCTTTGTGAAAGAATCACTTCTCTTATCGGTTAAAACTATTCTGATACCTGCATTAAGGAATGCCTGTTCACGAAGTCTTTTAAGAAGAATATCGTAATCATAGGTAGTGGTATCGGTGAAAATTGTGGGGTCAGGTTTAAACCAAACGGTAGTACCTGTCTCCTTAGTTTCTCCGATAACCTCAAGGTCGGTTACAATATTTCCCTTTTCATATCTTTGCTTATAGATGTTCTTTCCGTCCTTAACCTCAACCTCAAGCCAGCTTGAGAGAGCATTAACAACAGAAGCACCAACACCGTGAAGTCCGCCCGAAACCTTATATCCGCTTCCGCCGAACTTACCGCCTGCATGAAGAATGGTGAAAACAACCGTAACGGTGGGTATTCCTTTCTGTGGGTTAATACCAACCGGTATTCCTCGTCCGTTATCGCAAACCTTAACTACCCCGTCATCAAGTATATCAACGGTTATTTTATCGCAATAACCTGCCAAGGCCTCATCTATAGAGTTATCCACTATTTCATATACTAAGTGGTGAAGACCTCTTTCTCCCGTTGAGCCGATATACATACCAGGGCGTTTTCTTACAGCCTCAAGTCCCTCGAGTACCTGTATGGAATTTTCGTCATAACTGTCGGTAACCGGGGTTGTAATTTCGTTATTCATTAAAAAACAATCCTTTCTTGTCTTTTTAAAGTGTATCTATAAAACCTGAACGCTTTCGAAGCGTCAAGGAAGATATCTGAGAAATAAAAACCTTATTTTTTCTTTTTTTCGAGCAGATTATAAAAGATTTCGGAAGTTCAAAGGAAACATTAACAACTTCTTTTTTCTTTTCTGCCTTACTTAAAAATATTCGGGTGTTTTTTGAAACAGTTGTGCTTTCAAGGTCAAATATTCCTATAACCTCGTCAGACTTTATAACCGTTTCCTGACCTAAATGTATATACATTAAACAATCTTTCCTTTTTTAACCTCAAAGATTTTTCCTGCCTTAAGGTTTTTAAAGTTTGACGGGTCGCAACAGGTTAAAAATGTTTGCATACCTTTAATGTGATTAAGTATAAAATCCTGTCTTTTAGGGTCTAATTCACTCATAACATCATCTAGCAGAAAAACAGGACATTCTTTCGTATGTTTTTTTATAACCTCAGCCTCAGCAAGCTTCAAACTCAGCGCAACACTTCTTTTTTGACCTTGCGAGCCAAAAGAACGGGCAGAAATACCGTTAATTTTAAATTCTAAATCGTCCCTATGAGGTCCTACCGATGTAACAGCTGAAAACATATCTTCTTTTCGGCTTTCTTTAAGACTTTCCCTTAAATCTTCACCCTTAAAAGAAGAAATATATGAGGTTTCGAGTATTTCTTTACCCGAAGATAAGCCGTTATAAACCTTAGGTAAGAAAATATTTAATTCATCAATATATTTCTTTCTGAAATTTATTATTTTTTTTCCGTTTTCGGCTATTTCTTCTTCAAAAATATCGAGCATAACACTAAGAGTTGAATCATATTTTAAATCTTTTATTATTTTATTTCTTTGGGCAACAGCTCTTAGATATTTTTTTAAAATTTCAATATATGAAGGATATAACTGACCGATTGCTATATCTAAAAATTTTCTTCTGACTGCGGGTCCGTCTTTAACAATTCCTAAATCATTAGGAGAAAAGATAATTGCATTAAAGTTTCCTGCAAGCAAAGAAGGAGTTTTTAATCTATTTTCATTTAAAATTGCTCTTCTTTTTTCCTCAATTTCGAGTTTTGCCTGTTTTTCAATACCTTCGCTTATAAAATCCAAGGATATAACCGCTTTTTCGCTGTTAAAATTAACAAACTCTTTGTCCTTAGAATTTCTAAAACTTTTAGCACCCGTGAAAAGCCAGATAGCCTCAATTATATTTGTTTTACCCTGAGCATTCTCTCCGCAGATAACATTCATTCCCTCATCTGCTTGAAGAGAAGTATCTTCAATATTTCTGAAATTCTTTAAAGAAAGGTTTAAAACTTTCATATTATAGTAAAACCTTTACCCTCAAATTCAACCTTATCACCTTTATAAAGTTTTTTACCCCTCATTTTGCAAACCTCATTATTAACTTTTACCTCGCCATTTTGAATAACTATCTTGGCGTGGCCTCCGGTTACAACTAAATTTGCAAGCTTCATAGCCGAATCTAACCTTATAAAGTCTTCTCTTATTGAGATTTTTTCAAATTCCATTACTTCAACCTCATAGGCATAATCATATATTTAAATTCATCACCTTCTACAGGACAAATAATAACTCCCGCATTAGGTCCGTTAAACAAAATCTGAACATTTTCAGCTTCACTTGCCTTTAAAGCCTCTAATAAATAACGGCTGTTAAGACCAATTTCAAAATTTTCGCCCTCTAATTTTGTATTAAAGGTCTCGGTTGCTCTTCCCATAGAGGTAGCACAGGTGAAAACAACATTAAGCTCGTTAAAATAACAGCGAACAGGGGTTGAAAAAGATTCACTTATAAGAAGAGAAACACGCTCAATGGTATTTATGAGTTCTCTTGTATTAACAACAACCCTCTGCTTATGTCCCTCGGGGATAGTTTTCTTATAATTAACAAAATCTCCCTCTAAAAGACGGGAAATAAACGAATATCCGTTAATATTAAAGCAGATAAGTCTTTCCCCAACATTTATTTCAACCTTTTCGGTTTCTTCATCAATAAGCTTAACTGCCTCACCTAAAGCACGGTTTGAAATGGTGAAGTTAATATCTTTTCCTATATTGCTTTTTTCTTTTCTTATTGCAAGGCGGTAACCGTCTATAGCAACTAACTGCAAAACATTATCTTCAGAAGAAATATTGATACCTGTGAGAATTGGTTTTGCACCCTCATTCTGAGCGGCAGCAAAAATGGTTCCTTTAACCATTTCGGATAAAACCTTTCCCTCAACCGAAATACTAATTCCTTCAGCAACAGAGGGCATTTCGGGGAAATCAGTTGAAGCCATACCCATAATATCAAAGTTTGCCTCTCCGCATTTAATGGAACAGTTAAGTCTGTCATCAGCAGAAATCTCGACCTGAGTTCCGTTCATTCTTCTTAAAATATCAGCAAGCAAACGGGCATTGATAACAATATCTCCAGCCTCTTCGCATTTGCCGTATATTTCCTTTTTCATTCCCATTTCAAGATTATAAGAAATGAGGGTTATCTTACCCTGCTCTGCAGAAATTAGAATACCTTCTAAAACAGGCATAGAGGTTTTAGAGCCAACTGCTCTCTGTAAACGGGAAACTGCTTCTAAAAGGCTTGCTCTCTCAACTGAAAAAATCATAATTTTTCTCTCCTTAATAACATTAAAAATAACAGTAATAATAAGAGGTGTTAATTGTGTGGAAAACTGTCTTAAATATAGATTTTAAAAGAATTTTTAATGTTGATAAATGATTTTATTAAAAGTTTATAAAAATCTTCAAAAAAGTTATCAACATGGTAATTTAATAACTTTTAGGTTAATTAAAGTGGAAAATGTGGATAATTAATAGTTGTTCTCATTGTGGCTTATAAGGTTTTTAATAAGGTCATCAACTAGTTCCTTTTGATATGGCTTGTCCCTCAAAAATTCCTCAATTTTGTTAACATTATGAAGAACTGTTGTATGATCCTTTCCAAAACTTTCGCCGATGGCTTTAAAAGAAAGGTCGGTTGTTTCTCTTGCAATATACATAGCAACCTGACGGGCAAGAACCAAAGCAGAGGTTCTGCGGTTTGAAAGAATATCGGCCTCAGAAATATTGTAGGTTTTAGCAACCTCGGCGATAATCTTTTCAACCTTAATCGGCTCGGGTTTAGTATCGTTTATAACATCGCGGACAACATCCTGAACCAAAGAAAGATTAGGAATTCTGTTTTGAATGGAAATCATAGCCTGAAGCTTTTTAATAACACCCTCAAGCTGTCTCGTATTAACCTTGATATGTTCAGCAATATAATAAACTAAGTTTTCGTTTAGTTCAAAGCCTGCCTGCTCCGCCTTTTTATTTATAATACCAACCCTTGTTTCAAAATCGGGGGAGTTGATATCGGCAAAAAGACCGCTTTCAAGTCTTGAACGGATACGGTCATCAAGAGTTTTAACCTCTTTTGGCGGACGGTCAAGTGTTACAACAATCTGCTTGTTGTTTTGCAAAAGGGTGTTAAAGGTGTTAAAAAACTCTTCCTGAGTTTGCTCTTTTCCGGCAATGAAATGAATATCGTCAATAAGAAGAACATCAACATTGCGGTACTTATTTCTGAAATCATCAACCGTTCCAAGACCAAGCTTACCTTCTTGGAGAGCGGTAATAAGTTGGTTAGTGAATTCTTCGCTTCTGATATATTCAATCTTTTTATATGGAAAACGTTTTCTCATATTGTTTTTAATTGCTAACATAAGATGGGTTTTTCCAACGCCTGACGGACCGTAAATAACAAGGGGGTTATAAACAATATTTGAATTATCGGCAACCGCCAAAGATGCCGCATGGGCGAAACGGTTGGTAGAGCCAACAATAAAGTTATCAAAGGTGAAGAAATCTTCAAAGGAAAGACCTGCACTATGTTCTTCAGCGTTTCTTATTTTTTCCTCGTTATCGTCATAGATAATCTTAACCGGAACATCTATTCCCATAATCTTTTTGGTTTTCATTTCTATTAAGCGAAGATAATTTTGTTCGATAATACCTCTGAGCCATTCGTTTTCAACCGTCAAAACAAGCTGACCGTCAAGCGAAAGGGGAGATAGTGGACTTAAAAAGCAATTAAAAGCAGATTCGGTTATCTCTTGTTTGCATTCTTCGCATATTGCAGACCATATATCTTCTAAAGAATTTATAGCCATTTTTTAACCATCCTTTATATATATATTATAATATTTAATATAATCTAAGTTAGTATACCATATATAAACAAACTTTTCAACTTTTTTAGCGCAAAAAGTTGTATAAATTTTAAAATCCTTGATAATAATGATTGTAGTTAGTCGAAACGCTCAAAAGCGTTACGACAAGCCACTTGTAAAGTGGCTTTGGCAAAATTAAATTTTAACATTTAATTTTGCACAACACTCATTGTTGTGGGATAGGACAAATTTTTAGAAAAAATTTATCGCAAAATCAAAGATTTTGTGGCGAAACAATTTTGTTTCGCTTGACCTATTCCATAATTCTAAAAAAGGGTGATAAAAATGGCACTTCGTACCGACCTTGCAATAGAAAAAAGCAATACCAAAAAGAATTACGAAGAAGAAATTATTAAAAGGGAAAATATAGTTATAACAAGGCATAAAAAGGAAAGAGAAAAATATGTAACAATAGAATTTGAATCCCTTTTTCATATAACCGATTACAAGGATTTAGAAGAACAAATAATCAAGGCTTTAGAGTTTGTTTCAGGGAAAAAATATGAAAGTTTTCTGATTTCGGGGCTTGGTAATACCGAAATCACTGCCGATGCGATAGGACCTCTTACGGCTAATAAAATTTTAGCAACAAGGCATATTATGGGGGAATTTGCAAGGCAAAACGGACTTGAAAGTTTAAAAAGTGTTTCGGTTATAAGTCCGGGAGTGCTTGGTAAAACAGGTATTGAAACTGCCGAAATATTAAGGGGGATTAAGGAAAAAACAAACCCTGAGGCTATGATTGTTATAGACGCATTGGCGAGCGGCAGCCTTTCGAGATTATATAACTGCATTCAGATAAGCAATCAGGGGATAAGCCCAGGCTCGGGGGTTAAAAACAGCCGAAAGGAAATAAGCGAAAAAACCTTTTCGGTTCCCGTTATTGCGATTGGCATTCCAACAGTGGTTGACGCTAATACTTTAGCTTTTGAAATAACAGGGGAAACAGGGGAAAAAGCAGATATGATTTTAACCCCTAAGGACTCGGATATTTTAACCGATAAAATGAGCGAAATTTTGTCCCGCGCTCTAAACCTTTTTTTGCAGCCCGAAACCGACAGAGATATAGTTTTGGCATTGGTATAAAAACGAAATAAGAAGCATAGATATTTCTAAGGTGATGAAACTATGCGAATTGGCGGTATTATCAGGTTTTTTACGGTTTGTTTTGCTTGTTTTTCTATTCTTTTATATAATGCCGCTGATATTTTTTCGGCGGAAAAAACACCTATAAAAGAAGCAGAAAAGGAGAGCGTTGTTACAGAGGAAGAGGATAAAGAAGAGGCGGTTTCAACCCCTGAAAAGCAAGAGGAAAAACCCGTAGAAAATACCTCTTCTGTGGCAGTAACTGCTAGCGCTGTTAAGGGAAAAATAATAGAAAAATATGTCTCGCCCTATACTGCGAAACTTAGCTATAACAATGTTTATGTTAAAAATTCTTCAGGGCTCTCGGTTGACATAAAGCCTCTTTTAGAAGGTGCTTTATCCTTTAAAATTAAGAAAAACGAAGAGCCTCAGGTGCTTATAATGCATACTCACACAACCGAAACCTTTATGGATAAAGATACAGATGTTTACACCGAAAATTTTAATTCGAGAAACACAGATAACTCAAAAAATATGGTCAAAATAGGGGAAACTGTAGCAAAGAGATTAAATGACGCGGGCATCAAAACGCTTCACGATAAAACCCAACACGATTATCCGCAATATACGGGCAGTTACACACGTTCTGCAAAGACGGTTTCTTCATATTTAAAGCAATATCCGAGCATAAAAATTGTTCTTGATTTGCATAGGGACGCCATATCCTCGGGAGATAGCGATAAGGTAAAGCTTGCAACCAAAATAAACGGTAAAAAAGCGGCTCAGGTTATGCTTGTTATGGGTTCTCAATCAGGCTCGGTAACGAATTTTCCTAATTGGCAGGAAAACCTGAAATTAGCGCTTAAGCTTCAACAGGTTTTGGAGGTTAAATATCCAACATTGGCAAGACCATTAAGTCTTGTTTCAAAAAATTATAATCAAAGTTTAACAAAGGGCTCGCTCCTTTTAGAGTTCGGAACAGACGCAAACTCGCTTGATGAGGCGGTTTATTCAGCAGAACTAGTAGGGGAGGCCTTGGTTAGTTTACTTAATACGGAAGGGTAAAAATGAAACTTTATTTTAAATCTTTATATATTTCCTCGGTGCTGATATTTTGCCTTTTGTTCGGCTTTATCGGTATGGCAAAGGCTTATGAAAATATCCGCCTTGTAGGTTTTGGGGAATACCGAAGCGCCATTGAAATAGAGGACGGAAAACTCAAAATATTTGATATGGAAATAGTTTTGCATTGACATTCCTTTTGTTTCTTATTAAAATGGTTTTAAAAGAGGAGGAATGAATATGGCAAAGATTTTCAGTTCTGCCGAACAGCTTGTCGGCTCAACTCCGCTAATAAGACTTAAAAAAATAGAAAAAGCCTTTTTAACAAAGGCTCAGATAATAGCAAAACTTGAAAGTTTTAATATAGCAGGCTCTTCTAAGGACAGAGTTGCCGTTTCTATGCTTGATGAGGCTCAGAAACAGGGCAAACTAAAGGAGGGCTCGGTTATTATTGAGCCAACCTCTGGGAATACCGGAATAGGTCTTGCAATGGTTTCGGCAGCAAGGGGCTATAAGCTTATAATTGTTATGCCCGAGAATATGTCAGAGGAAAGAAAAAAACTAATATCCGCTTTCGGTGCGGAGTTGGTGCTGACTGATGCTTCAAAAGGTATGGCAGGCGCTATCGAAAAGGCAGAAGAGTTAGAAAAGGAAATCAAGGGCAGTATGATTGCGGGGCAGTTTTATAACCCTGCAAACCCAAAGGCTCATTTTGAAACAACAGGCCCAGAGATATGGGAGGATACTGACGGTGGGGTTGATATCTTTGTTGCAGGAGTCGGAACGGGCGGAACGATTTCGGGTGTCGGCGAATATTTAAAGAGCAAAAATAAAAATATAAAAATAGTTGCGGTTGAGCCTGAAAGCTCTCCTTTCTTATCAAGGGGCGAAAAGGGCGCTCATAAAATCCAAGGCATAGGAGCAGGCTTTGTCCCAAAAGCTTTAAACACCGAGATTTATGACGAAATTATAACCGTTTCTGATGAGGCTGCTTTTGAAATGGGCAGGGAAATTGCAAGGAAAGAGGGAATACTTGTTGGAATTTCCTCGGGTGCGGCTCTTGTTGGTGCTATAGAGATTGCAAAAAGAGAAGAAAATGAAAACAAAAAAATAGTGGTCTTACTTCCTGATACGGGAGACCGCTACCTATCAACCGAAATGTTTTAAAAAAAGCCAAGCAAAAGCTTGGCTTTTAATTATTTATTAACCTTTTTATCAATTTCTTTTGCGGCATTTTCGAGATAATCAGCCTTGAAAAGTTCAAAATCGCCGTTATCAACAAGGGTTGCAAGGGTGGTATCAATAGGCATTTTGCCGAGGAGCTCAACTCCTAATTCCTCTGCAACGCTATCACTGCCAGAGCCGAAGATATGGAACTCTTTTTTGCAGTCGGGACAAACAACATAGCTCATATTTTCAACTATGCCAAGAACGGGAATGTTCATCATAGAAGCCATATTATAAGCCTTTTTAACAATGAGCGAAACCAAATCCTGAGGGGAGGTAACTATAACCGCGCCGTCAAGAGGAATGCTCTGAAAAACGGTTAGCGGAACGTCTCCTGTTCCTGGGGGACAGTCGATAAAGAGATAATCAAGGTCGCCCCAAACAACATCATGCCAGAACTGTTTAACAACACCTGCAATAACAGGACCGCGCCATATAACAGGGCTATCAGCTTCTTCAAGCATCAGGTTAACCGACATAATTTTAATGCCTGTTTTGGTTTCGGCGGGCAAAATTCCGATTTCGTTTTGCATAGCCCTTGTTTTTATTCCAAAGGTTTTGGGAATAGAGGGACCTGTTATATCGGCGTCAAGAATACCCACTTTATACCCCATACGGCTCATAAGAACTGCAAGGGAAGAGGTAACGAGCGATTTACCAACTCCGCCCTTTCCGCTAACAACGCCGATAATATGTTTAATGTTATTGTATTCCCCTGTAGGCTCGATAAGGCTTTGTGGGTCGTGGCCCGAACAGCTCTTAGAGCAAGAGGAGCAATTACCCGAACAGCCTGTTGTTTTTTCTTCTGCCATTTTAAAATCACCTTTCAATAAAAGAAAATCAAGTATTCTTATTATAACCCCAAAACACCAAAAAGGCAATGGGCAAATAAAAAAACCGACTGTTGCGGTCGGTTTTAACGGTTGTTTGTTCTGCCGAGGATATAATCGGTTGAGGTTTTATAAAACTCTGCTAATTTAATAAGATGATGAACAGGAATTTCCCGTTTGCCTGTTTCGTAGGTGCTGTAAACCCTTTGGTCGATACCTAAAACCGAGGCAATTTGTTTTTGAGCCAAATCGGCATCTTCTCTTAAATCCTTTAATCTTGAAAAGTACATATTACCACCCCAATTAACAGTATATGTACTATCAAAAAATAGTATTGATTTTACCGTCAAATGATAGTAAAATAATCAAGAGGTGAAGTAAAATGGAATTTTTTAAAGAAATTTTAAAGGAATTCGAGGTAATAGAAAGCAAAATGTCCCCCGAGGTAAAAGAGGAGTTTTTGAGGCAGAATTATGATGACCTTGCTCAATTTCATTTTTCAATCGGTCTTTATATCAGAAATAATATTTTGCTGAAAAAAGAAAAAATTTATCAGGTTTTAGAAAAGGCTGGGTTTTCTTATGATGTTATGTCGGCTTTTCTTGTAGAGCTTTTATATTTATATCTTAAAGACCAAAAATAATTTTTTTATAAGACATAATTCTCTCATTTTTTTAAAAGTTTTATCATATAATTTTCTTAAAGAAAGGCGAAAATTCGCCCAAAAAGAAAGGTGAGAGAAATATGGAAGGTTTTTATCCTGAGGGATGGAAAACGCCCTCTGCAAAGGTTATAAAATGGACCTCGGCAGATTTGGCAGAGGCAAAAGTTCAGGAAGCGGTGCTTGAAGCGCCGGTTATTATGTGCGATTCAGCGCATAATCTGATAGTTAATCTTGGGTGTATGAAGGGAATTATCCCCCGAGTTGAAGGTGCTATAGGAATTGAGGACGGCTCAACCAGAGATATAGCCTTGATATCAAGGGTTGGAAAAACCGTTTGCTTTGTTGTAACGGCGATTACCGCTGATGAAGAGGGAAGACCCTATGCCCTTTTATCGAGAAGAAAGGCACAGGAAAAATGCAAGGATTATATTATAGCAAACAAAAAATGCGGTGATGTTTTAGATGCGAAAATCACCCATCTTGAAAGCTTTGGCGCATTTTGTGATATAGGTTGCGGAAATATTGCGCTTTTACCGATAGACTCAATTTCAGTATCTAGAATATCCCATCCAAAAGATAGATTTTATGTTGGCGAAAAGATAAAGGTGGTTATAAAAAGCATTACTGAAGACCAAAAAATAACCCTTTCCCATAAGGAGCTGCTCGGCACTTGGGAAGAAAACGCCGAACTTTTTTCTGCAGGGCAAACCGTAACGGGTGTTATCAGAAGTGTTGAAGATTACGGTGTCTTTGTTGAAATAACCCCGAATCTTGCAGGGCTTGCCGAGCCAAAGGGAGATGTTTATGTCGGTCAGCAAGCGAGTGTTTATATAAAAAGTATTATAAGAGAAAAAATGAAGATAAAGCTTATAATAATCGATAGCTTTGATACCGGATTTTCTCCCGAAATAAAGTATTTCTATAAGGGGGAAAATATGAGCGAATGGGATTATTCCCCCGCTTCCTGCCAAAAAAGAATAACAACAAGATTTTGCGGATAAAAATATCGAATTGCGAAGCAATATATCGAAAAAAGGAACCCAAATACACACACTCTTTGGGTTCCTTTTTATAATGGAATAGGTTAAGCGAAACAATTCTGTTTCGCCACAAAATCTTTGATTTTGCGACAAATTTTCTAGTAAAAATTTGTCCTATTCCATTGCAATGCGTGTTGTGCAAAATTAAATTCTAATATTTAATTTTGCTGAAGCCACTTGTAAAGTGGCTTGTCGGAACGCTTTTGGGCGTTTCGACTAACTACAATCATTATATTAGATATAATCCTGATTTTAAAAGGGCGAAACGGTTATCCCCAACTCGCACATACTGATAAACAGGCTCTTCAAATTCCTCATAATCAAAAACATTATAGGTGTTAAGGTTGATTTCAGTGAGCTTTTTAGAGCCTTGGTTGCTGACCATAACCTTATCGCCGTCCAAAAATAAATCACGCGGTTTATCAAAGGGTGAACGGTTTCCGCCAATTCTTAACTCCTCCCGCATAGTTGCAAGATTAAAGCGAAGCAAGGCGTTTTTCTCGGCATAGCAAACCCAAAGGGCGTTGTTATGAAGAATGATATCCTGAGGTGCACTCTGGCGGTAGCAGAGGTTTCCTGTCCAGATAGGCATACCATCGGTATCAAGCAGTTGAGCATCGCCGTTTGGCGCTAAAAGAAAGACCTTACCGCCCGGCAAAAGAATAGATTTAACAGTTATATAGTTATCGCAGAACATTAAGGCGGATTTATAGTTATTGCCGAATTTTGTTATTAAATACATATTCTTTGCAACATCGGTGAGCCTTCCTGTATCAAACGAAAGCATTTTATAGGCAACAACGATATCATCGTTAACGAAATCCTTGAGGTAGGAAAAAATTATGCCGTTTTGAAGAGGCAAAACCTCAAAAACCTCGCCTGAGAATACTTCTTTCATTTTATTACTCCCTTTTCGAGCATTTTTTGAGCGGCTAAAAGAACGCCCGCCTTGGCGCTATGGAAATTAAGACCGCCCTGCATCCAAGCGGCATAAGGCTCTCTTAAAGGTCCGTCTGCCGAAAGCTCAATGGAAGCCCCCAAGGTAAATGCACCCGCCGCCATTATAACGGGGTCGGTGTATCCGGGCATATCCCAAGGCTCTGGAATTACAAAGGAATCAACAGGCGCTCCGCTTTGCATTCCCTGACAGAATGATATAAGACCGTCAGCCGAGCCCAATATAACGCACTGAATAATATCTCCTCTTTTTTCAAGCGGTTGAGGTGTTACTTGGAAGCCCAAGAGAGAAAAAAGAGCTGAGGTATAAACGGCGGTTTTCATAGCCTCGCCAACAACATGGGGAGCTGAGAAAAGTCCCATATAAAGCTCTCTGTTATGACCAAGGGTTGCTCCAACCTCTCTGCCAACGCCCGCACAGGTCATTCTTGCGGCGCATTTTTCGATAAGGTCGTGTCTGCCCGCAATATAACCGCCAGAGGGAGCAATTCCGCCGCCTGGGTTTTTAATGAGTGAGCCTGCTATAAGGTCTGCTCCAACATCACAAGGCTCCTTTGTTTCGGCAAACTCGCCGTAGCAGTTATCAACCATTATAATACTCTCAGGGGATACCTCGCGGACAACTTTAACAAGCTCTTCAATATCAGAAATGGTAAGGCTCGGTCTTGTGCTGTAACCACGGGAACGCTGAATATAAGCCATTTTATAAGTATCCTCAGATAACGCTTTTTTTATCTTCTCAATGTCGGGAGTGCCGTCATTTTTTAATGGCACCTCGCTATATTCAACGCCGAAATCAGCAAGAGAGCCGTCAACCTTTTCATCAATTCCAAAAACACCCGTTATAGTATCATAAGGTCTGCCGGTTATTGCAATAACCTTATCGCCGGGTCTTAAAACACCGAAAAGTGCAACTGATAAGGTATGGGTTCCTGAGGCGAAGCTATGGCGGATAAGCGCATCCTCAGCTCCCATACAGTCTGCCATAATTTTATCTAGAATATCTCTGCCTCTGTCATCATAACCGTAACCCGTTGAGCCCGAAAAAGATGCCTCGCTAACCCCGTTTTTAATGAACGAGGAAAGAACCTTAAGCTGGCAAAACTCGGTTATTTTATCGATTTCTTCAAATCTCTCTTTTGATAGAGCGAGTGCCTTTTTATCAAACTCTAAAAGGCGTTCATCAATATTAAAAAATTCTTTTATATTCAATTATTTTTCACCCAATATCCTGCAAAATATAACGGAGTAAATCCGTTTTTTTCATAAAATCCTTTAATTTTTTCTCGGCAGCAAACCAAAAATTCTCTGCCCTTGTTTTTCTGCAAAACTGCCTTTAAAGCGATAGAACCATATCCTTTTTTATGGCTTGCAATTCCGTTCATAATGGCGGAATTTTGGCAAGAAAATGTGATAGCGGCGCAAGTGTCTTTCAAGGCAAAGTAATCGGCAGTTCCCATATTAAGCCGCTTGCAAAAATCAACCGCAAAATAGGGGTATTCGGGAAGTGAAAGCCCATCGGTATCAAGAAGAGCATAAAGCTCTTTGCTTGATAAAGTGTCCCCCTTTGTTTCTCCCTCAAGGTCGGCTTTTCTCGACATAACATATATTTTTTCTTTAGGTGTTTTTCCTAAATTTTCAAGGGATTCAAGGTCGCTGAAAATGCAAACGGGGTTTATAACCTCTACAAACTCTTTAAGCTCCTCAATATCTGCCGAAATGTTATGAATTATCATATTTGAATCACTAAGGCTTATAACAGCTTTTTCCTCATCCTGAACCCAAAAAAGCACCCTGTCATCATTTTTATATGCTTCAAACAGACAGTTTATCTTAACACTTTCGGCGCTTTTTTCTGAAAGAGAAGGCAAAGAAGAAACTAAACTTATCATTTTGCTTCTCCGCTTAAAATTTTATCCATCATATATTCGCAAAGAGACTTTGCATTTTTTATATCATCAGTATTTGCAACTGAGCAAGAGGAATGGATATATCGGCAGGGAACAGAGATGGCAATAGTTTTAACCCCTTTTCCCGTTAAATGAATAGCGCCAGCATTGTTGCCGCCCGAAACCTTGGCTTTAACCTGACATTTAATACCGCTTTTTAAAGCCTCATCAAAATATGGGCGGTAGTAGAGGGTGGAATTATCCATAAAACTGATGGCAGCGCCCTCTCCTAAAGAGCAAACCTTTTGGTCTGAGGGGGTATCGCTAATATCAAGGGCGGTTGTGCCCTCTAAAATTATAGCACTGACAGGCATTACCTGAAAAGCGGCAGTTTTAGCACCTCTAAGTCCTAATTCCTCCTGCACCGAGAAGGAAGCATAAAAATCATACTCGGCGTCTTGCTTTAATAGCCAAACAAGTATAGCGCAACCAATTCTATCGTCAAGCGCTTTTGAGAGAATGGTATCTCCCGAAACAGTCCATTCGCTTTCTAAAACACCGAAATCTCCAAGGGAAACAAATCTTAAAGCCTCTTCCTTTGAGGATGCGCCGATATCAATATAAAGGCTATCCTCTTTGGGAAGTTTTTCCTTTTCGCCCTTTTCGAGCAAATGAACAGGCTTGCCCGAAATTACGCCGTGCAAAGAACCATTTATTAAAACATTTCTGAACATAAGGGCAGAAATATTCATACCGCCAACAGTTTTAAATCTCAAAAAACCGTCATTAGTAACGGCAGAAATGATAACCCCAACCTCGTCCATGTGAGCGTCTATAAGCAGTTTGCTTTGGGGTGTTTTCTTGCCCTTTTTAAAGGCGATTATATTGCCGAGATTATCGGTTTTCCATTCGCAAAAGCCATCTATCTCGGAAATTATAATATCCCTTATTCTTTCTTCGTTTCCCGAGGCGCCATCGCTCTCGCAGAGGCGTTTTAACAAATCAAGCATTTAAAACACCTCCCGAAAGAATATATCTTTCTATTAAATCGCAAACCGAATTTAAATCGTTAAGGTTTAAAATTTCGCAGTCGGTATGCATATTGCGAAGAGGAATAGAAACGGTCGCGGTTTTAACTCCCTTGCCCGATACCGATACCATATCGGCATTTGTTCCTGAATTTCTGCCCATAACTTCTTCAGAATAGGGAATGTTATTTCCTTTTGCAATGTTTCTTAGTTTCTTGGAAACAGAACTGCAAAAGGCAGGGGAAAAACCGAGCATAGCGCCGCCTCCAAGCTTTCCGCAGTCCTGAGGGTT
The DNA here is from genome assembly GCA_045543715.1 of Acutalibacteraceae bacterium. Classification (GTDB taxonomy): domain Bacteria; phylum Bacillota; class Clostridia; order Oscillospirales; family Acutalibacteraceae; genus UBA737. The sequence continues at coordinate 37,118 of JAZPXP010000035.1, forward strand.
TATTCCAAGTCCGTCCCCAAAGGTAACATCAACAACTATTGCTTCATCTGGCTCCATTTCGAAACAAGCGGGGCGAATACCTCTTAGCCCCAATTCCTCGCCATCGCTTAAAACAAATCCAACCGAAATAGGAAGCTTTTTGCCCGAAAGCCTTTTTGCAAGCTCTAAAAGGCAGGCAACAGAGGCTCTGTTATCAAAGCTTCTGCCCGAAACAATATCGCCCGATAAAACTCGAGGCTTAGTTTTAAAGGTTACAAAATCCCCAAGGGAGATAACCTCTTTAGCCTTTTTGCCTAGCAAACTGTCGAGCTTTATTTTTGAAATATCATTATATTTTTCCTCGTCAGAGGATAAATGAGGAGGGATACTTGCAAAAACAGCGGTGATTTTTTCCTTCCCGTGAACAGTAACCGCTCTGGGAGATAGGGCGCGAATATCAATTCCGCCAGCATTCGAAACGGTTAAAAAGCCGTTATCATCAATATCGGTAACAACCATCGCAATCTGGTCGATATGAGCGTCAAGCATAATGGTATAATCACTCTCGCCCTTGATTTTGCCGATAATATTTAAATTGCTTTGTCTTTTAACAGGCATATATTTTGAGAGCTCTTTTTCGGCAAAATCGGCGGCATCGCTGATATTACCTACAGCATCTCTGCTTGAAAGTTCGAATAAAAGTTCTTTAATTTCCATTAAAGTTTGTTCACCAATTCTTTAAAATGATTTCCTCTTGCCATAAAGTTCGGATACTTATCGAAGCTTGCGCAAGCAGGACTAAGTGTTACAATATCGCCCTTCTTAGCATTTTTATGAGCCTTGTTTACAGCGTCCTCAATATTTTCGCAATGGATAATCTCGGGAGTTCCCTTATAATCAAGGCTCGCTCTGACTGCATCTTCAATCTTTTCGGCGGTATTTCCGCAAAGATAAAGCTTTTCGACCTTTTCCAAGATATAAGGCACCATTGGCTCAAAGGGGATATGCTTATCATATCCGCCGGCGATCAGATGCACCTTCTGGTTGAAGGCTTTAAGACCTGCTATAGTTCTTGTCGGCGAAGAGGCGATGGAATCGTTATAATATTTAACCCCCTCAACCTCTTTAACAAATTCAATTCTATGCTCAACGCCTTTAAATTCTTTAGCAACCTTTTTAATAGTGTCAACCCCAACATAACCCCAAACTGCCGCAATGGCGGTTAAGTAGTTGGCAACATTATGGTCGCCCAAAATAGTTATATCCTTTTTATGCATAACCGGAACATCAATGCCTCTGTATGCCATGTGAAGATAACCTTTGCTATCAAGCCAAGCGCCGTTATGAAGCTGACGCTCCATACTAAAGCCTAAGGACTGACCTCTGACAAATTGTCTGAAAGACTCGGTTATATCGTTATCTCTGTTTAAAACAGTGCGCGAAAAGGCGTTTTGATGGAGAATAACATTTTTCTTTGCCTCAACATATTCGTCCATACTTTTATGAACATCAAGATGATTTGGGGCAACATTGGTAACAACCGCAACATCGGGACTCTTTCTCATAGAAATAAGCTGGAAAGAGGAAAGCTCAGCAACAACAAAGTCCTCAGCGTTTATATTTTCTATTTCGGGAAGCAAGGGCTTGCCTATGTTTCCGCCAACGAAAACCTTTTTGCCCTCAGCTTCGAGCATTTTGGCAATAAGGGTTGTTGTTGTGGTTTTACCGTCCGAGCCGGTAATTGCAAAAACGGTTGCAGGGCATAAATCGAAGAAAACCTCCATTTCGCTTGTAACCGCAATACCCTTTTTTCTTGCGGCCTCAAGCTCGGGAAGATTAAAATTCATACCGGGGGTGCGGAAGATGATATCAACCTCTAAATTATCGAGGTAACCCTCCCCCAAGCAAAGCTCGGCGCCTGCCTCTTCAATCTGGTCGGCAATAGGGCCTATAAGCTCTCTGGAACGGCGGTCGCAGGCATAAACTTTTGCGCCCTTTGAGAGAAAATCAAGAATGAGCGGAGTGTTGGAAATTCCAATTCCGCACATAGCAATTTTTTTGCCGTTTATTTGTTCGAAAAACTTTTTGCAATCCACAAAAAAGCCCCCTTATACTTATCTACATATATTATACTTAATTAAATGGAAAATATCAACAATAAACTACATAACCGAGCGGAAATAAAGTCCACGTGTATATTTAAAGGAACAAGGGGCGCCCGTTTTATAGTTATTTATGATTTTTTGAGTCTCTTGTTTGCTTTCCCTTGTGAAATAAAGGATATAAAAATCAAAGCCCTCTAAAGCCTCTTTTTTATCTGCAAGATAAATCGGCACAGAGTTTAAAAGTTCGCTGAAACCCTCTCTGCAACGAACAGGAAATTCTATCCCCATTCTATCCTTCAAAACACCTTTTTTATCGCATTCGGCACAAGTTCTGCCGTTTCTTATCGGGCAGTTTTTGAAAAGCATAAGAGGGATATTTCCGTATGCGATAAATCCCTTTTTTAAACCGCTTATATTTTTGCTTTCTGAGATACTAAGCTCTGGGGATACAACCGCACCCTTTAATCCAAAGTCGGAAATAAGAGAAAGGCTTTCGCTGTTTGTTATGTTAAGAGAATAATCTGCTATAGCCTCAAGCCCTGCTTCCTGTATGACTGAAATCAGTGCAATATTGGGGCAAAGAGCCTTTTTAAAGCCATTTTCTTTTGCCTTTTTGAGCCTTTCGAGGATTTTTTCTTCACTTTTTATCCCTCTTGGAATATCAATGATAAGCTCGCCGTTAAATTGTGTTTTCTTGGCATTTTCCAAAGGCAAAATGATACCTTTAACACCCTCTAAATCATCGGGAATTTGGTCTATGTTTTCAAATCTCGCATAGATTTCAGGAGCATTATTTTGGTTTACATAATCTTTTTTGAGACTGTATTCAGCGGTGCAGTTCCTATCGGTTTTTGCCCTTAATTTATTTAGCTCTTCAACCGCATTTCTGCGAAGAGAATTTAGGTCCTTTGCCGAAACGAAAAGCCCTTCATCAAACTTTAAACCGCCCCCTATTGCATAGTAAGGGGTTGAGCCGAGCTTTGATAAACTTTTAAGTGTATCATCGGGGTTTAATGCCTTGTTTTGTGCCTTTTCGGGAACAGAACCTTTAACTGTTACAGTGTTTTTTTCATCATCGCAAATAGTAAGGCTTATCGGCTTATCCTTTAAAATTTCGGCTTTTATATCAACAGCAACACTCTGCCTTTCGGCACGGTATAGCGAATGAAGATAAGGATATGCCTTGTTTGCCGACAAAACATCGTCCCGTGTTCTGATGCCGAACATATCCTTGCCTAAATTATCTGTATAATAACCGTCCGTAAAGCCCGAACGGGAAAAGACATCTTTTAGAGTTTCAAGAAGCTCCTCGTCTCTTTTTCCCTCAAGGGCTGCTTTGCAAGCGGCTGTTGCAGCAGCAACATATTCATCTCTCTTCATTCTGCCCTCGATTTTAAAGGAAGAAACACCCATATTTTTAAGCTCTTCGATATAATCCACTAAGGATAAATCTTTTAGACTCAAATCATATCCTGTTCCGCACTCGGCTTTAAAGGGAAGTCTGCAAGGACCTGCACAAAGCCCTCTGTTTCCGCTTCTCGAGCCTAAAAAGGCTGAGAGCAAGCATTGTCCCGAAAGGCACATACATAAAGCACCGTGGACAAAAACTTCAACCTTAATTCCAAGCTCTTTTGCCTTTTCGCAAAATGCGGCAATTTGAGCTTTACTCATTTCACGGGCAAGCACAACCTGCTTGAAGCCTAATTTTTTAAGGGGTATCAAAGCCGATGGTGAATGGACTGACATTTGAGTTGAAGCATGAAGCTCAAGTTCAGGAATATTCTCGCTTAAAATTTTAGCAAGACCTAAGTCCTGAATAATAATTCCGTCAATTCCCGAAGTATATGCAAATTTTGCCAAGTTAAAAGCATTCTGCAGTTCATCTTCTTTAATAAGAATATTAAGGGTAAGGTAAACCCTCACCCCTCTGATATGACAGTATTCTATTGCGGATTTAAGTTCTTCTTTTGAGAAGTTTTCGGCGTTTCTGCGGGCGGAAAAATCCTTGAGTCCTAAATATACCGCATCGGCACCGCTCCTCACCGCTGCCTCAAGCATTGAAAAATTGCCAACGGGGGATAGAATTTCCATTTTAAATTAACTCTCCTGTCAGTATTTCTCCGTCAAGCTCTTTTATAAGGCAAGAACGGTATTTGCCGCATAAATTTTCGGTTGACATAACACGCACTCTTGAATAGTTTTTAGTATAGCCCTCAAAATAGCCATTTTCCTCGGTTTCAAACAAAACCTCTTGCGGTTGACCGATAAGGGAGGATAAGAATTTTTCCTCGCTTTTTTTGCAAGTCTCGGCAAGCATTAGGCTTCGGCGGTGCTTTTCTGCCTTTGCGACCTGATTTGGCATATTGAAGGCAAAGGTGCCCTCTCTTCTCGAATAGCAGAATATATGAGCCTTAGCAAAACCGATTTCTTCGGCGAAGGCAAGACTTTCTTTAAAATCTTGTTCTGTTTCACCTGCAAAACCAACCATAATATCGGTTGTAATAGCAGAATCGGGGAAGATTTTTCTGATTCTTAGCACCAAATCTCTGTAAAAGGCGGTATCATACTTTCGGTTCATAGCCTTAAGGGTTCTATCGCAACCAGACTGAAGAGATAAATGGAATTGCGGACAAAACTTTTCTTGCATTTTAAATCTTAAAAGCATATCATCGCTTATATGGTCGGGCTCAAGAGAACCAAGACGCACCCTTTTTATTCCCTCAACCTCGGCTACTGCCTCAACCGCATCGCAAAGGTTGATATCCTCGCCCTTGCCGTAAGAGGTGAGGTTAATTCCAACCAAAACTATCTCTGAAAAGCCGTTTTCGGCTAAGGCTTTAGCCTCTTTTCTAATCTCGTCAAGGGGTTTTGAGCGAACAAAACCACGGGCAAAGGGAATTATACAATAGGTGCAGTACCTCTCGCAACCGTCCTCTATCTTCATATAAGCCCTTGTTCTTTCGGCAAAGCTTGAAAGAGAGGGAGTATTAAAGTCTTCGTTTCTAAGATGGGGACAAACCTCGAAAAAGCGTTTCTTATTCTTTAAAAATTCGATAGTTTTTTCAACTGTTTTCTTAACATCGGTGTTGCCGATAACAATATCGGCATCTAAAAAGTTCTCTGCCTCTTTCGGAAATGCTTGGACCATACAGCCTGTCAGCACAATAACGGCATCGGGGTTTTGCCTTCTTATTCTATGAAGAATTTGGCGGGTTTTTCTATCGCTCTCTGCCGTAACGGTACAGGAATTTATAACCGCAACATCAAACGGCTCGCCCTCATTCGCAATATCAAACTTTTCTTTTTTAAATTCCTCTCGCATAACCTCGGTTTCATACTGATTAACCTTGCAGCCGAGAGTATAAAAATAAACCTTCATAAGCATTCCTTTTGAAAAAATTGTTAAAACTATAATAACATTTCCAAAAACAATTTTCAAGTATATGTATAATATATAAAATAGATAGATTTTTAAATTTAGGGTTGGTTTTTGCTTGACAACTCATAAGCCTTATGATAAAATAACTAAGATAATTAGAAAGGCGGTTTCATAATGAGAATTTCCCTCAAAAATGTTAATGTTTATAAGAACAAGGCATTTTCCTTAGGGGAGTTTTTTTTTGATTTGAAAACCTCTGAAAATTCTAATATTGGTGCTATTGTTTCTAAATTTAATAATTGCTTTGTTTTTCCGGCCTTTTGTGATGTGCATGTTCATCTCAGGGAGCCGGGTTTTTCATATAAGGAGACTATTGAAAGCGGAACAAAGGCATCAGCCAAAGGCGGATATAGCGATGTTTTCTCTATGCCCAACCTAAACCCCGTTCCCGATAGCTATGAAAACCTAAAGGTTCAGCTCGAAATAATCGAAAGAGATGCCGTTATAAATGTTCACCCCTATGCTTCGATAACAATAGGGCAAAAGGGAGAGGAGCTTTCTGATTTTGAGGCTTTAAGCAAAGATGCTATCGCTTTCTCGGATGACGGCAGGGGAGTTCAAAGCGAAGAAATGATGCTTGAGGCGATGAAAAAAGCCAAAAAGCTCGGCAAAATAATCGTGGCTCATTGCGAGGATAACAGTCTTTTAAGAGGCGGGTATATCCATGATGGCGAGTATGCCAAGAAAAACGGGCATAAGGGAATTTGCTCTGAAAGCGAATGGAAGCCGATAGAAAGAGATATTGCTCTAGCTCGAGAAACGGGCTGTAAATACCATGTCTGCCATATATCAACAAAGGAAAGTGTTGAGCTGATAAGAAAAGCCAAGGCTGAGGGTGTTGATATAACCTGCGAAACCGCTCCCCATTATCTTGTTATGAATGATAATGATTTAAAGGAGGAGGGCAGATTTAAGATGAATCCGCCCATTCGCTCCGAGGAGGACAGGCTGGCTTTAATCGAGGGCATTAAGGACGGAACGATAGATATGATTGCAACCGACCATGCACCCCATTCACAAGAGGAAAAATCAAAAGGTCTCCAGAAGAGCCTTATGGGAGTTGTAGGCATTGAAACGGCTTTCCCTGTGCTTTACACTTTTCTTGTTAAAAAGGGAATTATAACCCTTGAAAAGCTCATAGAACTTATGAGTATAAACCCGAGGAAGAGGTTTAATCTTCCTGAAACTAAAGATTTCTGCGTTTTCGATTTAAACGAGGAATATGAAATAAAGCCGGATGAGTTTTTATCGAAGGGCAGGGCAACCCCCTTCTCTGACCAAAAGGTTTTCGGCAAATGTTTATTAACGGTAAAAGATAATAAAGCAGTATATTTAACGGAGGAATAAAAATGGCAAAGAGAACAGACATTAAAAAGGTTTTGATTATAGGCTCAGGTCCTATTGTTATAGGTCAGGCGGCAGAGTTCGATTATGCAGGAACTCAGGCTTGCTTGGCGCTTAAGGAAGAGGGGTATGAGGTTGTGCTTTGCAACTCAAACCCTGCAACCATTATGACCGATACAACCATTGCGGATAAGGTTTATATGGAGCCTTTAACCCTTGAATATATTGCTAAGATTTTAAGATATGAGCGTCCTGATGCGATTGTTCCAGGTATCGGCGGACAGACAGGTCTTAACCTTGCTATGCAGCTTGAGAAAAAGGGTATTCTCAAGGAGTGCGGAGTGGAACTGCTAGGCACTAAGAGCGAGAGTATCGAAAGAGCTGAGGACAGGGAACTTTTCAAAGAGCTTTGTCAGGAAATCGGCGAGCCGACCATTCCCTCTGAGATTACCTATAGCATTGAGGAGGCAAAAGAGGCAGCTGAGAGAATCGGATATCCCGTAGTTCTTCGCCCTGCTTTCACCTTGGGCGGAACAGGCGGCGGCTTCGCATACAATGAGGAAGAACTCATTGAAATCGGCATTAACGCTTTTAAATTATCCCCTGTTCATCAGGTGCTTATTGAAAAGAGTGTTAAGGGATATAAGGAAATCGAGTTCGAGGTTATGAGGGACTCTAATGACCACGCAATAACTATCTGTGGTATGGAAAATATCGACCCCGTTGGTGTTCATACAGGCGACTCTTTGGTTGTAGCCCCGATTATGACACTTAACGACCATGACCTTAAAATGCTTAATGACAGTGCGATTAAGATTATCCGTGAGCTCAAAATTGAGGGCGGCTGTAATGTTCAGTTTGCACTTAATCCTCATACAAGCGAATATTATCTCATTGAGGTTAACCCCCGTGTATCCCGTTCCTCTGCTTTGGCTTCAAAGGCAAGCGGATACCCGATTGCAAGGGTTACTGCTAAAATTGCAGTTGGTATGGCGCTTGAGGATATTAAAATTGCTAACACAACTGCCGCTTTCGAGCCTAAGCTCGATTATGTTATAACCAAGCTCCCCCGTTTCCCATTTGATAAATTTACAAGTGCTTCTAACAGCCTTGGAACTCAGATGAAGGCAACCGGTGAGGTTATGGGAATAGGCTCAACCTTAGAGGAAAGCTTGCTTAAGGGTACACGCTCGCTTGAAATCGGCGTTAACCACCTTTATCATCATAAGTTTGATAATATGACCGATGATGAACTCAGAGCATATATCGGCGAGTTCAGAGATGATAACCTCTTTGCAATAGCAGAGCTTATTTATAGGGGCGCCACCGTTGAAGAAATTCACGAGATTACCAAAATCACCCCATTCTTCCTTGAGGCAATCAAGAACATTATTGATATGGAAGAAAGCCTCAAAGGAAATGCTTTTGATTTAGAAACCTTAGAGAATGCCAAGAAAATGGGCTTCTCTGATAAATATGTTGCAAGAATGTGGAACTGCACAGAGCTTGAGGTTTATAACTTCCGCAAAGAAAAGGGACTTATGCCTGTATACCGTATGGTTGATACCTGCCATACAAACGCATATATTCCTTACTTCTATTCTTCCTATAACGGTGAGAATGCGTCAATTCTTACCGATAAAGAGAAGATTATAGTTTTGGGTGCAGGACCTATCCGTATCGGTCAGGGTGTTGAGTTTGACTATTCAACCGTTCACGCCGTTACAACCATCAAAAATTCGGGCTATGAGGCTATTATCATAAACAATAACCCCGAAACCGTTTCAACCGATTATACTTGCTCGGATAAGCTTTATTTCGAGCCGCTCACAACCGAGGATGTTATGAACATTATCGAGTTTGAAAAGCCGATAGGAGTTATCGCTTCTTTGGGCGGTCAAACTGCGATTAACTTGGCTGAGCCTCTTATGAAGCGTGGAGTTAAGATTATCGGAACAGACTGTGATGCAATTGAAAGAGCAGAGAACAGAGATAGCTTTGAAAAGGTGCTTAAGAGCCTTGATATTCCGCAGCCTCAGGGTAAAGCGGTTACCAATATTGAAGCAGGAGTTGCAGCGGCTGCTGAAATCGGTTACCCCGTATTAGTTCGTCCCTCCTTCGTTTTAGGCGGCAGAGCTATGCAAATCGTTGCCGATGAAACTCAGCTTCGCCATTACCTTAAAACCGCCGTTGAAATTGATGAGGACAAGCCTGTTTTGGTTGATAAATATATTGCAGGTAAAGAGGTTGAGGTTGATGCCATCTGTGATGGTAAGGATGTTTTCGTTCCGGGTATTATGGAGCTTGTTGAAAGAACAGGTATCCATTCGGGAGACTCTATAAGCGTTTACCCAACCTTCAGTATTTCGGGCAAGGTTAAGGGAACAATTTTGCAGTATGCCAAGAAGTTAGGTCTTGGAATTGGAATTGTTGGTCTTTATAACATTCAGTTTATCGTTGATAAGGATGAGAATGTTTATATAATCGAGGTTAATCCCCGTTCATCGAGAACTGTTCCTTTCCTCTCTAAAGCTACCGGTTATTCACTTGCCGATATTGCAACCGAGGTAATTTTGGGCAAGACCCTTAAGGAACAGGGAATATTCGATATTTATCCTGATGAGAAAAAGCGTTATTATGTTAAGGTTCCGGTATTCTCCTTCAACAAAATCAGAGGACTTGATGCTTATCTCTCACCCGAAATGAAGTCAACAGGTGAAGCCATCGGCTATGACGATAAGCTCAACCGTGCACTTTATAAGGCACTTCAGGCTTCGGGGATGAAGCTTCAGAATTACGGAACTGTTTTTGCAACTATCGCAGATGACGATAAGGAAGAGGCACTTCCTCTTATCCGCCGTTTCTATAACCTCGGCTTTAATATCGAGGCAACCGAGGGCACTGCTGAATTCCTCAAGAAAAACGGTATCCGCACCCATAGTCTCAAGAAGATAGGGGATGGAAGCGATGAAATTCCTGAGGCACTCCGTCAGGGACATATTGCTTATGTTATAAACACAAGGGATATTAACTCTTCGGGTCCTGAAACCGATGGTTATGAAATCCGCAGAAGTGCAACCGAAAATAATGTTAATATCTTCACTTCGCTTGATACCGTAAGAGTTCTTCTCGATGTTTTAGAGGAAACAACACTTACAATCTCAACTATTGATGCATAAAGGAAAGTAGTATGACACAGGGAATTTACAAAGTAATTTCTAATATGCCTTTGGCTCCGTCCGTTTTCAAGATGGAGCTTGAGGGTGATACCTCGGCGTTAACAAAACCGGGGCAGTTTATAAACTTTAAAATTGAGGGTCTTTATCTCAGACGTCCGATTTCGGTTTGCGATTACAGTGAGAACACCATAACCGTTATATATAAGGTTGTAGGCGAGGGCACCGAGATTATGAGCAAAGCAGTGAAGGGCGATGAGTTCGATATCCTCGTAGGTCTTGGTAACGGCTTTGATGTTTCTAAAAGCAAAGATAAGCCTTTGCTTATCGGCGGCGGCGTTGGAGTTCCGCCTCTTTATAAGCTTTGCAAAGAGTTGATTAAAGAGGGTAAAGAGGTTTCGGTTGTTTTAGGCTTTAATAATGAGACCGAGATTTTCTATAAGAATGAGTTTGAGGAACTTGGTGCTAAGGTTTACATAACAACAGTTGACGGCTCATACGGCATAAAAGGCTTTGTTACGAATGCTATGGAGCAGATTGACTATGATTATTTCTATACCTGCGGACCCGAGCCTATGTTCAGAGCTATTGAAAACGCCGTAAAGGTTAGCGGTCAGTATAGCTTTGAGGAAAGAATGGGCTGCGGCTTTGGTGCTTGTATGGGTTGCAGCTGCAAAACAAAGTATGGCAACAAGCGAATCTGCAAGGATGGACCCGTGCTTTTAAGGGAGGAGATAATATGGTAAACACTAAGGTTACTTTGAGCGGAATTGAGCTTTCCAACCCTATTATCCCCGCAAGCGGAACATTTGGCTTTGGCTATGAGTTTGCCGAGCTTTATGATATAAATATGCTTGGAACCTTCTCTTTTAAGGGAACAACCAAGGATGCCCGTTTTGGAAATGATACCCCCCGAATTGCCGAAACGGCTTCGGGAATGCTTAACTCGGTAGGACTTCAGAATCCAGGTGTTGATAAGGTTATTTCCGAGGAGCTTCCAAAACTCAAAAAATGCTTTAATAAAAAGGTTATGGCAAATGTAAGCGGATTTTCGGTTGAGGATTATGCTTATACTTGCGAAAAATTAGATAGAGAAGACCAAATCGGTTGGTTTGAGGTTAATATCTCTTGCCCTAATGTTCACGGCGGCGGCTTGGCTTTTGGAACAAGTGCCAAAAATGCCGAAGAGGTAACAAAGGCGGTTAAGAAGGTAACAAATAAACCGGTTTACATAAAGTTGTCTCCCAATGTTACTGATATAACCGAAATCGCAAAGGCTTGCGAGGCGGCAGGGGCTGACGGATTAAGCCTTATTAACACACTTCTCGGTATGAGAATAGACCTTAAAACAAAGAAGCCTATTTTAGCAAACAAGATGGGCGGCTTTTCGGGAGCGGCTATAAAGCCTGTGGCTCTTAGAATGGTTTATCAGGTTTTTGATGCGGTTAAAATCCCGATTATCGGTATGGGCGGAATTACAACTGCCGAGGATGTTATCGAAATGATGCTTGCAGGGGCTACTGCCGTTCAGGTGGGAGCGGCTAACCTTATAGAGCCTTATGCCTGCAAAAATATAATTGAAGATTTACCTCGGGTAATGGCAAAATATAGAATTAACAGTCTTGAGGAAATTATAGGAGGAGCGCATAATGGGTAAGGATGTAATTATTGCTTGCGATTTTTCGAGCAAGGAAGAGGTTTTCAAGTTTCTTGATAAGTTCACCGATAAAAAGCCTTTTGTAAAAATAGGTATGGAGCTTTTCTATGCAGAGGGTCCTGAAATTGTTCGTGAAATTAAGGCGAGAGGCCATAAGATTTTCCTTGATTTAAAGCTTCATGATATCCCAAATACAGTTAAAAAATCAATGGCAGTTTTATCCCGCCTTGATGTTGATATGACTAATCTTCACGCCGCAGGAACTATCTCTATGATGGAGGCGGCTTTAGAGGGATTAACCCGTCCTGACGGCACAAGACCTTTGCTTATTGCTGTTACCCAGCTAACCTCAACCGATCAGGAAAGAATGGAAAACGATTTGCTCATTAAAGAGCCTATTGATAAGGTTGTTATGCATTATGCTCAGAATGCCGAGAAGGCAGGGCTTGACGGTGTTGTTTGCTCACCGCTTGAGGCCGAGAAGGTGCATAAAACCTGT
>JAZPXP010000036.1:0-2141 GCA_045543715.1 Acutalibacteraceae bacterium
GATGTTGCTATTATCGGCGGAGGAATAGGCGGTCTTATGGCGGCTTATCGCCTCAAACAGAATTCCCCTGAGATAAAAATCGTTATAACCGAAAGGGGCAACACTCTTGAAAAAAGACATTGCCCTGCGGGAAGAGAAAAAACCTGTATTCATTGCAAAACCTGTAGTATAACAAGCGGTTATGCGGGAGCGGGTGCCTTTTCTGACGGTAAATTCAACCTCGGTACTGCTTATGGCGGAACATTGGGCGAAGAGCTTGGCGAGGCCAAAGCTAATCAGTATATCGATGAGGTTGATAAAATCCTCAATAAATATTGCACCTCGGGTGAGGTTAAGGTTTATAAATCGAACGAGGATTTAAAGCTTAAGTGCTTGCAGAATAATCTCCGACTTCTCGATATGAATGTTAAGCATTTGGGTACCGATAAAAACTATGTAACCATGCAGAATCTTATCAAGGCCATCGGTGAAATGGGAGTTGAGATGCTTAGCTTCTATAACTGTGAGAAGGTCGAAAGGTCTGATAGCGGTTATATCCTTAAATATGAAAACGGTGAGGAAATCGCTGCCTCAAAAATCATCATCGCAACAGGCAGAGGCGGTGCTAATTTCGTTGCAGATTTCTGCCGCTCATTCGGTGTTAAAATGCATTCAAATCATATTGATATCGGCGTTCGCGTTGAAATGAAGGATATTATATGGAAAGAATTTTCCGATAAGATTTATGAGCCGAAAATCCTCTATAAAACCAAGACCTTTGAGGATAGATGCCGTATGTTCTGCTTCAATAAGGGCGGTCTTGTGTCGGCAGAGAATAATCACGGAATTATAACCGCAAACGGTCATTCCTTTGCTGAGGATGAAAAGAGAACCGAAAACTGCAACTTTGCAATTCTTTCTTCAATTCGCTTTACCGAGCCCTTTAATCAGCCGACCGAGTATGCCGAGAGCATTTCAAGGCTTGCTAATATGATAGGCAAGGATAATGTTATTGTTCAGCGTTTCGGTGATTTAATCAGAGGCAGAAGAACTAATGAGCACAGGCTTTCTCAGAATACTGTTGAGCCGACCTTGAAAGCTACTGCAGGCGATATCTCACTTGTTTTGCCTCATAGAATTTTAACAAATATTATAGAGACTATTTATGCGCTTGACAAGGTGGCACCCGGTACTGCTAATGACGACACCTTGCTTTACGGCTGCGAAAGCAAGTATTATTCCATTCGCCCTGAGTTTATAAACGATAAGTTTGAGCTTACAGACGGAGTTTATATAATAGGTGATGGTAGCGGTATCTGCCGTGGACTTTCACAGTCGGGAGCAATGGGTATTTATGTTGCTGACTGTATAACTGAATAATTATTAGGGAACGGCTTAACCGTTCCCTAATTTTTTAGCAAAAAATGTATTAGTTTATTGACAATGTTGTCGATTTATGATACGATAGTACTATAAATTTATACTTAAAATTCCGAATGAGAGGAGTTGCCTTATGAAAGCCTTAGAAGAAAAAATTCTCAAAGAGGGTGTTGTTCTTCCCGGTAATATTCTGAAGGTAACTTCTTTTTTAAATCATAGGCTTGATGTTGATTTCCTTATGGAAATGGGCAAGGAGATTTCGCGCCTTTTTGAAAGCGAAAAACCAAACGTAATATTAACTGTTGAAACTTCGGGTATTGCTATTGCCATGGCTGCTGCTGCGGCTATGCATCTGCCCGTGGTTTTTGCTAAGAAGCATAAAAGTCATAATATCTCGGGTGAGGTTTACAGTACCGTTGTTCATTCCTATACCCACGGTGTAGATTATACTATAGTTGTTAATAAAGAGTATCTAAAGGAAAATGATAGGGTGCTTATTGTTGACGATTTTCTTGCAAACGGCAAAGCACTTGAAGGTCTTATTGATATTGTGGGACAAGCTGGGGCTAAGGTTGTTGGTTGTTCTTGTGCTATTGAAAAAGGCTTCCAGCAAGGCGGAGATAGGCTTAGAGAAAAAGGCGTTAAGGTTGAATCCTTGGCAATAGTTGAAAGTATGAGCGATAGTTCGCTCACTTTCCGTAAGTAGTATGTAATAAAATTTACATAAATTTTAAAAAAAGAGGAGATTTTCAAAATGAAAAAGTTACTCGCAATTCTTCTTG
>JAZPXP010000037.1:0-2102 GCA_045543715.1 Acutalibacteraceae bacterium
CTTCGCCTCGGCGATAGATAATGTAAACATTATCAGCACCAAGTCTTTTAGCGCACCTTGCAGCATCCATTGCAACATTGCCGCCGCCAACAACTGCAATATTTTTAACCTTTTTAATAGGTGTTGCATAACAGTCAAGATGGGCTTTCATAAGGTTAATTCGGGTTAAGAACTCGTTAGCAGAATAAACGCCAACACTATCTTCTCCCTCAATTCCCATAAACATAGGAAGACCTGCACCCGAGCCGATAAATACCGCCTCATAGCCCATTTCAATAATTTCATCGACCGATAAAACCTTGCCGATTACCATATCGGTAAGTATTTCAACGCCTAAATTTTCGAGGTTTTCAATTTCATTTGCAACTATTGATTTTGGTAATCTGAACTCAGGAATACCATAAACCAAAACGCCACCTGCAGTATGAAATGCTTCAAAAATTGTAACAGAGTAACCGAGCTTTGCAAGGTCGCCGGCACAGGTAAGACCTGCAGGGCCAGCACCAATTACTGCAACCTTTTTGCCATTCTTTTTAATATCTTCGATTTCTGTTTTATTGTTTTCTTTGTGGTAATCAGCAACAAAGCGTTCAAGTCTGCCAATGGCAACGCTCTCACCTTTAATTGCACGAACACATTTACCCTCGCACTGACTTTCCTGAGGGCAAACTCTTCCGCAAATTGCGGGGAAAGAGTTGGTTTTTGTTATAACGTTATAAGCACCCTCAAAATCACCAGATGCTACAAAGGAAATAAACTCAGGAATATTAACATTAACAGGGCAACCCGAAACGCAAGGCTTATGCTTGCAGTTGAGACATCTTGATGCCTCTTCCATAGCCATTTCGGGAGTATAACCAAGCGTTACCTCTTGGAAATTTTTATTTCTGATAAGAGGGTTTTGTTCAGGCATTTTAACCTTTTCATTACTCATATTAGCCATTGAGCACACCCTCCATTCTGCAAGAATGTGCCTCTTCTTCCCTATAAAAACCGTTGCGCCTCATCAAAGAATCAAAATCAACAAGATGACCGTCAAAGTCAGGACCGTCAACACAGGCAAATTTTGTCTCACCGCCAACGGTTACTCGGCAACCGCCGCACATACCCGTTCCGTCTATCATAATGGGATTAAGGCTTACAATGGTTTTAATACCAAAAGGTCTTGTTGTTTCGCTAACAAATTTCATCATAGGGGTAGGTCCGATTGCAATAACAAGGTCATATTCCTCTTCGCTTATCAAACGCTTCAAAACATCTGTAACAAACCCTTTTTCACCGTAAGAGCCGTCATCAGTTGTAACATAATAGTTGTTTGAAACGGCTTTCATTTCATCCTCAAGAATAACTATTTCTTTACTTCTGAAGCCTGCTATTACCGTTGTATCGACCCCCATATTATAGAGAGCTTTTGCCTGAGGATATGCTATAGCACAGCCAACACCGCCGCCTATGACAATTGCCTTTTTTGGTCTGCCAAATTCAGTTGGAAGACCGAGAGGTCCTACGCAGTTTTCAATACTATCTCCAACATTTTTTATAGCTAATTTTTTAGTTGAAAAGCCAACGGCTTGAAAAATGATTGTAACAGTTCCCTTTTCTCTATCAAAATCAGCAACAGTTAAAGGAACACGCTCGCCCTCATCATCAATTCTAATAATCACGAATTGACCCGGCATAACCTTCTTTGCAATAAATGGTGCATCTAAGGTCATAGCGGTTACTTGGTCGTTTAAAACCTTTTTATCTAAAATTTTATACATTTATAGAATTACCTCGGTGTATATTAAAGAGCATTTTTAAGTTCTTCTGTCTTATCGGTCTTTTCCCAAGGAAGTTCAATGTCTGTTCTTCCCATATGACCGTATGCAGCAGTCTGGCGGTAAATGGGGTTTCTGAGATTTAATGTATCAATAATTGCTGCAGGGCGAAGGTCAAACACCTTACTAACAGCCTCAGCCAATTTATCGTCAGAAACCTTACCTGTGCCATATGTATCTATCATAACAGATACAGGCTTTGCAACACCTATAGCATAGGCCAACTGAATTTCGCACTTATCAGCTAAAGAGGCTGCAACAATATTCTTTGCAACATAGCGA